>DASQPE010000075.1:0-3207 GCA_035644115.1 Gemmatimonadales bacterium
AGACCCAGATCAAGAACGCCACTGGGAAGAACGCCGAAGCGCTCGAGCTGAGCGTGTCCGAGCTCGAGGAGCGCATTGCGCCCTCCGGCATCGTTACCCACAAGCCCAGCTAAGTCCGGAGCTCACGGCATCGAAGGGGCGGGACCCGCCGGCCAACCCGGCAGGCCCCGCCTCCCGCTTATCTCCTCCAGCGCCGCGCTCTAGCGTCCTCTGGTCCACGCCCGTAGCTTAACCGAAGCTAGGAGCGCTTACTGCCGGTCCCCGCCGCAGCGGGGAGGCGCACCCACTCTGGACACATCGTCATTGCAGGATCTGTCAGCGGCCGCCGCTTCGACGCCGGCCGAGGCGCTTCGCCGCGAGGTGGAGCGCCTTCGCCTGCTGCAGCGAATCGGTCAGGATTTCAACTCCAGCCTCGATTTCGACGAGCTCCTGCCCAGGGTTTTCGCGACCGTGCTCGAAACCCTGGGCGCGGAAGGCGGCTCCCTCTGGATCACTGAAGGCGACATGCTCCGCTGTCGCCTGGCGATGGGAGGCGCCAGCCAGCGCCTGGTCGGTGCCGAGATGCCGGTGGGCACCGGGTTCATCGGAGACGTGGCCAGGAAGCAGCGCACCACGGTCGTCACCCGGGCAATGGAGGACCCCCGCTTCGACCCGGCCGTGGACACCGCCGGCGATGCCGTTGCCACGACCGTGATGGCATCCCCCATGGTCGCGCAGGGCACGACGGTCGGCGCCATTCAAGTCACCGGAAAACGGACCGGCGATGGCGTCTTCGACCTCGGCGACCGCGAGCTGTTCGAGGGACTGGCAGCCAGCGCCGCGATCGCTCTGCGGAACGCCCAGCTCCACACCGCCGACAAGCGGGCGCGCGACCTGGCGCTGCTGCTCGAGATCAGTCGCGAGATCACCGCGACCCTCGATCTCGACCGGGTGCTCCGGTCGGTCGTGAATCTGTCCGCGCGCGCGCTCCAGTTCGACCGCGGCGCAATCGCGCTGTACGACAAGGGTCATTGCGACATCCGCGCGATCGCTGGGCAGGAGCAGGTCGATCGGGACGACCCCAAGCTCCAGGACCTCGCGGTGCGCGCGGCCTGGGCGGCGGGCCGGGGCGAGTCGTTCTACCTCTCCGACCGCGCGGCGTCCACCACCGATGCGGAGCGGACCTTTCTCACGATCTTCGGCCCCGACCTCGAGGCCGATGAGATCGTGAGCGGGCTGTATCTCCCGCTCACCGACGAAGAGGGCGTGGTCGGCATTCTGCTGTTCGAGTCGCACGCGCCCAACTTTGTCACCGAGACCCAGCGCGAGCTCGCGACGATCCTGGCAAACCAGACCACGGTCGCGCTGCGCAACGCGCAGCTCTACGCCCAGGTCCCGCTGGTGGATGCGTTCAGCGCGATCGCCGAGCGGAAACGGGCGTTCCTCGAGATTCCCCTCCGCAAGCGCCTGCTGTACGCCTTGGGCGGCGCCATTGTGCTGGTGGCGCTCACCCTGATCCAGTGGCCGCTGCGGGTGAGCGGCACCACACCCCTGTTCCGGCCGTCCTACCGCACCGACCTTCGGTCGCTGGTGCCCGGAATCATCGAACGGGTGCTGGTGACCGAGGGATCCGCCGTCGCCCGCGGCGCGCCGGTGCTCCAGCTCCGGGATGCCGAGCTCCGAGCCCAGCGGGATGCCGCCGCGGCAGCGGCCCTCGAGAGCGACCGCCGGGCTGCGCAGGCCGCAAGCCGGGGTGACCCGGCCGAAGAACGCCTCCAGCGAATGCGGACGGAGACCTACCGGCAGGAGGCCGCGGTGCTCGACGAGCGGCTGGCCGCGACGTTGATCCGGTCGCCGGTCTCGGGCCTGGTCCTCACGCCGCGACCCGGCGAGCGCCTCGGGGCCAAGCTGGAGGAAGGCGACCTGGTCGTCACGGTCGGGCGTACCGACACCCTCGAGCTCGAGTTCGGGGTGGACCAGCAGGACATCGAGCGCGTCGCGCCGGGCCAGGAAGTGCGACTTCGAGTAGATGCCCTGCCCCAGAGGACGTTCGCCGGTCGGGTGACATCGATAGCGCCCGCGCCGTGGGACAGCGCGGGGCAGGTTCGCTTCGCGGTACGGGCGCTGATCCCGAATCCGGACGGATTGCTTCGGCCGGGGATGGCAGCCTACGCGCGGGTGCTCACGGCTAAGGCCTCGGTGCTGGGCCGGCTGCTGCGGCAGCCGGTGCGCCAGGGTCGGCTGCTCTGGTGGAGGATGTGGTCATGAAACACGACGGATACGCGCTCTTCGTCATCTGGGTTGCGCTCGCGGCGACCGGATGCGGCGAGGAGCCAAGGGCCGCTAAGGCCGAAACGCCGGTGACCAGCCTGGCGCTGCTGACCGCGGACACTGCGACCGTCGATGCGCCGATCGCGCTGCCATCGCAACTCTACGTCGAGTACGATGCCGTTGTCGCTGCCCGGTCGGCCGGGATGGTGGAATCGGTGCTGGCCGATCTCGGGACCAGGGTCGAGGCCGGGCAGCTGCTCACCAAGCTCGAGAGCGTGGACCAGGAGATCGCGGTCGGACAGGCCGAGAATGCCTACGCCAACGCGGAGCGGCTGGTGCGGCGCACCCGCGAGCTCACCCGGTCGGGCGCGGCGACGGTGGCCGACTCGGAGCAGGCCGAGATGCAGGACCGTCAGGCCGAGCTCGCCCTCAAGAAGGCGCGCAGGGATTTCGAGCTCACCCGCATCACCGCGCCGTTCGGAGGCGTCGTCACCTCGCGCCTCGCCCGGCCTCGGCGCCTGGTCGCCCCGGGCGATACGCTGTTTCGGGTAACCGCGATGAACCCGCTGCTTGCCCGGGTGCGGGTGCCAGAGACCGCCGGGGAGGTGCGACCCGGAACCGCGGCCGAGGTCATCGCCGCCTCCGGAGGAAGCGCGAAGGCGAGAGTACTGCGCACGTCGCCGGCCATCGACCCTGCGAGCGGGACCCGCGAGGTCGTGCTCGAAGTCGGCCCCGGCTCACAGCTCGCCCCAGGCGCCAGCGTGAGCGTGCGGCTCGGGCGGGAGCGGCGGCGGATCGTCGTCGTGCCGCGGGAGGCAATTGGGGAAGACGGATACGCGCTGGTCTGGGAAAACGGCCGCACGGCCCTGCGCGCAGTCACGCTGGGCGCGGACCTGGGGGGCGGCCGGGTGGAGGTGGTGAGCGGCCTCGCGGTCGGAGAACGGCTGGCGAGGCCGG
>DASQPE010000076.1:0-7491 GCA_035644115.1 Gemmatimonadales bacterium
CAGCGGGAAGCGCGCATACTCCTCGAGCATGCGCGCCGATGCTCCCTTGCTCCGATACTCGCGGTGGTACACCAGGCCCTTCCAGCCCGGGTAGTTCCAGGAAGAGCTCCCGAACAACACGACCGGCGGCAGCGCTGCGCCCAGGCGGGCGAGCTCGGCGGGGTCAATGGGGGGAGGGAGTGGGGGTGCCATAAGTAGAAAGCGTGAACGGTGAACGGTAAACGGGGCGTCCGGTTTAACGCGGAGCGCCGGTTCACCGGTCCACTCGTAATCATCGGAAATCCCGGCTTGCGTAGGCCAGCTCGCGCGCCTTGAGGGTGCGGAAGTTCTGGCCCACGACGTTCATCACCATGTCATCGCGTTCGAACCGGCCCTGCACCAGAATGAAGAGCGCGAACTTCACCACCTCACGGTTCGGCTCCACCAGCTGTTTAGGCACCACCACGTTGATGAATCCGTGCTCGTCTTCGAGCAGCAGAAAGATCGTTCCCCCCGCGGTCTCCGGCCGCTGCCGCACTGTGACCAGCCCACCCACGATCACCCGCTCGCCGCCCTCGAGCTCGAGGAGGTCGCGGCTGTCGAGCACGCCGCGCTGCTTGAGCCGCTTCCGGACATGCTCCATCGGGTGTCCCGCGAGACTCATGCCGATAGCGAAGTAGTCGAGCCAGATCATTTCATCGCGCCGGAGGACACGCGGGTTGTGGCGCGTGCGGCCGGCCGGCGCCAGCGGAAGGTCGTCCCCCGCGGCGCCGACCGCGGCCCATGCAGCGTGGCGGCGATCAGGCTCCCAGGCGTCGAAGGCGCCCGCCCGCGCCAGGCCGAGGGCCTCGGCGCGAGTGAGTGACGCCCGGCGCACCACCTCTTCGATCGAATCGAACGGGCCAGCGTTCCGTGCAGAGGTAAGCCGCTCGATCGCCTTGTCTCCCACGCCCCGTATGTGCCGCCAGCCGATCCGGAGCGCTGGCCGGGTGGGGTCGTCGGTCTCCTCCACGGTGCATTCCCAGTCGCCCTCCTTGAGGCACGGGCCGCGCACGTCCACCCCGTGCCGCCGCGCGTCGTTCACCAGCGTGGCCGGCGGATAAAACCCCATCGGCCACGAGTTGAGCAACCCAAGACAGAACTCGGCTGGGTGATGGCGCTTGAGCCAGGCCGTAGCATAGGCGATGAGTGCGAAGCTCCACGCGTGCGACTCGGGGAAGCCGTAGCTGCCGAAGCTCTCGAGGTCCTGGGCTACGAGGGTCGCGACCGGCTCCGAGATGCCGCGCGCGATCATGCGATCGCGCAGGCGGGCCAGCTCGGCTACCAGCCGGTCGCGCTTCCGGTAGTGTCCCATCGTGCGGCGGAGGGCGTCGGCTTCGGCCGCGGTGTATAGGCCCATCACCATGGCAACCGCCATGGCCTGTTCCTGGAAGATCGGGAGCCCCTGGGTGCGCGCGAGGATCGGCTCGAGCGCGGGATGGCGATAGGTCACCGGCTCGAGCCCGCGCCGGCGCATGGTGTAGGGATTGACGAACCGCGCCTGGATCGGACCGGGGCGGATGAGAGCCACCTGAACCACGAGATCGTAGAGCCGCTCCGGTTTCGTTTTCAGGATCGACGCGATCTGGGCCCGACTCTCGATCTGAAAGGTCCCGATGGTATCCCCCTGCGAGATCATCTCGTAGGTCGCGGGATCGTCGGGTGGCAAGCGGTAGATCTCGGGGCGGATGCCGCTGCGGCGCTGGATGACGTCGAAGGCGCGACGAACCAGGGAGAGACCCCCCAGGCCCAGGAAGTCGAACTTGGGCACGCCGATCGAGTCGAGATCGTCCTTGTCGAACTGGATGATGGTACGACCCATGGTGGTGTGCTCGATCGGGAGCCAATCGCCCAGCGGCGCCGACGACAGCACGAATCCGCCCACGTGGGTTGAACGGAGCCGGGGGAGATGATCGCAGCCCTCCATGATCGCGAGAATCGCCCGGCCGCGGGTCTCGTCCAGCGAGACCCCGAACTGCTTTGCCAGGGTGTCGCGGACGTATGCCGCGCCATCGGTGGCCTCGTACTGATGGAGCCGCTTGGAGAGCTTGAAGGCGAGCTCCGCGGGATAGCCCAGCGCCCGCATCGCATCGAGCAGCGCATTGGGCGCGCGGTAGTGCTGCACCGTGCAGGTGATGGCCGCACAGGAGCGCTTCCACTGGCCGTAGGCATAGTCGAGCAACTCCTCACGTCGGTCGTGCTCGATATCGAGATCGATATCGGGCGCCTCGGTCTGCCCGTCCACCCGCACTTCGGAGAGAAAGCGCTCGAACAGCAATCCATGGCGGACGGGATCGATCGCGGTGATGCCGAGGCAGTAGGCCACCGCGGAGTTGGCGGCGCTGCCGCGGCCCTGGCAGAGGATGCCGAGCTTGCCGGCCTGACGCACTACATCCCACATCACGAGAAAAAAGCCGGCAAAGCCGAGCCGGCCGATCACGCCCAACTCGTGCCCGAGCTGACGCCGCTGGGTATCGTCGAGCATGCCCCAGCGCTCCCGGGCCCCCTGCTCGACGCAGAGCCGGAGGAACGAGTCGTCGGTATGACCCTCGGGAACCGGGAAGTGCGGGAGCGGCGGGCGCATCCAGGCGAGGTTGAAGTCACATCGGTCGGCGATGGGGCCCGTGGCCTCGAGTCCCTCGGGACGAGCGGCCCAGCGGCGGGCCATCTCGTCAGGAGAGAGGAGTCGCCAGCGGCCATTAGGAAGGAGCAGTCCCTGCCTGGCGGCCTCCGCGAGCGGGAGATCGGCGCGAAGGGCGGTGAGCATGTCGTGAACGAGGCGACTCTTGCGATCGACGTAGCGGGGATCCTGAGTGACGATCCAGGGAATGCGGAGCGTCTCCGCCAGGTCGGCCAGCAAGTCGGCCAGCTCGACTTCGGGGACGCCGGCTTCATGGCGCTGAACCTCGACCGCCAGGCGATCGCCGAAGACATCGCGCCACTGGGACAGGCGGCGAAGAGCGTCAGACCAGCGGCCGGCGCGGACCAAGGTGGCGAGCTCGCCCGAGGCCGGGCCGGTAAGGGCGATCAACCCTTCACTCCGCTCGGCAACCTGGCTCCAGGAGACGCTCGCGTGCCCCCGGGTGGTGTGGGGACGGTCGCGATTCCAGCTATCGAGATGGCCTACGCGCGCCTGGGTGACGAGGCCGGCGAGGTTGCGATATCCGCGCTCGTTCTGGACCAGGAAAGCAGCGGGGTGCGCCGCTGATGATGCGCCATCGGGTGAGACCAGGAGCTCGGCCCCGACGAGCGGTTTGACGCCTTGCCGGCGCGCTTCCACCACGAACCGCACGACACCGCCCAGATCCGCTGCGTCGGTGAGGCCGAGCGCGGGATAGCCGAGCGCGGCGGCGCGCTGGACGAGGGTCTCGGGGGTGACGGCGCCGTCTCCGAAGGAGAAGGCGGAGTGGGCGCGGAGCTCGACGAACATGCTTGCTTCGCTAGCGCCAGCTTCCCTGCAGCGACCAGGTGTCGCTCTTGGCGTCGCGCGCGAGCTGCACCAAGTCGCCGTCGGCGCGGACGCAGCCATAGAGCTCGACGGCAAAGGGGTTGTCCCATTCACCACCGGAAATGCAGTCGGGCCCACGAGCGACGAGGAGCTCGTGCCAGCCCTCGTGATCCCGGTATCGAAGCGGAGCGCTGAACCCTCGGCTGGTCTCGGTTTCCACGGCGACCGGCTGCGGCTCCGGAAGGAGATGAAGAGCGAGCCGGGGCTCGAGGTCGCTCCCCCGAATTTCGGCACGTCGCCACACGACGGCGGCCGGCTCTTCCCGCCAGACGGTCCGGCGACGGAGCAAGGGGTGGCGACCGTTTTTGGGAGCCAGCAAGCGCGATTTTTCATCGATCACGCGAGCGAGCGCGGCTTCGGCCACACTCGCGGTGGCGAAGCCGCGGTCGAGCAGATCACCCTGGATGCTGGTGGAGGGAAGCACCGCATCCACCCGGAGCGCGATACCTGAAACCGCGTCAAGGAGCCGCACCTGCTCCAGCTCGTCTCGCACCAGGCGCATCCAGGTGCGCTGGTCGGCATTGGGCCGTGAGGGATGAAACGGATGCTCGACCACGCCGCCCCGGTCGAGGGAGAAGACGAGGGTGAACGTGCGGGCGCCCTGGCCCAGCTCGCGAAGCGAGGCGGTGACGTTTCCGGCTAGCCGGTTGATCACGAAGAGGAGCCGCTCAGGATCGCGAAGGACGTAATCGGTCCACTCGAGCGAAGCATGAGGAAGCGGCGGCGGCGGCGGACCGAAGAGGAGCCGGCGATCGTCGGCGCGCGCGAGCCGCCAGAGGGTGACGCCAGCGGCCCCGAAGCGGAGCTCGACCGATGCCTGATCGAGCGCCGCCAGCTCTCCGCAGGATTCGATTCCGGTGCCGTCGAGCAGGTTTGCCACATCGGGCTCGGGATCGAGGACCGTGACGGGAAACGGAGCGAGCCACTCACGATCACCGTGAGGGGGAACGGCTGTGATCGGCTCTCTGCCGTGCAGGGCCGCAACTCGCGCCGCCACCGCGGTGGCAGCGACACCGGCGCGTGGGGCTCGACACCCCTGCGCCTGCAGAACCCCCAACAGGGTCTCGGCGAGCGAGCGAGCATGAAGCCCCCGGGCGTCAGCCCAGAGGAGCTGCCCTGCGTCTACCAACACCTTGGGGGCTCGCTCGAGCAGGGCGAGAGCCAGCTCGGCGGGATTGATCGAGCCGGTGGTGGTGGCGAGCTCCGAAAGGCAGACTATTGCCATAACCCCGAATATATCCCGAAACACACCCTGGTCAAGCAACGTGCGAAGCTGCATCAAGGTGTGGGAGGCGATCGATTCGGCGTGAGGTGCTAGCCGCGCCGATCGGGATAGCCGTACTCGGGTGCCAGTCGCTGATCGTCGTACCACACGGGAATCGCAAGCTCGGTGGCGGCGAACCAGCCCGAGGCTCGAGCTTCGACCCGCAGCTTCACCGCGGTCACAACGTCCGGCTCTCCGAGAGGGCTCCGGCGCCGGACGTATTGGGCCGGCAAGGGGCATGAGGCGAGACGCAAGCTCGCGAGCGAGGTGGTGTGACTGAGCAGGACCAGCGCCGAACCGCCCTCGTTCGCCGCGCGAGAGAGACGCACCATCGCGGTCGGATCGGGGTCAACGCCGTCCAGGACGACGAGCGCGAAGCCTCCCGATCGGGTGAGCTCCTCTGCGGCTCGGAGCCCGGCGGTCGGTGTGTCGGGGCGTATGAGAAGCGGCCCCTCTTTCCAGCATGCTCCGGTAACGGTGTGCGTGGCGTCGATCCATGCTCCACGCTCCCCCTCGGCGACGACCCGGAGGCACGCCGATCGGAGCAACGCAGGTGCCCCGGGACCGGGTGACCAGACCGCCAACCGCCCGCGTTGAAAGCCTCCATCGGGGAGGATCGCATCGAGGGCAGTCACACCGGTCGGGACCGTCCCCCGAGTCCAGCCAAAGCGGGGAACTGCATCCGGAAACCGATGAGCCAGAACGGCTTGGACTGAGCGGGCTGGGTTCACGGGGCGGACGGTTCTTGAATACCGAACAAAAGCCGAACCGCACAATACGGCGCCCGCCTCCGGGAGGCAAGATGACTGGGCTGTTAGGGGAGCTGCGCCCGTCCGATCGTGTTCGCGTCGGTGCCGAACCAGATCGCCTTGCTTCCGGCGTGATAGACCATGTTGCGCACCGTGACCCCGCCGCTCTCCGTGATCGGCGTCTCACTGAAAAACTTCTGGCTGCCCGGGTCGAAGCCGACCAGCCGATTCGGCTGCGGACCGGTCTCTACCACCCAGAGCCGATTCCGATCGTCCACCGTCATCGCGTAGGGCAGAGAGCTGCCACCGCCCGGCAGGGCCCATTCGGTAAAGCTGCCGGTCGGCGGGTCGAAGCGGCCGAGCATGCCGCGCACGTAGTCGTCATACCAGACGCGGCCGTCGGAGGTGATCGCAATGCGCCGGGGCCGCGCGCGGTCGTTGGGCAAGATGTACTCGTTCAGCGTGAACGTTAGGGGGTCCACCGTTCCGAGCTTGTTGCTGCCGAACTCGACGAACCAGGGACGGTTGTCCCGGTCGACACCGATACCGTAGGGGAGCGCGTTCTCGGTGGGGACCCGGATCAGCCGGACAGCGCCGGTAGCGACCGTCAGCTTCCCGACGAAGTTGCCCCGCTGCACCGTGAACCAGATGTCACCGTTCCGGTCGAAGACGAGGGTGTGCGGGTCGCCCGCGGCCTTATCGGGCATGGGATATCGCGTGATCTTCCCGCTGGCAGGATCGAGACGGCCGATCATGCCGTTCGCGTTGCCGGCATACCACACGACGCCCTTGCGATCGATGATCAGGTTGTGCGGGTGGGTGCCGGGATCGATCTCGTACCGCTTGAACTGGCCGCTCGATGGCTCGAGGTACGCGACGTAGTTGCCGGCCTGGCCGACGAACCAGACCCGCCCCTGCGGATCGAGATACGGATCACGTGGACGGGTTTGGGCCCAAGGCACTTTCCATTCCGTGATGACTACGGGGGGCGCGACGGCCGCGGCTAGTCCCGCGAGCGCCACGCCGCTGAATATCCACATGGGTCGCATCACACCTCCTCGGTCGAGCTATGCTAGCGCGACTGCACGATCTGGTAAACACCGCCTTGGGCGGTCAACAGGTACAATTCCCCGCTCGCGTCCTGCCCAAAACTGGTGACGCTTCCACCCGGCCGCAGCGCCGGCCATTCGCGCTGATCCGTTGCGCCTCCGCTCGAGAACCGAAAGCTTCGGACCCAGCCGCCACAGTAGTCCGAGTAGAAGTAGGTGCCCTCGAGGGCGGGAATCGCCGAGCCCCGATAGACGTAGCCGCCGGTGACCGAGCAGCCATCGGGATGATCGTAATCGAGGACCGGGCCGGTGAGGCCGGTCCGATCGCAGGCATCGGCCGGATCGGGGGGATAACAGTGGGTTCCCTCCATTCGATTCCAGCCGAAGTTGACGCCGCGGCCGGCCCCGGTGGCCGCCGGGCTCACGTCGATCTCCTCATGGGCTCCCTGGCCCACGTCGCCGACATAGAGGTCCCCAGTGGCCCGATCGAAGCTGAAACGCCACGGGTTCCGGAGACCCCAGCTCCAGATCTCGCCTCGAGTAGCGGGGCCGGCAGCGGCGGCAAACGGGTTGTCGGACGGAACGGCATACGGCGCGGCGCCGTTCAGGTTCACCCGAAGAAGCTTGCCGAGCAGCGTGGCGACGCTCTGTCCGTTCCCGTTAGGGTCGCCGCCACTGCCGCCGTCTCCCAGACCGATGTAGAGGTCACCATCGGGGCCGAACGCAAGCTGGCCGCCGTTGTGGTTGTCAAACGGCTGGTCCACCGGGAGCAACACCGACTCGCTCGCGGGGTCGGCGACGTCGGGGTCGGCCGAGACCCTGAACGCGGAGATCCGGGTGTCGCCGTTCACATCCGTATAGTTGACCACGAACCGGCCATTCGTCGCATACGCGGGATCGAAG
>DASQPE010000077.1:0-6623 GCA_035644115.1 Gemmatimonadales bacterium
CGCGGATGAGCTCGATCTCGCGCGGCAGGTAGGCGGGGACGGTGCCGTCGTGTACCGGCGGCAGCAACAGATCCAGCACCCGCACGTCGTGGCCCCGGGCCAGCAGCGCGTCCACCGTGTGCGAGCCGATGAACCCGGCGCCGCCGGTGACGAGAACGCGGGTCACCGCGCCGGCTCCTTGACCCTGCTCGCCGCGGTCACATGCTCCACCACTCGACGCACGCCTTCCGCCAGCGGCACGGCCGGCGCCCACCCCCAGGTGGCCCGGGCCAGACTCGCGTCGAGACAGATCCGCGAGACTTCTCCCGGCCGAGCCGCCGCAAAGGTCGGAGGCCGCCGGTATCCGGTCGCCCCGGCCACCGCGTCGAAGATCTCGATGTCGGCCACCTCCCGGCCCCAGCCGAGGTTCGCGACCACGCCGCTGGGCCCATGCGCGCCACGCACATTGGCCTCTACGACGTCGCCAACATAGACGTAGTCGCGGGTCTTGCTGCCGTCGCCGAAGATGAAGACCTCTTCGCCCCGAAGCATCCGGCCGGTGAAGATCGCGATCACGCCCGCCTCGCCGTCCGGCCGCTGGCGCGGGCCATAGACGTTGGGGAATCGGAGCACCGCATATTCGATGTCGCCCCGGCTGGCATACACGCTCAGATAATGCTCCAGCGACAGCTTGCTGGCGCCGTACTCCGAGATGGGGTACGCGGGCTCGGTCTCCCGCACCGGGAGCTTGCCCGGATCTACGTTCCCGTACACCGCGCCGCCGGTCGAGGCGTAGACCATCCGCCGCACCCCGGCGGCGATCGCCTCCCGGAGCAGCCCGAGCCCGCCCAGCACGTTTACCCGCGCGTCGAACTCGGGCTCGCGGGTGGAGCGGCGCACGTCCATCTGCGCCGCCAGATGAAAGACCAGCTCCGGCCGGAACTCGCGGAGGATCCGCCGCACCGCGGCGACGTCGCACAGGTCGGTCTCCCAGAACCGGGCGTCCTCGGCGAGGTTGGCCCGCAGTCCGGTGGAGAGGTCGTCCAGAATGCCGACCTCGTGGCCTTCGGCCAACAGGCGGTCCGCGATGTGTGACCCGATGAAGCCGGCGCCGCCGGTGACGAGTGCTCTGCTCATTTCAATGCGCGCCCCTACCCCGCAGCACCGCCGCGGGCGTGCGCAGCGCGATCGCCAGGTCCCGGCCGAAGCGCCAGTGGTCGATGTAGTCGAGATCCATTCGGACCCGTTCCGTGTAATCAATCTCCTGCCGCCCCGACACTTGCCACAAGCCCGACAGTCCGGGACGAACCTCGAACAGGCGGCCGGCGTTGGGGCCGTACTTGGCGAGCTCGACCGGCGTGATCATCCGCGGGCCGATCAGGCTCATCTCGCCCCGCAGCACGTTGATCAGCTGCGGCAGCTCGTCGACCGACCACTTGCGCAGCAGCCGGCCGACCGGCGTCACCCGGGGGTCGCGGTAGAGCTTGTAGTTGCGCTCGAACGCGGCGCGGAGCTCCGGGTTCTCGGCCAGGATGCGGTCGGCGTCGGCGACCATGGTGCGGAGCTTCAACGCATCGAACTCGCGTCCGCCGAGTCCCACGACTCGGCGCCGGTGCAGGAACGGCCCGGGGGAGGTGAGGACGACCAGAAGCGAGGCTGCCAAAAGCACCGGGGACGCGGCGACCAGTATCAGCGCCGCGCCCACGAGGTCCATCAGCCGTTTGCCGGAATGCCCGACGCTGGGGTGTGGGTTGGCCGCCCCCGTCATCCGCGCTCGGCGCGCGCCGCTTCGCGAACCGCATAAGTGAGCGCGTGGTGCAGCGCCACGTGGGCCGACTCGACCCAGCCGTAATCGTCGCTCGGCACCAGGACGGCAACGTCCACCAGGTCGCGTGCCTTGCCGCCCTTCCGGCCCAGCAGGCCCACGGTCCGGATCCCCAGGCGGGTTGCGGCCGAGAGCAGCGTCACCAGGTTGGGCGAGCTGCCGCTCACCGACACGATGACCAGCGCGTCGCCCTCCCGGCCTAGCACCTCCAGCTGCTCGGCAAAGACCCGATCGAAGGCGGTGTCGTTGCCCCAGGCCGTCACCAGCCCGATGCTGTCGGCCAGCGAGATGGCCCGGGTGCCCCGCCCGCCGTTGGCCCGCCCCGCCTTCTGCAGATCCAGCGCGAGGTGCGACGCGGTGGCCGCGCTGCCGCCGTTGCCGGCCACGAAGATGGTGCCGTCCCGTCGCCGGGTCTCCACCAGCACCGCCGCCGCCTGCTCCACGGCCTCGCTGTCGATCCCGCGAATCGCCTGCACCGCCTCGCGGAGCCAGCGTGCGGCCGCCAGCCCTCCCGGTGCGCCGGCCGGCTTTCCCGGCCCCCGAACCGGCTCGCTCACCGATCGGGTCCCATGTGACGCCACCCGGCCGGCGTGGGGATGCCCACCGGCGGCGACGTACGAGGCCGGGGAGCCATCGGTTCGGGCCGAGGCTGGCCGGCCGGCGTTTCCTCCGGCTGCCAGCGGGCCAGGGCGCCGACCGTGCGGCCCGCGAGAGCGCGGGCGGTCAGATACAGGATTTGGGCGTCCAGCGCGATCGAGTAGTTGCGGACATAGTAGAGATCGAGCGCCGCCCGCTCCTCCACCATCATGTCGCCGCCGTTGAGCCGCCAGAGTCCGGTGAGACCCGGCCGCATGCTCGCCAGGCTGCTCCACCACCGCTCATGGGTGCGCAGCTCCCGAGGCTCGATCGGACGCGGTCCCACCAGACTCATCTCTTGCCGCAGCACGTTGAACAGCGCGGGCAGCCGGGCCACGACCGGCGAGTGCACCAGGCCGGCGTGGAGACCCATCAGCTCGAAGGCGCCGCTTGCGCTCAGTACCCGCTGGCGGTCCACCATCGGCACGCCGAGCCGCTTGGCCTTGAGCCACCAGAAGAGCCAGGCCGGGCAGAGGGCGACCGCCAGGGCGAGCGCCACCGCTCCATCGACGAAGCCCTTGAGCGCCGCCCCCACCCCGCGCAACCGGGTGGGATAGAGGTACAGGAGCGGGACGTGACCGACGTGGGTCATCTCGGTCGAGGTAGTGAGCAGGTCGTAGAAGGTGGGCGAGACCCAGGCCTCGAGCCGCCGATCGGGCCGGGTGACCAGCTCCGCCAGATGGCGCTGGCTTTCCCAGCTGAGCGCGCCGCCGATGATGATCACCTGCTCGACGTCGAGTCGCTCCGCGACCGCCGCGGCGTGGGCCGGATGGTCCAGCACGGTCAGGCCGTCGGCGATCTCGGTGCCGGGCCGCTGGTAGTCGTCCAGAAAACCCACCACCTCGGTGCCGTGGCGCGGGTCGGCCAGCTGGCGGGCGACGGCGATCCCGTGCTGATTGCCGCCGGCGATGAGCACCCGACGGAGCCACTCGCCCCGCGCGAGGTGCAGCTGGATCCGCCGCCGCCAGAACAGCCGACTCGCCACCAACCCCAGCATGCTGCCCAGCCACGCCACCACCAGCCAGGACCGCGAGACGAACGGCGGGCCGCCCAGGAAATAGCTCAGCATGATCACGCCCACCACGCCGTAGGTCGAGGTGCCCGCCAGCCGAGGGTAAAGCGGGTAAGTGCCGAGCAGCGCCCAGCGCCGGTAGAGCCCCTGCATCCAGGCCAGGTTCACCGTGATCAGCGCGACGGCGGCCGCGAGCACCGGGTAGACCGGCCACAAGTGGCCGCCCAGCTGCCGAGCGAGCAGCTGGTGGTGCGCGAACGTAGCCGCGCCGTACCCGGCGAGCACCCCCAGCGCATCGGTCGCGAGGACCCCTATGCGAACGCGGCGCCAGACCCGACCCATCGTCCCTCCGGATATGCCAGCCCGGGAATCTCGGGCATGGAGTTGACCAGCACCTGTGCGCCGCCGTCATCGAAGTGGAACGTCATGCGCGCGAGCGCCTCCGCCTCCAGCACCTGGGTGACCGTGGGCTGGTACTCGGGCTCGCAGTAGAGCAGCAGGAACCCGCCCCCGCCCGCGCCGGCGATCTTGCCGCCACCCGCGCCGTGCTCCAGCGCGAGCTGGTACAGTCGGTCGATGCGCTCGTTGCTGATCCCCTTGGCCAGCCGTTTCTTCCGCTGCCAGGACTGGTGCAGGATCTGCCCGATCTGACGGACGTCGCCCGCCCGTAGCGCGTCCCGAGCGATCTCGGCGTCGCGCTTGATACCGTGCAGGCTTTCCATCACCGTCGAGTCCCGGTCCAGGGACGAGGCGCGCTGCTCCTTGAGAATGGTTGCCGCGTTCCGGGATGCGCCGGTGTAGAACAGGAGGAGGCTGCGCTCGAGGTGGTCGCGGACCCGTTGCGGGAGGTCGAGCGGGCGGACCACCGTGCGGTACGCGGTGAACTCGATCGCGTTCAACCCGCCGAACGAGGCGGCAAACTGATCCTGAAGACCGATCGGGCGGCCCAGCTTGCCGATCTCGATGTAGGAGGCCAGCTCCGCCACTTCCTGCTTGGTCGCGCGGCGCTGGCACAGCGTGGCCAGCGCCTTGATCAGCGCCACGGCGACCGTGCTGGAGCTGCCCAGGCCGGTGCCCGGAGGGGTTTCGCTCGCGGTGAAGACCGCGAGGCCGTGGGTGACCCCGAACTCGTGCAGGATCGACTTGAGGTAGCCCAGCTCCCCGTCGAACGAGAGCCCCACACCCGGCGCCTGGCGCTCGAAGACCCGAAAATCGGAGGAGGTGATCTGGACGGCGTCGTCCATCGTGCGGGTGGCAATGACGTAGAAGTAGCGGTTGATCGTGGCGCTCACTACCAGGCCACCATAGCGCGCGTAGTAGGCCTCGAGGTCGGTGCCGCCCCCAGCGAACGAGATGCGCAGCGGCGCCCGGGCGATCAGCATGCTATGCCGCCCGGGGGCGCAGGAGACGCCCGCTCTCGACCAGCGCCGTTGCCGTTGCGAGCCGCTCGTGCGAGCCGATGTCCACCACGTGCGCGTCGGACCCGACCCCCAGCACCCTGCCGCCGGCCCCGATCAGCGCGGGGAACAGGTCGAACCCGAAGTCCTGGAATCCCGCCGGGGGCACGAAGTCCCACACCCGCGGGCCCAGCAGGTACACGCCCGCGTTGGCCAGGGCTTCGGCGGCGGTCCACTGGGCCGGCTTTTCCACCAGCGACTGCACCCAGCCGGCCGGGTCCAGCATCACCATCCCGGCGCGCCGCGGATCATCCACTTGGGTGAGAACGATGGTCGCGTCGGCGCCGGTCGCGCGGTGCCTTGCCAGCACCGGTGCGAGGGAGAGGTCGGTGAGAACGTCGCCATACACCACCACGAACGGATCTTCGCCGCCCAGGAAATCGCGCAGGGGCGCCAGCGCTCCCGAGGACCCGAGCAGCACCGGCTCGCGGGAATACCGGACCGACAGCCCGAACGCCGAGCCGTCTCCCACAAACTCCATCATCGGCTCGGGCTTGTAGTGGGTGTTGATCGCGACCTCGGTCACGCCGTTGGCGCGAAGCCATGCGAGGCCATAGGCGACCATTGGGACCCCGGCCACCGGCACCATAGGCTTGGGCCGGTCCGAGGTGAGCGGGCGAAGCCGGCGACCTTCGCCGGCCGCGAGGAGCAGGGCCTTCACGCGGCGACGGATCCGGCTCGCTCGAGCTCCGCCCGGAGCGAGGCGCCCTGGGGGACCCAATTGGCCTGCTCCGTGGCGCATTCCAGGCGGACACATGCGGCGTTGCCGACGGTCAGCCGCTTATAGGCGCCGAGCGGACAGGCGACGGTGGACAGGACCGCCACCCGGATCGGCGCGACGTGGGTCATGAGCAGGGTCGGCAGATGGCCTGCCCGGGCGTCGGCGACGGCTCCCATGACCCGAGCGGCAACCTGCGCCAGGGTCTCGCGCCCGTCCATTCGTACCTGGTCGGGCTGGCTGAGCCAGAGCGCGTAGTCGTCGGGGAAGTCGCGGGCGACCTCGGCCTCAGTGCGGCCCTCCCACGCCCCCAGCCGCATTTCGTCCAGCCGCTGGTCGATGGTGAGAGGGAGGCGGAGGTGATCGCTGAGGAGTGTGGCCGATTCGAGCGCCCGCCACACGGCGCTGGACCAGATGCGCCGGATGCCCAGGCCATTGAGCTGCTCCGCGAGCCGGAGCACCTGGGACCGGCCGCGCTTGGTGAGCGGCTCGCCGTTGCGACCGGCGTAGCGGCTGACGCGGTTCGACTCCGTCTCGCCGTGGCGGGCGAGAAATACGGGATGTGCGATCAAGGCCGTTCCTTTCGCAAGGCGTTCCTTCTCGCAGCCGCCGGGCACTGACCGGCGGACGGCTTTCTCGTTTTCCTGCTGTGACTCTAGAGTACGCGCACCACGCGCAGCGGTTGAAAAGCGGACCGCTGCGTCCGCCGAACGGATACGTCCTGTCACCTCAGGAATGCACGAGAATGCAACCGTCCGCACATCCCGCTGTCGTGTTTCAGTACAACCTGCGGCATAAGTAAAGTCGCTAACTTGCTGCCAGGCAAGAGAATGACCTGGGCCATCAAAGCTCGTGAGATCCCGCCGGTCCGGTCGATCGAGCCGGAAAGCGTTGCCCGGCGGGCAAGAGCGATACCAGTTCGGCCAGAGCCTCGGGGCAGATCAGGCCAAACCGCGGCCGCTAAACTTCACCGCCGGGCACATTCCGACTGCGGTC
>DASQPE010000078.1:0-14660 GCA_035644115.1 Gemmatimonadales bacterium
GAGCAGCCGTCGCAGCGGCGCGGAGTCTTGAGGCGGCCGGCTGGGACGCAGTGTCGTTCCGCCGTCGCGGAGCGAGCGGTACCAGCTGCTCCGCCAGGAGCAGCAGCACGGCGGCGGCGAGCGGCCATTGGAACTGCTCCCCGGGCTTGCGGGCTTTCCGGGCCGCGACCGGTCTGCGCTCCAGTCGCCCGAGGGCCTCATCGACCGCGCGCATTCCGGCCGCGTCGTCCCACCGCGCATAGGCGCCCCGGGTCCGCTCCGCGGCCTGCCGCAAGTCGGCTTCTTCCAGCCGGGAGACCACGACGCGTCCAATGTGATCGCGATGATAGGGCTCGGGGGCCTCGGTGCTGTCGGCCGGGACCGGTCCGCCGGCGGCGGAGCCCATGCCGACCGCGAAGACCGGCACCGCCTCCCGGATCAGCCTTGCAAGACCGGTCCCGATGTCGCCCTCGCCGCTCTCACCGTCCGAGACGACGAGCACGGCCCGGGAACCGGGCTCGCCCTCGTGCTCAAACGCGGTGCCGGCCGCGGCCAGCGCCGCGGAGAGGTCGGTGGAGGGGTCGCCGACATCGTCGGTGCTGCCGGCATCGACGAAGCGGCGGAAGGCATCGTGGTCGGTGGTGAGGGGCAGCTGAAGAAACGCGCTGCCGCCGAACACGATGAGCCCGAGCCGGTCGGCAGGACGGGCGGCTGCGAGCTCGCCCAGCACCTGCTTTGCCCGGGCGAGCCGGGTGCCGCCGGCATCGGCCACGTTCATGGAACGGGAAAGATCCAGCAGCACGAACACGTCGCGGCCCTCTCGGCCGATCAGCGCGGGCCGCTCCCCGGCCTGCGGGCGCGCAGCTACCAGGATGAGGCAAGCCAGGGCCATCAGCCGAAGTGCATGGCGGGCGACGCGGCGCCGGCTGTCGGGAAAGGTCGAGAGCGAGGCGAGCAACTCCGGGTTCCCGAACCGCGCGAGGGCAGCACGGCGTCGGCGTTCCGCCCGAGTCATGAGGAGCGCGCCCGCCGGCACGAGCAGCAGCAGGAGGAGCAGCGACGGATGAGCGTAGGTCACGGTCGGCTCACGGCACGGTCCGAAGACGGCCGAGTCCCAGCGTCAGCTCGGCCGAGAGGAGCAACAGGCCGGGTACCAGCAAGAACGGAAACAGCTCGTGCCAGTCGCGGGTCTCGCCGATGCGAACGTCCACCCGCTCCAGTGGATCGATCTCGCGCGTGATGCGGGTGAGCGTTTCGGGATCGGTCGCGCGAAAGTACCGGCCGCCGGTCCGCTCGGAGATCCGCTGGAGGATCGCCTCGTCCGAGCGGGTGAGCCGGTCGGCTTGCCGCCCACCCCAGCGCCAGATGAAGCGACGGCTGGGCCCGGTGGTGTCCGCGGTACTCACGCCGATGGCATGAATCCGGACGCCGAGGGCCCGGGCGGCCTCCGCGGCAACGAAGGGGGTCGGCTTCCCGGTGTTGTTGGCGCCGTCCGTCACCACCACGATGGTGCTGGCCTTGGCCGGCAGATCTTTGACCTGCGCGAGCGCCAGGGCGAGCGCCGTCCCGATGGCAGTGCCGTCGGGCAGCTGGCCGATGTCCACCTTCGCCAGCATCCGTTCGACCAGATCCACATCCGGGGTGAGCGGCGCCTGGAGGAACGCGCGCCCCGCGAAGATGACCAGTCCCAGGAGGTCGCCGTCCCGTTGATGGGCGAACGCTGCCAGCACGCGCTTGGCGACCTCGAGCCGGTTGCCGGGCTGAAAGTCGCCGGCTTTCATGCTGCTCGAGATGTCGAGCACCAGCACGAGATTGCGCGAGCGGATCCGGATGTCCTCGACATGGTGGGCGGACTGGGGTCGCGCCAGGGCGACGACCAGGAGCGCGAGAGCCAGCGGCGAGAGCCAGGGAAGGGCGCGGGCCCAGCGGGTGCGGCGGGTCCGGGGAAGGCCGGCAAACAGCGCCAGCGACGAGAAGCCCACGTGGGTCGGAGGCTCGCCCCGCCGGCGCCAGAGCGCCCAGCCCCATGCGACCGGCAGTACGAGCAGGGCGAGAACCCACGGGTCAGCGAAGCGCATCGGCGTTCTCCACTGCTGGGCGGCTGTGGGCTCGCTCGTTCCAGGCGCCGAGCAGGTCGCGGGCGGCCAACAGCAGGGCGGCCGCAGCCATTTCGTCCGGCCGCCGGCGGGCGAACTTCACCAAGTCGGCTTCGCGCAAAAGGGCGGCACAGCGCTCCCCTAGGCCGGCCTCGGCCAGCACCGGCGGCAGGGCCCAGCGGAGCTCGCTGGTGGTGCGCTCCAGCGCGGGGATGGCGTGAGCGTGCTCGAGGTATTGCCGAAGCACGTCGGCCACGGCCTCATAGTGGCGCTCCACCTCGCCTCGAGCGGGCCAGCGCTCGAGCTCGATTTCGGAGAGCCGGGCCAGGGCGCTCGCGTAGGGGCCCAGAGCGGTTGCCGGTGGGGCCGCGCCCTCGGCCGGAGCCGGCGGCGGGGCGCGCCGGCGCCGGCTGAGCAGCCCGCCGACCAGCGCCACGGCCGCGGCCCCCAGCAATCCGGCCAGGACGCGGGCGTCCGGCCCGGGCTGACGCTCGATCTCCTTGATGTCCTTGAGCGACGGGTTCCCAGCCGGTGCCAGGGGCTCGATCTCCACGAACGCGGAGTCACTCGTCAGGATCCCCCGGGTGACGCCCTTCACCGCCCGCATGAACGGCAGGCCAAACAAGGGCACGGCCTGGCGGCCGGTTCGATAAAAGGCCACCTGCGCCTGCCCGGTGTAGATCCGATCGGCGCCGCGACGAAGCTTCTCCACCGCGAGGATGTGCACCCCCTCCGGTAGATCGGTCAACGGCCTCGGGACCGTATCGTAGAGCAGGTCGCGCTCGTCGAGTCGGACGCGGAACCGAAGCCCGATGGGATCGCCCACGTGGCGGAGCGCGGAGTCGGGCGTGACCTCGAAGCGCTGGTTGTTGACGCCGGGGCCCTGGGCCGAAGCCGCGCCGGTGGCGGTCGCTAGAAGGGCCAGCGTCGACATCATGCGGGTGATGCCGGGACGGGCGGCGGCAAGGTCGTGCGGGGACATTGGTCGTACACTAGGCGGGACCGCCACCCCAAACCAGTAGGGCGCACTGGCGAGGACGCGGACCTCGCCCTATCCTGCCCCATTCTTCAACGCCGCCAGTAACGACCGAGGCCCATGATGCGATTGAGTCACGCCATCCCGTTCGCGATCGCGCTCAGCGCCGCATCTGCGCTGCCGCTCGCGGCCCAGGGAGAACACCAGCATGGCCCCGCTCAGCACGAGCAGGTGGGGCGAGTGACTTTCCAGACCACGTGCCGGCTGGTTGCCCAGCCGCACTTCGAGCGGGGTGTCGCGCTGCTGCATTCGTTCTGGTACGAGGAATCGGGACTGGCATTCGCGGCGGCCTCGGCTGCGGACAGCGGCTGCGCCATGGCGTACTGGGGCCGGGCAATGAGCCTGCTCCATCCTCTCTGGACTCCGCCACCTCCGGCGGAGGCGCGCGACGGCCTGGCCCAGGCGGAGCGCGCCGTGCGACTGAGCCCGGCGGGGACCCGGGAACGGGGGTACGCCGAGGCGATCGCCGCGTTCTACCGCGGGTACGACGGCTCGAACTTCCGCGCGCGCCTCGAGGCGTACGAGGCCGCGATGGCGACGCTGGCCCAGCGGTACCCGAAAGACGACGAGGCGCAGATCTTCCACGCCCTCGCGCTCATTGCAGTCGGGCAGCTCGATGCGGCTGACACGACCTACGCCCGCCAGCGGCGCGCCGGCGCGATTCTCGAGCCGCTTTATCGCCGGCATCCCGGACACCCGGGGCTCGCTCATTATCTCATCCACGCCTACGACTCGCCGCTGCTGGCCAAGGAAGGGATCGGCGCTGCGGCGCGCTACGCGGCAATCGCGCCCTCGGTTCCGCACGCGCAGCACATGCCGTCGCACATCTACACCCGGGTTGGGATGTGGGACGCGTCCATCGCGTCGAACCGCCGCGCGGCGGAGGCGGCCGGCGCTTTCGAGCAGCGGCAGCACATGGAGGCGTTGTGGGACCAGCACGGCCACGCACTCGACTACCTAGCCTACGCCTACATGCAGGAGGGCCGCGACCGTTCGGCAAAGGCAGTCGTGGACGAGGCGGGCCGGGCGACGGTGGGCTTCCCGGCGAATTCACTGACGAACGATTACGCGCTGGCGGCCATCCCGGCCCGGTATCTGCTCGAGCGCGGTCGTTGGGCCGAATCGAAGATCCTAGCCGTCAGGCCGGCACCAGGCTGGCGGGCGACTGAGGCGCTTACCCACTTTGCCCGCGCTCTGGGCGCCGCCCGAAGCGGCGACTCCGCCTTGGGGCGGGCCGAGGTCGACACGTTGCGGCAGCTGGAAGAGGCGGTGGGGCAGGTCAATGGCCAGGCGTACTGGAGCACGCAGGTGCGGATTCAGCGGCTCGCCGCGTCGGCATGGGTTAGCAAGCTCGCCGGGGACACCGCGGCGGCACTGGAGGCGGCGCGCTCGGCAGCGGACCTGGAAGATGTGACCGAGAAGCACCCGGTCACGCCCGGCGCTCTCCTGCCGGCCCGCGAGCTGTACGGCGATCTCCTGCTCGAGCTGGGCCGGCCGGGAGAGGCGCTGGGCGCCTACCGGGCCTCGCTGGCACGCCAACCCAACCGCGCACGCTCACTCTTCGGTGCCGCGCGGTCGGCCGAGCTGTCCGGCGACTCTGCGGCGGCGCGGCAGCGATATCAGGAGCTCGAGAAGCTGCTGGCCGCCGGCGATGGGAACCGGCCCGAGCTCGCCATGGCGCGGAAGGCCCTGGCCCGGCGCTGACGGCTTACCGCCACTGCATCCGCTCCCGCCGCCGGAAGAACGCAATCAGCGGCTCGCCGTACGGCTCGCCCGCATCCAGCCGGAGGAGATCCGCCCGGTTCTCGCGAACGGCGCGGTCCAGCTCCGCGTCGAAGCCGGCCACTCGAGCGCGCACGTGGGCCTGCACCGCCGGGCTGCTGGTGTCGACCCAGGCCCAGTCGTCGGTCTCCGCATCGCGGAGCGCCACCAGGCCGACCTCGGGCAGCTCGCGTTCGCGGGGGTCCACCAGCTGCACGGCAATCACGTCGTGGCGCCGGGCGAGCCGGCCGAGGATCGGACCCCAGCCCGGGGAGAGAAAGTCGGACACGACGAACAGGACCGATCGCCGTCGGAGCAGGGGCTCTAGGGTGAGCAGGCCGGTGGCGATGTCGGTTCCCCGCGCCACCGGCTGGTACGCCAGGAGCTCGCCGATCACCCGGAGGACGTGCCGGCGGCCTTTGCGGGGCGGCACGTAGCGCTCCAGACGATCGGTGAAGAACGCGGCACCTACCCGGTCGTTGCTCCGGGCCGCCGCGAGCGACAGGACGGCACACACCTCGACCGCCAACCCGCGCTTGGTCCGCTGCTGGGTGCCGAACGCCCCGGATGCGCTGTAGTCGACCACGAAGAGAACGGTGAGCTCGCGTTCCTCGAGAAAGCGCTTGACGTAGGCGCTGCCGAGGCGGGCGGTCACGTTCCAGTCGATGGTGCGGACGTCGTCGCCGGGCTGATATTCCCGAACCTCGGCGAACTCGACGCCGCGCCCACGAAAAGCGGCCGAATACTCTCCGGCCACGATGTCCCGGACCAGGTGCCGGGTGGTGATCTCGATGCGCCGGACTTCAGCCGCGACGTCCTCGGGAATCACGGCACCGGCACGGCGGCGAGCAGTCGCTCGATCAGGGCGTCGGGGCTGACGCCGTCGGCATCCGCCCGGTAGGTGAGGATGACGCGATGGCGCAGTGTATCGACCGCGAGGCCCTTTACATCGTCGGGGGTCACGTAGCCGCGGCCGGCGAGAAACGCGTTGGCCTTCGCGGCGCGAAGCAGGAAGATGCCGGCGCGGGGGGAGGCACCATACTCCACCAGCGGGCGTAACTCACTCAGCCCGACCGTGCCGGGATCACGAGTCGCGCCGATCACATCCAGCACGTACTCCTTCACCCGGTCGTCCACGTACACCTCCTGCACCAGTCGGCGTGCCCGCAGCACCCGCGCGGGGTCCAGCACCGCGGCTGCGGTCGGCTCCGGTCCGGCAGTCATCCGATCGAGCACTTGACGCTCTTCCGTCCGCCCCGGATACGTCACGACCAGCTTGAACATGAACCGGTCCACCTGGGCTTCCGGCAGGGGATAGGTGCCCTCGTGCTCGATCGGATTCTGGGTCGCCAACACCAGAAAGAGATCCGGCAGCGGGAGACTCTGGCCTCCGATCGTCACCTGCTTCTCCTGCATCGCTTCGAGCAGGGCGCTCTGGACCTTGGCCGGCGCGCGGTTGATCTCGTCCGCCAGCAGGATGTTGGTGAAGATGGGTCCCTTCTGGACCGTGAACTCGCCGCTCCGCTGGTTGTAGATCTGGGTGCCGATCAGGTCGGCGGGCAGCAAGTCGGGGGTGAACTGAATGCGGTGGAAGCCGCCGGAAACGGTGGCGGCGAGGGTGCGGACGGCAAGCGTCTTGGCGAGGCCCGGCACGCCCTCGAGCAGCACGTGTCCGTCGGCCAGTAGGCCGATCAGCAATCGCTCGAGCAGTGCGCGCTGCCCGACGATGACCCGACCGAGCTCGGCCAGCACGTCGGCAGCCAGCCGGCTTTCTTCGGCCGGGGCGGCAGCGACTGCCCCACCAGCGCGCCGCGGGCCGCCGGCGGGATCAGGAAGCGGGTTCATGGGCGAAGCGTAACCGCGCCATGCCCGGTCAGCGAGGGCCGGTCGCGGCGGACGCTACCGGCGCGGGGCGGAGCGAACCAGCCGGAAGCCGAGGTTGGACGAGCCGGTGGTCGCGTCGCCGCGCCCGCGGCTGCCGACGAGGTAGCGGGTGCAGTACTGCTCGCTGCAGAGGAACGAGCCGCCCCGGATCACCCGGGTCGGTACGTCAGGATGGGAGGGATCGCGGCTCGCGGCGGGGCCGATTGGGTTCCGGGCGACACCCGACGCCGCGAGCCGGGCATACCAATCGGCCCGGTACCAGTCACTGGTCCACTGCCAGACGTTGCCACCCATGTCATAGAGCCCGAACCCGTTCGGCGGAAACGCGCTGACCGGAGAGCTGCCGAGATAGCCGTCCTCGCCGCGGTTGCGGGTCGGGAAGCGGCCCTGGAAAACGTTGGCGACCCAGTGTCCTCCCGGCTTGAGCTCGTTGCCCCAGGCATATCGCTTCCGGTCGAGCCCGCCGCGGGCCGCCCACTCGTACTCCGCTTCGGTCGGCAGCCGCCCGCCCGCCCAGCGGGCGTAGGCGGCGGCGTCCTCATAGGCGACGTGCACGACTGGGTGATCCTCCCGGGCCCGGAGATCGCTCCCGGGGCCCTCCGGATGGCGCCAGCTCGCGCCCGGCATCCAGCGCCACCACTCCAGATACTGGAGCGTCGTCAGATCGCGTTTCGGCGGCGAGAAGACCACCGAGCCCGGCGCCAGGCGCTCGGGCGGAAGATCGGGGAAGTCCTTGGGGTCGAGCCGCCGCTCGGCCACCGTGAGGTAACCGGTGGCGCTCACGAAACGCTCGAACTGCGCGTTGGTGACCGGGCTCCGATCGATCCAGAAGCCGCTCACGTCGACCGGGTGCACTGGCAGGGCGTCGGGCAGGTTGCAGCCGCCGCAGCCCATCCAGAAACGGCCGCCCGGTACCCAGGCCATGCCATCCGGCGCGGGACCCGGCGCCGGCTCGGGGCGCACGCCGGGCGCGAACTCCTCGCGCGCCAAGTCTCGCTCGCTGGCGGAGGCGCGCGGCGTGCCGCGGCAGCCGGACAGCGATACCCCCAGAGCCAGCAATCCAAGAGGGAACGCCCGCAGGATCATGCCCAAGGAGACGGCTGGCCGGGGGAGGGGCCCACGCTGGCGCGCACCGGAGCATTTGCCCGGGTGAACCGGCCCCGAATTCAATCGCAAGATCCGGATAGCCGCCGGACCCCGCTCGGCCACAGTATTGTCGCGGGAGGAAACCATGACAACCGCCAAGATCATCACTCCACGGACGACCGGCCGTTACCGCCGCCCATCCGGCACCTCGGGGAAACTACGCCGCCGGAATGTACCGCCTTTCACGGGCGCGGGCTCGGCCGGGGAGTCGCGGGCACGCCGCCCCGCGATCCGATATGCCGTGCTCGATTCGCCCCTCGGCCGCCTGCTGGTCGCCGCCACCACGCGTGGCCTGTGTGGCGTGCGCCTGGGAGACAGCGACGCGGCCCTCGAAGCCGAGCTGCGCGCCGAGTTTCCCCAGGCTCGGCTCGCACGCGATCCCGCCGGGCTCGGCCGCTGGGGCCGCGAGATCCTGCGCCATCTCGAGGGTGACACGCAGCAGGTTGACGTCCCGCTCGACCTGCACGCCACGGCGTTCCAGCAACGGGTCTGGGATGCGCTCCGCAAGATCCCGAGCGGGCAGACGCGGACCTACGCCCAGATCGCGAAGGCGCTCGGCGCGCCTGGGGCGTCGCGAGCCGTCGCGCGGGCCTGCGCGACCAATCCGGTCGCCGTAGTGGTTCCCTGCCACCGGGTCATTCGCGGCGATGGGGATCTCGCCGGCTACCGGTGGGGACTGGCCCGCAAGGGCGCGCTGCTGGAACGGGAGCGGCGATTTGCCGAGGCGGCCGAGGCCGATGTCCTGCGTGCCGTCCTGCCGAACCCGGCGACCGCACCGGCGCCCGCCCCGTCCGCTGCGTCCCGGCTGGGGCAAGTGGTCGCCGGTCGTTACGAGCTGCGCCGCCACCTGGGCACCGGCGGCATGGGGGTGGTATACCAGGCGCACGATCGGGTGCTGGACGAGACCGTCGCGCTCAAGCTGATCCGGTCCGACCAGCTCTCCGGCGACGCGGAGCAACTCGCTCGGGTGATCGGCGAGGTCCGTCTCACTCGCCGGGTCACCCATCCCAACGTGGTGCGAATCCACGATGTGGGCGCCGCCGGCGCCGATCGTTTTCTGGTGATGGAGTACGTGGAGGGGACGTCGCTCGCACGCGTCCTGGCGGCGCGCGGTCGTCTGCCTCTCGCAGCGGCGCTGATTCTGGGGATGCAGGTTTGTCGGGCCCTCGAGGCGGTGCACCGGCGCGGCGTGCTCCACCGAGACGTCAAGCCGGAGAACATTCTGCTTACCGCCGAAGGCCAGCTCAAGCTGAGCGATTTCGGCGTGGCCGCGCTTCGGGGCGCCGACCCGCCGGACCGCGCCGGGTTCACGCCGCCCGGCACTCTGTCCTACATGGCGCCCGAGCTGCTCCTGGGCGAGCGGGCGGACGTCCGGACCGACATCTTCGCGGCAGGGGTCGTCCTCCACGAGAGTCTGACCGGCCGACGGCCGTTCGAGGCTCCCACGCCGACCGTGCTCGCAGCGTCCATGCTCCGGGGCGACCGGCTCCCGATCGCCGACGATCGGAGCGTCCCCCCCGCGCTGGCTCGGCTCATCTCCGCAGTAGTCGCGGCGGATCCGGAGCGGCGGCCGGCGTCGGCGGCGGCGTTCCATGATGAGCTGGCGGCTATAGGGGCGTAAACGGCGAACGGTGAACGGTGAACGGGGCTTCTGCTTGCCCAATGAACCGCCGTTTGCCGTTTACCGTTCACTGTTCACGCCTTCCGGTTTACTGTTCCCTCCCTATGTCCGCCCCCCTCCCGCAGCCCGGCGAGCGTCGGCGCCGTGGGCGCGGGTGCGCCCCGGTTGCGCGATTTGAAACCGCAGCCGCCGGCGCGACCGTAGGCTCCTTCGGCGCATCATCCGACTTCCTATGAAGCCATTCCTGCCCGGCCAGTTCCGGCTCGCCGCTGCACTGACGCTCGCGGCTGCCTGCAGTCCCGCCCGTCCGACCCCGGCGCCGGCGCCGCGAGCGGCGCCGCCGACCGCGGCGGCCGGGACCTCGGCCATCCCGCTCGCCTACCGGTTGGAGGCCCCGGAGTGGCTCGGGCGCGCCATCGCGCGCGGCACTCGAACGACCACCGGGGTGCCGGGACCCAACTACTGGACGCAGTATGCCAGTTATCGGCTGGAAGCGGAGCTCAATCCGGTTCTCAAGCGGCTATCCGGGCGCGGCCGGCTGGTGTACTACAATCGCTCGCCGGACACGCTCGCGGTGGTGTACGTGCAGGCCTACCAGAATCTCTTCCGGGCGGACGCCCGGCGGAATCAGCAGACGCCCAAGCTCGGCGGCATCGACTTCGATCGGGTGACCGCCCAGGGCAAGGTTCTGAGTGCGCTCGCGAAGCTGACGGAGCCTGGTTATACCGTGAACGGGACCATCATGGAGGTGCGGCTGCCATCCGCGCTCGCGCCCCGCGACTCGCTGGTAATGGAGTACGAATGGCAGTTCCGGGTTCCCTCCGAGACGGCGCCGCGCGGCGGCCAGGACGGCGAGACCTGGTTCCTCTCGTACTGGTATCCTCAGTTCGCGGTGTACGACGATGTGAACGGCTGGCAGATCGACCAGTACCTGGGCCGGGGCGAGTTCTACATGGACTACGCCGACTACGACGTGAAGCTGACCGTGCCGGCTGGGTGGGTGCTGGATGCGACCGGCACGCTGGAGAACCCGGCCGAGGTGCTCTCGCCTCAGACCCGCGCGCGGCTCGACTCCGCCCGGGTGGCGACCGGGATCGTGCACGTAGTGACCGAGAAGGACAAGGCCGACAGCGTCGCCACCGCGAAGGGACAGGGCGGGAAGCTCACCTGGCACTGGACCGCCCGGAACGTCCGCGACTTCGTGTGGGGCACGTCGCCCCGCTATGTGTGGGACGCCGCCCGCGCGGTCACCGACAGCAGCAACGGCAAGCTCGCGACTTCACTGGTTTCGGCTCTGTATCGGCCGGAAAACCGGCGCTCGTACTGGGACGAAGCCGCGCGCTATGGTCGCCACGCAATCGAGTTCCACTCCCGCAAGCTGTGGCCCTACCCGTACCCTCACATGACGGCGGTGGATGGACCCGACGGCTGCGGCGGGATGGAGTTCCCGATGCTCACCTGCATCGGCGGCAGCTACGACAGCCTGTCGCTCTACGAGGTCGTGAGCCACGAGTTCGGGCACATGTGGTTCCCGATGATGGTCGGCTCGGACGAGAAGCGCTACGCCTGGCAGGACGAAGGATTCACCCAGTACGAGCAGTCCCAGGCGATGGCGGACTTCTTCAAGGGCTTCGACGACGAGGCGCGCAACCGGGAGTACTACCTGCGGTCGGCGGAAGTCGGCTATGAAGAGGACATGATGAAGCCGGCCGACCGATACGGCAACGATCAGACCTACGGCGTCGCCGCCTACTGGAAGCCGGCCAGCGTGCTGGTGGCGCTCAGGCGAGTGCTGGGGCGCGACACCTTTGAGAAGGCGTTCCGGGAATACGGCCGCCGGTGGCTGGGGAAGCATCCGACGCCCTGGGACTTCTGGAACACGTTCAACGATGTGACCGGTCAGGATCTCTCATGGTTCTGGCGGGAGTGGTTCTTCGAGACCTGGAGGCTGGACCAGGCGCTCGACACCGTGAGGACCGAGGGAGATTCGGCCGCGATCGAGCTGGAAAACCGGGGGAAGATCCTGATGCCGGTGCCCCTCGCCGTCACCCGCGAGGGGGGAGCCGTTGACAGCATCATGGTGCCGGTGAGCGTCTGGTTCGCCGGCGAGAAGCGCTATACCCTCAAAGTGCCGGCGAAACCGGCTATCACGAAGGTCGAGATCGATCCGACCCACGAATTTCCCGAGATCAACCGCGGCGACGAGATCTGGTCCCACGGGGGCCGGGGACGTGCGATCACACCGACGACGAAGCAGTGATCTGCTTGCGGGCAAACGGTCCTACCACCGGGAGCTCCCATTCCTCGCCCTGGTACGCCTTGAACATGAGGACGAGCCACAGGATGAAACCGCCGATGCTCATGACGATGGAGAGGATCAAGCCGAAGATCCAACCGATCACGGGCACTACGCCGCTGAGAACCGACAAGGCGATGCTCGCGATGACCCACCCTACCCAGAGCACGGTCGATTGCATGGCGTGGAAGCGAACGAAGCTGTTGGTCTTCTCCAGCACTAGGAACAGGATCCCCGTGATGGGACCGAGCAGGTAGGCGAGCGCGCCGGCGAGATTCGGCGCGAGGCCGGTTCCGGTCGCGGGTGCGGGAGGCGGTGCCGGTGACGGAGCGGACATCGGAGTCTCCAAACGGCGTGGGGGGATGGAGCGAGAAGGTGGGGGCTGCTCCCTCGGCTGTCAATACGGGATGCCCGCCGCGTGAGTAACTTCCCATCATGCCCAGTCACGACGGGACGCTCGAGGCGGCGTTCATCGATCGACTATGCGCCGCCCGCCGCGCGCACCGACTTCCGCTGCACCTCCGGGAACTGGCGGAAGAGTTCGGTGGGGCCGTGCTCGAGTTTCTCTTTCCCCACTTCGGGGGCGCTCACCGATCAGAGCGGTCCGACGTTGCCGCGGAGGAGGCTCGACTCCGCCACCTGCTCGCACCGGCGCTCGAGGGACAGGCCCAGGTGGACCGGTTCTTTGCCGAGCTGCCGGCTATCTACGACGCCCTCCTGGCCGACGCCGACACCATGTATGAGGGTGACCCCGCCGCCGCCAGCCGGGACGAGGTGATCCTGGCGTATCCCGGCTTCTTCGCGATCGCGCTCTACCGGGTGGCCCACGCGCTGGAGGAGCAGGGGGTTCCCCTGTTTCCCCGGCTCCTGACCGAGTTCGGCCATCGGGAAACCGGGATCGACATCCATCCGGCCGCTCGCATCGGGGTCCGCTTAGCCATCGATCACGGCACCGGGATCGTGGTCGGCGAAACCGCGGTGCTGGGCAACCGAGTGAGGCTGTATCAGGGCGTCACCTTGGGTGCCGCATCGGTGCGAAAGGAGCTGTCCCATACCAAGCGACACCCGACCATCGGCAACAATGTGGTGATCTACGCCAACGCGACCATATTGGGCGGGGACACCGTCGTCGGCGACGACAGCATTATCGGAGGCAACGTGTGGCTCACCCACAGCGTGCCTCCCAAGTCGGTCATCACCCACCGGGAGCACGAGCGTCGCGAGCGGCCGGCCGAGGACCTGCTCGAGTTTCACCTCTAGGCCGCTGTCCTCCCGCGGCTAGATCCCGAGCGACGCCGGCGGGTTGACCACTTTCCAGACGATCGTGAGGACCCCGATCAGGAGCACAGCGAGCCCGAGCCAGTACAGGACCGTACCGGGGGTGACCGGGCCACGCTTGGAGGTCATGTAGGTCATGGTGGGTTAAACGGTAACGGCTAACTGGTCAAAGCCAAAGTCTTGTTCTCTCCCGCCCACCCGCATAACATCTAACTCGGTTCTCCACCTAACCTTGCGCCCCCGGAGGAGCTCGATGTCGTTGCCGGTCGGGCGATCTGCGCTTGAACGACTGAGCGAAATGCCGGTCGTACGGGTCGTGGCGTACTACGTCCTGCTGATCGCCGGCACCATACTGCTCGTTCGCCTCTTCCCGACTCAGCTCAGCCATCTCTTCACAGCCGAGCGAATGGAAGAGCTGACCAGGGTGCCGCGGCACGGGGACTTGTCCGCCCTTGCCCAGCCACCGGTCGATGGGGCCCCGACCCCCGGCACCCCGACGACGCTGGGGACGCCACTGACCCCGGCGCTGGCCGCGGGGCTCGCGATGGTGGGCGCGACCCTGCTGATGGTGCCGGTCGCCTGGATCTATACCATGACCCGGCAGAAGAAGGGTTACCGCCAGTCCATTGTCCAGACCCTGGTGATCCTGCCGGCGGTGGTCGCAGGCGTCGTGATCCTGGTCAAGAACAGCCTGGCCCTCGCATTCAGCCTGGCCGGCATCGTCGCGGCGATGAACTTCCGCAGCACGCTACGGGACACCAAGGATGCGGTGTATGTCTTCCTCGCCATGGTGATCGGGTTGGCGGCGGGAGTCCAGATCATCACCGTGGCGCTGGCAGTGTCGCTGATCTTCAATCTCATCGTGCTGCTGCTGGCCTGGAGCGATTTCGGACGCTCGCCGGCCGCACTCGAGGGCACCCGGGCGCGAGCCCGACTCGAGCGCGCGCGACAGATGGCGGCGGCCAACCGCACCGGCATGTTCGTCTCAGTCATGGAGCGTGAAGTGCTCCGGTCGCTCTCCCCCGAGCAGCTTGACGTCCTGTCGGAGCGGGCCCGCCAGCTGCGCAAGCGGGACGTGACCGGAACCGGAAGCGAGAGGCCGCTGGACGCTGTTCTGCGGGTGTATGCGGCCGACCCCGAGGCGCTCCGCGCGGCGGCGGAGTCCGTGCTCGCCACCCATGTGAAGGCTTGGAAGTTCGCTGGAGTGGTGGCGGCGCAGAATGGTGAGCGCGGTCTCGAGTACCGGCTCCGGCTCCGGCGGAGGGTGCCGGCTTCGGTGCTGGAATGGCAGTTACGCGAGCGCTGCGGAACGGCCGCCACCCGGGTCGAGCTGACCTGAGGCGGACGGGGCATGGTGACCATGGACGCGACTGACGAGCTCAGACGGCGTTTCCAGGTGCTGCTCGAGGGGCGCTACACCCTCGAGCGCGAGCTGGGCCAGGGCGGCATGGCGACCGTCTTCCTCGCGCGCGACCTCCGGCACGCGCGCACCGTAGCCATCAAGCTGCTCGACCCCGCGGTCACCAGCACGATCGGGGTCGAGCGGTTTCTCCGCGAGATCTC
>DASQPE010000079.1:0-3774 GCA_035644115.1 Gemmatimonadales bacterium
CCTCGATGTGGCAGGCGCCGACCAGCAGCGCGCACGCGACCGCCGCGGGGCGGAGGCGGAACATGGGGCTCCTTGGGATCAGGTACTTAAAGGTAAGAGGTAAGAAGTGAGAAGTGAGAAGGGGCTCCGCGCTAGCCGCCCGCCTCTCACTTCTCACCTCTTACTTCATTACTGTTTTCCAGTTTCTCCAGCTCCGACAGGAGCTCCGCGTTCTCTCGCCGGGTCCCGGTCGTCGTCTCCGCAAAGGTCCAGCGCACCACCCCACTACGGTCGATGAGCACGTAGGCGCGGTTGGAGAAGAACTTGTCTTCCAGCAGGGTGCCGTATGTCCGACTCACCTCCCGCTTGAAATCGCTCAGCTTACCGCGCCGCGAAGCGGCGCCCCACTTCGGTCCAGTTGACCACGTTCCACCACGCGGTCACATAGTCCGCCCGACGGTTCTGGTACTTGAGGTAGTAGGCGTGCTCCCACACGTCGCACCCCAGCACCGGCGTCTTGCCCTCTATGATCGGGCTGTCCTGGTTCGGGGTGCTTTCGATGGCCAGCTTGCCGCTCTTGTCGAGGCTGAGCCAGGCCCACCCGCTCCCGAATCGCCCCAGGCAGGCCTTCGCGAACTGCTCCTTGAACGCGCCAAAGCCCCCGAACGTCTTGGTGATCGCATCCCCGAGCGCGCCGGTCGGCTCGGTGGCCCCGCCCGGCTGCAGGATCTCCCAGAAAAACGTGTGGTTGGCGTGACCACCGCCGTTGTTGCGCACCGGCGCCCGGATCGCTTCGGGCAGGCTGTTCACGCCCTGCAGCAGAGCCTCCAGCGACTTCTGCTGCAGGTCCGCGTGGCCCTCGAGCGCCGCGTTGAGATTGGTCACATACGTGCCATGGTGCTTGTCGTGGTGGATCCGCATCGTCTGCTCGTCGATGTGCGGCTCCAGCGCGTTGTAGGGGTACGGTAAGGGGGGAAGGGTGAAAGCCATGAGGCGCGCTCCTCTGCGGACGTCGTTTACCGACCAATCAGTTCCCGTTTCTTCGCCGGCGCAATATGAGTGCACCCGGGAGACCGGTCAACGACGCCGGTCACCGGGCCAGCCGCCGGATCACCTGGGCGTACCAGCGTACCGCGCGGAGGTAGTCCACCACGGCGATACGCTCGTCCACGCCGTGTAGTCGATCGAGATCGGCGCCGGTGACGGGCAGCGGGGCAAACCGGTAGACGTTGCGGGTGAGTCCGGCGTAATGACGAGCGTCGGTGGCCCCCACGACGAGAAAAGGCGCCGGGATCGCGGCGGGGTAAATCTGGCGGATCGCTCCCGTGACGGCGCGGAACGGCGCCGTATCGGACGGCGATACCGGCGACGGGTCGTCACCCTGCCCCTCGACCGACACCGCCACGGCGGAATCGTCGATCACCCGGCGGACGCGCTCGATCACGCTCGAGACCGTTTCGCCCGGCAGAATCCGCAGGTTCACCAGCGCGCGCGCCGAGGGCGCGAGCACGTTCTCCTTCACCCCCGCCTGGAGCATCGTCGGAGCCAGCGTGGTTCGGACCGCGGCGGCTGTGGATGGCTGGGCCGTGAGGGCGCGGAGCACCAGCGGCCGGGTGAGCCAGAGATTCGCGAAGAGCACGCGATAGGGCCACGCCATCTCCGGCCCCACCGCCTCGAATAGGCCGAGATTGGCGCCGTCCAGCCGGGCGGGAAACGGATCGTTCTCGAGCCGGTCGATCGCTCGGCTCACCCGACCGATCGCGCTGCGCGGGGGCGGCATCGACGAATGCCCGCCGGCCCCGTGCGCGGTCAACGCCAGCGTTACGCTCCCCTTCTCCGCCACGCCCACGGTCGCCACTGGAGCGGCGACCCCCGGCACCACTCCCTGGAGAATTGCCCCGCCCTCGTCGACCACCACCTCGAGGGGCACGTGCCGCGCACGGAGCAAGGCGGCGATGGCCGCGGCGCCCGCCTCTCCGCCCACCTCCTCGTCATGGCCGAACGCGAGATAGACCGGACGGCGGGGACGGAACCCTTCCGCGACGAGCGCGTCCACTGCCTCGAGGATGCCCAGGACCGCGACCTTGTCGTCCAGCGTCCCCCGACCCCACACATACCCGCCCGCGATTTCGCCCGAGAATGGCGGATGAGACCATTTCGCCGATTCCGCCGGCACCACGTCCTGGTGCGCGGTAAGCAGCACCCCCGCGGCACCGGAGTTCGTCCCGGGCCAGGTGTAGAGCAGACTGTACCGATTGACCGTCTCCCGAACCAGTCGGCCCTGCACGTGAGGAAACACGGCTCCGAGAAGCTGGTGCAGCGCGACGAACTGCTGAGGGTCGCGCCGGCCCGGATCGTCCTCCGACACCGTGGAAATCCGGATGGCCGCCGCAAATCGTTCCAGCACCCTGGCCGAGTCGAGCGCGAGTGGTTCGGCCGCAGGCGGACTTGCGCGTTGCCCGCCGGGGCGCGCGGCCCGACCGATGAGCACGGCCGCGAGGATCAGGACGAGGCTGCCCGCGAGCAACAAGGCACGCTTCATAGCACGATCGGGGGCGGGCGGTCCATGCTGGTCCAACCGGCCAGCGCGGTGCCGGCGCCCGCGACCAGCGTGTAGATCACCTGCGAGCGGAATCCCGCCTCGAACGCGAACGGCAGCGCCAGAGCCGCCAGCATCCACGCCAGTCGCTGGGCCGCATGTCGTGGAGCCCGAGCCGGCGCGATCCTGAGCCCGAGTCCGCTGGCCCCCAGGATCAGCGCGGCCGCCGCGGAGCTCGGCGCCTCACTGGCCAGCGCCACGAACGCGAGGGCGTTGTATGCTGCCGGGCCGCGACCGGTCACCGCGGCACCCCAGAGCCCCAGGACTCCCAGCGGGACGAACAGCGGCTGCCAGTGCTCCAGCCCTCCGGCGACCGCTGGGCTCGCCACTCTGAGCCACAGGACGATCCCAAGAGGAGCCAGCAAGCCATCGGGGAAGGGCCGGTGCATCGGCCAGAGACCGAGGAAGGCCCAGGAGACCAGCCCGAGCGGGATTGCGACCAGCCGTTCGGCGGCCGGGCTGAACGGGACCTCCGGAAGCGCCGCCAGACTCAATCCGGCCGGGCCCGCGACGGTGGCCATGAACCACCAGGTAGGCGCCAGCGCGAGGGTCGCCACAGGGAGCCACGGAAACCGGCCCGCGCCACGCCGGCGGCGGTCGAGGAAGTCGGCTAGGGCGCTTAATCCGAGCCCGACGAACACCACCCCGGCATTGGGCCCGGCGATGGTCGCCAGAGCGCCCACCCCAAAGCCGGCGGCAAGCGCGGGCGAACGGCTCCGCGCACCTGGCCACTCGACCGGAGCAGGGTCCGGCTGGCTACGCGCGCCACGGAGACCCCGGATGGCGACGCCAGCCAGCAGGGCCAGCAGGGCCATCGCCCCAGCGGCAACGGCAGCCAGCCAGCCCCCGCTGCGGGCAATGAGCGGTGCCAAGCTCCACAGGACGAACCCGCCGATCCCGAGCAGGGCCAGAGCCCGTCCCGCCGACGGTGTCGGTCCACGCCGAATGGCATGGGCCGCCGCAACCGCGCACACGATGACCCCGAGCACGAGCAGTCCGGTGTTCACCCGGAAGAAGGCGTCGGTGGAGGCGGCCGCAGCGCGCGCGATGCCGATCAGATCATCGCTGCCCGGGCTAACGGCGTACGCAGCCAGGCCAAGCGCAAACGACACCAGGCCGACGAAGGCGAGTCGCCGGGCAGCCGGTGGCTCGACGGCGGTCGCGGCGAGCACCAGCAGGACGTAGAGAGGGAGCAG
>DASQPE010000080.1:0-7173 GCA_035644115.1 Gemmatimonadales bacterium
GGGAGCAGGCGGGAGCAGGCGGGAGGCTCTCGACGTTGCGCCCCGGTCCATGCCCGATCAGGCTGCCTCCAGCTCTGCTGGCAGGGCGGTTTCCCGCTCCCGCCCGCTCCCGCCCGCTCCCGGCTACACATTGCGCAGATGCCGGCCCACGCTCACCAGGCTTCCGAACAGTCCGAGCGCCACCCCGAACAGCACCAGCATCCCCATCTGGTCGGGCCTGAAGAACACCAGCCCGCCCAGGGTTCCCAGGTTGCTGTCGCGGAAGAGCCGGAACCCCGCATAACAGAGCACCAGCGACAGCAGGCCGCCGAACAGGCCCTTGACCGCCCCTTCCAGCAGGAACGGCCCGCGAATGAAGCGATTGGTGGCGCCGACCAGCCGCATGATGCTGATCTCGCGCGCCCGCTGCAGAATGGTCAGCCGGATGGTGACGCCGATGATGACCACCGCCACCGCCGCGAACGCGGCGCCGATGACCAGCCCGACGATGCCGGCCAGGTTGCGCAGCTTGTCCAGCCGCTCCACCCAGTCGCGCCCGTAGCGGATGTCCTCGATGAAGCTGAACCCCTCGAGCCGCTTGGCGACCCGCTCCGCCGACACGGCGTTCCGGTAGCCCTCCTTGAGCCGGATCTCGAACGACGCCGGCAGCGGGTTGACCGAGAGATCGCGGTAGGCGTCGCGAAACTCGACCAGCTCCTTCCGGGCCCGCCCGAGCGCTTGCTCTTCGGTGACGTACTCGACGTCCTGGATCTCGGGAAAGGCCGCGATATCCTGCGAGGCGAGGGTAATGGTTTCGGGCGGCGTCCCCCGCAGCACGAACGCGACGATCTCCACTCGCTCCTCCAGCCCCTGGAGCGCCATTCGGAGGTTGATCGCGACCAGGAGGAAAAGACCGACGGTGAAGAGGGAAAACGCGATGGTGGTGACGGAAAGGCCCGAGAGGAGCGGCGCGCGCCGAAACGAGAGCAGCGCCTCCCGGAACAGCAGCCTCACGGGAGCGCCTCGTCCGGCTGCTGGTCCTCGGTGCTGTCGTACACCACCGCTCCGTCCCGCAGCTCGATGGTCCGGAAGGGCGCCTGGCGAACCAGGTCGAGGTCGTGGGTCGCCATCACGACGACCGTGCCCCCCGCGTTGATCTCCCGCAGCAGCTGGAACACGCCGCGGGTCGCGCGCTCGTCCAGGTTGCCGGTGGGCTCGTCGGCCAGGAGAATGGCGGGGTCGTTCACCAGCGCGCGGGCGATCGCGACCCGCTGCTGCTCGCCGCCGGACAGCTCGCGCGGATGGGCCCGCGCCTTGGCGGCCAGCCCGACCTGGGTGAGCACTCGCATGACCCGCGCCGGGATGGTGTCGCGCCGCGCGCCGGTTACCTCGAGCGCGAAGGCGATGTTCTCGGCGGCGGTCCGGTCCTCCAGCAGCCGAAAATCCTGAAACACGACGCCGAGCCGGCGGCGGAGCCGAGGGATCTCACTGGTGCCGATGGAAGACACCGCGAACCCCGACACCCGCACCTCGCCCTGGGTCGGGCGTTGCTCGGCAAAAAGCAGCCGCATGATGGTGGACTTCCCGGCGCCGCTGTGGCCGGTCAGAAACACGAACTCGCCCTTCGAGACGTGGAAGGTGACGTCCTTCAGAGCCAGAGCGCCGTTAGGAAAGGATTTGAAGACGTTGTGGAAGCGGATCACGCACGGAAGATAGCAGTTATCGGCCCGCCTGCTCCAGATCCGCGATCAGGTCTTCCGCATCCTCGATGCCGCAGCTCAGCCGCACGAAGCCGTCGGGAAAACCGAGCGCGGCCCGCTCGGCCGGCGCCAGATGCACGTGCGAGGTGAGCCGAGGCTCCGAGATCAGGCTCTCGATCCCGCCCAGGCTGGGCGCGTGAATCACCAGCCGAAGGCGGGACAGAAACCGCTCCGCGGCGGCGACCCCGCCCACTAGCTCGAGCCCGACCATCCCTCCGAAGCCGGAGAGCGCCCGCGCCGCGACGGCGTGGTCCGGATGGGCCTCGAGCCCGGGATAATGCACCTTCGCGATCCACTTCTGCTTCGCGGCCCAGCGCGCCACGGCGAGCCCGTTGGCGTTGTGCCGCTCGACCCGGACCGCCAGCGTTCGGAGCCCGCGGTCCACCAGCCAGGCTGCGAACGGATCGATCGACTGTCCCCAGAGTCGCATCAGGCGGGTGACTTCCTCGATGAACGAGGCGGAGCCCGCCACCGCGCCCGCGATCACGTCGTTGTGTCCGTTCAGGTACTTGGTCGCGCTGGTGATGACGACGTCCGCCCCCTGCTCCAGCGGACGGAAGTTGATCGGGGTCCCGAAGGTGCCGTCCACCAGCAGCGCCAGGCCGAACTCCTTCGCGATCTTCAGAATCGGCGCCAGATCGACGACCCGCATGAGCGGGTTGGTCGGGCTCTCGACGAAGACCGCGCGGGTCTCCTTGCGGACGCTCTTCCGCCAGAGCCGGGGCTCGTCCGGGCTCACGTAGGTGACCTTGATCCCGAACCGGGCCAGCTCTTCGTCGAACAGCCGCTGAGTGCCGCCGTAGATCCAGCGGGACGCGACCAGGTGGTCGCCGGGGCGGAGCACGGCCAGGTGTGCCAGGGCCGTCGCCGCCATGCCGCTGGAGACGAAGATGGCGTCCTCCGCACCCTCGAGCGCCGCGTATTTCTTGCCCAGCGCGACCTGGGTGGGAGTGTTGCCGTAGCCGGCATAGAGAATCGGCTCGTCGGAGCCGACCGGGCTTACGAAAGTGGTGCTCTGAACCAGCGCTGGGGTGACGGGGGACCAGTGAGGGCGGCGGTGCGGGGGTCCGTGAACCGCGGTGGTGGAGGGGCCTTGCCGACCGCTCACGGAAGCGTCACAGGATGGAAAACGCCGGCGGCTCGCCGGGCGATCCGGTGCTGCGTCAATTCGTCCAGGGCGACCGCCGCCCGCTCGACCGACCAGCTCAGCCGGTCAGCCAGGGTCAGCAGGTCGGCGGGCCCGCCGACTCTGAGATCGGCGAACACCAGCCGCGCATCGCCACTGATCCACCCCAGCACGTCCGGCGCCTCCAGGCCGCGAAAGCAGGCGGCGACCGCGAGCCGATGGTGGGCGAGAACGTGCTCCAGCGCTTCGCGCTGCTCTTCCCGGACCCCGGCCAGCACCAGGACCCGGTCGCCGTTCGCCGCTGCGAGGAGCAGCTTGGCCACGATCTCGTCGGCGCAGCTCATGTCCAGGCACTCAACGCCGGAAAAGTCGAGCAGCGTGGTGTGGCCGACACCCGCGGCCAGGCTGGCTTCGATCCGGCCCCGGACCGCGGCGCCGGTGGCGCGGGTGACCAGGTTCCGGTACGGCGTCGCCACCGCTTCCTGGAGCAGGCGGTGCAGGCTGATCGTCTGGACCATCAGGACTCCGCGTGTTGGGCGGGAATGGTGACCTGCACCTGGGCTCCCGGAAAAAAGGGAAGGTGATCCACCAGCGGCACGTCCTCGTCCCACGCCGGCACGATGGAGAGGCGCGCGGTCCCGCTCCGGATGCTGATCTTGCCCTGCCACCGCGACAGATAACGCTTGATGCCCGCGAGGCCCTGTCCCCGGCCCGGATCGCGGAACCGACTCACGTTCTGGATCAGGGCGGCCTCGAGCGCGCTCGCGTCGCCCCACCGGTCGCCGAAGCGGCGAGCCTGGGTGCTCTCGAGCGAGCGGCGGAAGCCCACGCCGGCGTCGCTCACCGCGATCACTACGACCCGCCGACCCAACCGGCGGCGGAAGGTGTACGTCTGCACCGCAACCCAGCCGCTCGTCCCTGCGTGCTCAACAATATTCTGGCATGACTCCGAAAGCGCCATGGCAAAGCCCATGGTCGCCTTCGCCTCAATACCGAGCTCGCTGGTCAGAATGCGGGCCGCGTTCTCCTGGATCTTGCCGACGATCTCGTGGATGTCTTCCGAGGCGCGAATCGGGGTGACGTCGAGCAGGGAGTCGGACGGACCGGTGTGTCCCGCTTTCGGCACCTTGCCGTGCACCTCGAACAGATCGGCCGCGTGGGCGAAAAACCCGATCCGGGTCCAGTAACGTTTCACGTCGTCGCTCGCCGGCACCGTGAGCAGCGGCCGCTCTCTGCGGGCTTCCGCCAGCGCCTGCCCGGTGGTCAGGAGACCCACCAGCCCGTAGGGCGAGGCCCACTGGGTCCCGCGGGCATCGATCAATACCCGCTCCTCGGGCGGCCAGGCGCCGAAGTGAGCGGCGAACTGATCGAAGCTCCGATCGTCGAAATGGGCCGGGACCTCGACGACCCGGGTCACCGGGTCGCCTCGCCCGCCAGCGCGACGGCGGGCCGCCTCACGCGGTGACCAGCTCGCCGCGCAGGAATCGCGAGAGCCCGCCGGCCCCGCGGAACGCGGCGTTACGGGCCGCCAGTCGGTTGGCCTCGCGGAGGGCGGGCTCGACGCCGTCGCCGGAGAGGAGGCGGGAGCAGAGGACGGCGCCGAAGACGTCGCCGCAGCCGGTGGGGTCGAGGGCGTCGGTTCTGGGGGCTGGCACTAGGGCCGTACGCGGAAGGGCAGGAGCAGACCCGCTCCCGCCTGCTCCCGCCTGCTCCCGCCTGCTCCCGTCCGCTCCCGCCTGCTCCCGCCCGCTCCAGTCTCCCACCCATCCATCGAAGCCAGAAGCAGCTACATACGCCGCCCCGCGGGGCCCAAGGGTCACCACCAGCAGCGACACGCCGGCTCCCAGCACGTGCGCGGCCATCCCCAGCGGGTCGGGCGAGAGCTGGCGCATCTCGTCCTCGTTCACCTGCACCGCATCGAAGCAGGCGAACCAGTCGGCGGCGTCCGGCAGCGGGCGCAGCACCCGGATGCCGTCCTGCTGCATGCCCAGAAAGAGGCTGTGGACGTCGGCGTAGATCGGCCCGCGGAATCCTTGCCGCAGCGCCTGCGCCGTCCCCAGACACATTTCGAATCCGGAGATGAAGTTGACGTACAGCGCGTCGAGATCCTGCACCATCGGGCCCAGCTCGGGCCAGGTCCACGCGGGAACCCCACCGGACATCCGCTCGCAACGACGGTCGGCTGCCTCGTAATGGAGCACGACCCGGTTGTTCGGCACCGGCACCTCGATGAAGCGGGCGCCCGGCGCCGCCCGGTGGAGCGACCGGAGGAGCTCCGCCGCCTCGGGCGCGAGGTCGCGACCCACCTTGATGAGCGGGACCAGCTCCCAATCGTCCGGCAGCGAGGCATCGATGCCCCCCAACGCGTATGCGATCCCGCCCCACTCCTCGACCGGAGGCGCGGCGGGGTCACGGCCGTGGATCTCGTCCCAGACCATCGAGCCGATGACGCCAAGCTTCTTCATGGGCCGTCCATCTGGTCCAGAAATGTCCGCGCCGCCCCGTAGACCCCCGCCGTGCCGATCAGCTCGGCCGCCACGATGCGGCACACCGCGACCGCCGGCTTGAAGGCGCGCTTGGCGACCTCGCGGCGAAGCGGCGCGAACAGCCGCTCGCCGGCGTAGGTGACCCCGCCGAACACGACCACGATCTCCGGGTTGAAGATGTTTATCATGTTGGCGATCCCTGCGCCGAGGAACTTGGCCGTGTCACTCACCACCTCTTCGGCCAGCTCGTCGCCGTCGTGAGCAGCCTGATAGACCGTCTGCGCGGTGATCCGATCCAGCTCACCGTCCACGTATTCCGGCAGCCGGCTCGGCTGGCCGGCTTCGATGGCCTCGACCGCGCGCCCCGCGATCGCCGGCCCCGAAGCGTAGGCCTCGAGGCACCCATAGTTGCCGCACTTGCAGCGACGGCCGTTGACCTCGACCGTAGTATGTCCAATCTCGCCCGCGCAGTCCGACGCGCCGTGATAGAGCCGGCCGTTCACTACGATCCCGCCGCCGATGCCGGTCCCGATCGTGATCCCGATGACGTGGCGCGCTCCGCGGGCCGCGCCCATCCAGCACTCGCCCAGCACGGCGCAGTTGGCATCGTTGTCGATGGCCGTCGGGATGCCGAGCCCATCGTGCACCAGCTCGCGCAGCGGGAGGTTCACCCACCCCAGATTGGGCGTGAGCAGCACGACGCCGCGCTTGGTATCGAGCGGACCGGGGGCGCCTACGCCGACCCCGAGGAATTCGGCATTCGGCGAAGTACGGCACGTCTCGTCCATGACCGACTTGCCCATCGCCAGCAGGCGGCCGAGCACCGCCTCGGAGCCTTCTTCCGGATGGGTGGGTTGGCTTCGGAGCGCGAGCAACTCCGACCCGTCCTCGGACACGGCGCCGACGACGAGGTTGGTGCCGCCGATATCAACCCCCAGTACGAATCGCACGGCGCTCCTCCACTCGGCGGATGATCGACGCCAGCGCGTCGGCGACCTGAGCCACGTCGAGCTCGCGCATGCACCGGTGGTGCTCGAGCGGGCACACCGCCGGCCCCGGTTGCGCGCAGGGCCGGCAGAGCAGGTCGTCGCGCCCCAGAACCGTGTCGTCCTGGCCGAGCGGCCCGAAGCCAAGCGCGGGCGTGGTGGGGCCGAACAGCGCGGCGACCGGCGTCCCCACCGCGGTCGCGAGGTGCAAGGCCGCGGAGTCGTTGGTCACCAGCGCGAGTGCCCGCTCGATCAACGCCGCCGAAACCCGCGGGGGCACGGCGCCGACCGCGCTTCGAACCCGTTCGGGTGCCGCAGTCACTACCTCCTCGGCGAAAGGCGCATCCCCCGGGGCGCCGATCACGACCACCGCCCGATCGAGCCCGGCCGCCAATTCAGGGAAATAGGACCACCGTCGGGCGCCCCAGACCGAGCCCGGCGCGAATGCCACGAAATCACCGATGCCCCATTCCGCCAGCAGCGCCGCCGCCGCTTCCCGGTCGGGGCCCGCGAGGCCCAGCCAGACCGGCGGGAGCGAATCCCCCACGGCGATCCCGGCGAGCGTCGCGATGCGCGCGCTCTCGTGGCCATGCAGCGGTCGGAGCACTTTCTCGGAGTAGAGCTTCGCGGCCGGGCTCTGGCTGAAGCCCACCCGGTGCGGCACCCGCGCGGCGAACACCAGCGTTGCCGCCCGCCAGGATGGGTCCGGCAGATAGGCCCGGGCGTAAGCCCGCTTTCTCAGCTGGCGCGCCAGGCGCCGCACTCCGGCCCAGCCGCGATCGGCGCCGCGTTTGTCGTAGGCCAGCACCTCGCGCACCGCGGGGTGTCCCCCCAGC
>DASQPE010000081.1:0-22478 GCA_035644115.1 Gemmatimonadales bacterium
CCGGTCATGGCCGGCGTCACCCTCTCGTTCAAGCTTCGCAAGCAGCCGCGGGTGGGCCTGGTGTACGTGGGCGACGGGGCAACCTCGACCGGCGCCTTTCACGAAGGCCTCAACTTCGCCGCGGTGCAGCGCTGCCCCCTCGTGGTGATCGTCGAGAACAACGGGTACGCCTATTCGACACCGACCGCGGTCCAGACCGCCGCCGCACGGTTGGCGGACAAGGCTGCCGGCTACGGCATCCCCGGCGTCTCGGCCGACGGCAACGACGTCGTGGCCGTGTACCAGGTCACCCGAGAGGCGGTAGATCGGGCCCGCCGGGGCGGGGGCGTAACCCTGATCGAGGTGGTCACCTACCGGCGGAAGGGTCACGCCGAGCACGATGATCAGTCGTACGTCCCGGCGGGGGAGATCGAGCGGTGGGCGGAGAAGAACGATCCGCTGGACCGCTTCACAGCCCGACTCACCGACGGCACCGGAGTGCCCGCGGCGGAGCTCGAGGCAATTGATGACCGGGTTCGGGGCGAAATCGATCACGCCACCGACCTCGCGGAGCAGTCGCCTGCGCCCGAACCGGCCGACGCGCTGGTGGGTGTCTATGCCAGCCCGCCCACCGTGCCGATGCAGTGGTACCGGGAGCAGCGGGATGCCTGAGGTCACCTATCTGGAGGCGATCCGGGAGGGCTTGATGGAAGAGATGGAGCGCGATCCGAACGTCCTGTGCCTGGGCGAAGACATCGGAGCGTACGGAGGCGCGTTCAAGGTGACGGAGGGCCTGCTGGCCCGCTTCGGCGCGGACCGGGTGATCGACACCCCAGTGAGCGAGACCGGCTTCGTCGGCGCCGCGGCCGGCGCCGCGCACATGGGCTTGCGGCCGGTGTGCGAGATGCAGTTCATCGACTTCGTCTCGTGCGCCTACAGCATCCTGACCAACTATGTCGCGACCGCCCGTTATCGTACCTTTCTGCCGTGTCCGATGGTGGTGCGGGGCCCCAGCGGCGGCTACGTTCGGGGCGGCCCGTTTCACTCGCAGAATCCCGAAGCCGCGTTTCTGCACACGCCCGGGCTCAAGCTGGTGTGTCCCGCGACGGCGACCGACGCGAAGGGCCTGCTCAAGGCCGCCATCCGGGACGACGATCCGGTGCTGTTCTTCGAGCACAAGTACCTATATCGCCGGATCCGCGAGTCCATGCCCGCCGGCGACCACGTGGTCCCGATCGGGAAAGCCCGGGTCGCCCGCGAGGGAACCGACCTCTCGATCATCACCTACGCGGCGACGGTCTGGAAGGCGCTCGAGGCTGCCGACATCCTGGATCGCGAAGACGGCCTCTCGGTCGAAGTGCTCGACTTGCGCTCGCTGCTCCCGCTGGACGACGACGCCATCGTCGCCAGCGTGAAGAAGACCAATCGCGCGCTGGTGGTGCACGAGGACACGGCGACCGGCGGGGTCGGCGGGGAGATCATCGCACGGATCAACCAGCTGGCGTTCGAGTGGTTGGACGCACCGGTCCGGCGGGTGGCCGCGCACGACGTGCCACTGCCCTACGCGCCGGCCCTGGAGGATTTCGTGTTGCCGCAGACGGCCGATATCGTGCGGGCGGCGCGTTGGTTGGCGGAGTACTGATGGCGGGAGCAGGCGGGAGCAGACGGGAGCAGACGGGAGTGGGAACGCTCCCGCCCGCTCCCGTCCGCTCCCGCCGGCTCCCGCCCGACTCGGAGACAGCTTCATGGCGCGCATAGACGTCGTCATGCCCCAGATGGGCGAATCCATCGCGGAAGGCACCCTCTCGCGCTGGCTCAAGAAGGCGGGAGACCCGGTCAAGCGCGACGAGCCGATCTTCGAGATCTCGACCGACAAGGTCGACGCCGAGATCCCGGCGCCGGGAGCGGGGGTCCTGACCGAGATCCTGGTACAGGAAGGTGAGACGGTCGCCGTCCAGACGGTGGTGGGGCGGATCGAGACCGAAGCCGGGGCGGGGGCGGCGGCCCTCGCAGCCGCACCTGCCGCCGCGCCGCCGGCTCCCCCGGCCCCAGCCCCCCCGAGCCCGACGCGGGCTCCGGCCCCGGCTCCGACCGCGGCTCGAAGGGAACCGGCGCCGGCCCGGAGCGAGCCTGCCCTCGCGCCGGCCGCGCAGGCGCAGCCGCCCGCTCCCGTGGGTAACGGCGCGGTCGAGACTGCGGAAGAACGGCTGCAGCGAAAGTCCACGCCGCTGGTCCGCAAGATGGCGGCCGAGCACAACATCGACTTGAGCGCGATCCCGGGCACCGGAGTCTCCGGCCGGGTGACCAAGCACGATGTGCTCAACTATCTCGAGGCGCCCCCGGCTCCAAGCCTGCAGCCGCCGAGCGCTCCTGCCCCAGCTCGCGGCCCGGCCGCTGGTGCGGCGCCGGCCCCCGCCCCGTCCGCCTCCGGCAGCGCGGAACCCTGGCCGGGGGATCGGGTCGAGCCCTGGTCCCGGATCCGCAAGCTCACCGCGGACCACATGGTGATGTCGCGCCGAGTCTCCCCTCACGTGAACACGATCTTCGAGATCGACTACACGCGGGTGGCGCAGGTTCGGGCCCGCAAGAAGGAGGAGTTCGCCGCCCGGGGCGTCAACCTCACGTATCTCGCGTTCATCGCCAAGGCCGTCGGGGACAACCTGCGCAAGCACGCGGGCATCAATGCAGCAGTGGGTGCGGACGCGACCGTTCTCCGCCGCGACATCAATCTGGGCATTGCGGTGGCGCTCGACTGGGGACTGATTGTCCCCGTGGTTCGGCACGCCGACGAGCTGTCGCTCATGGGGCTCGCGCGCGCCATCAATGACCTCGGCGAGCGCGCCCGCACCAAGAAGCTGAGTCCGGACGAGGTGCAACGGGGCACCTTCACCATTACCAATCCCGGGGTGTTCGGTTCGCTGATCGGCACCCCCATCATCAATCAGCCCCAGGTGGCAATCCTGTGCGTCGGCTCGATCACCAAGCAGCCGACCGTGCTCACGCTCGACGGCACCGACACGATCGGAATCCGGCTCATGGGTATGCTTTCGCTGGCGTTCGATCACCGGGTGGTCGACGGCGCCGATGCCGATCGCTTCATGGCCGATGTCAAGCGCACGCTGGAGGGCTTCACCGAGGATGCGGCGTGAGCCATGGGGCCGGACGGGCTGGAAGTATGGGAGGAGGGAGCGCCCTGAAATGCCGCGTCGCATCATCGAGTTGAACGGCGAGCGGTGGCAGGTGCAAGCCAGCGGGCGCGTCACCCAGTACGTGAAGGACGAGCTCGGCCTCGTGTTCTCCCGGGGCACCGGTGCCCAGCGCGAGCGGCGGGTGATCCGCTTCTCCCCGCTTGGCGGGAAGAGCTCGGAGCTCGCGCTCAGCCAGCTGACTGATATGCAGCTCCGCGACCTGCTGGCCCACTCGCAGCCGGCCTGGACCGCGCCCGAGACGGGGTATCGTCCATGACCGAGGGCGATAATTTCAAGGGTCCGATCATCGACCTTCACATGCATTCGACCGCCTCGGACGGGGAGCTTCCCCCGGAGGCGGTGGTCGGGCGGGCCGCGGCCGCGGGCGTCGCCGCGATGGCACTCACGGACCATGACACGCTGGCCGGCGTGCCCGCCGCCATCGCGGCGGGCGAGCGAGCCGGGATCCGCGTGGTCGGAGGCTGTGAGTTCTCGGTGGCTGCTCCCTGGGGCGAGATGCACGTGCTCGGCTATTTCCTGCCGCCGGGGACCAGGCTGCTGGAAGACTTTCTGCTCCGTTGCCGGCTGGACCGCGAGCGGCGGGGCCGAGCCATGGTGGAGCGGCTCCACCGGCTGGGCATCCAGGTGAACGACGCCGACGTGCTGGCGGAGGCGGAGGGTGGGGCCGTCGGCCGGCCGCATGTGGCTCGGGCGCTGCTCCGGCGCGGGCTGGTCGGAAGCGTCAACGAGGCGTTCGATCGCTTCCTCGGTCGCGGACGCCCGGCCTACGTCGAGAAATCGCTGCCTACCTTCGTGCAGGTGGCCGAGCTGGTGCACCAGGTGGGCGGCGTCGTATCGGCGGCGCACCTCAAAGACCGTGGTACCCGGAGTCTGCTGACGCACTTCAAGCAGCTCGGGCTCGACGCCGTCGAGACCCGCCATCCGAGTCACGACCCCGATGTGCGGGCGCGCCTGACCGAGTTCGCTCTGGATCTCGGTCTCCACCGAACCGGCGGCAGCGACTGGCACGGCGATCCGGTCGGGGATGAGACCCAGGGCGCCATCGGCTCCCAGAACGTTCCTCTTGCCTGGCTCGAGGCCCTCGACGGGGCACGCCCGCCCCTGGCCACGCCGGTCTCCGTCTGATTGCCGGCATGCCGACCCCGGACTTTCGCGACCGGGTAGTGCTCGTGACCGGCGTGGGCCGCGCCGGTCAGATCGGCACCGCCGTCGCGCTCGCGTTCGGGCGCGCCGGCGCGAAGCTGGTGGTGGCGGACCTCAACGCGGTCGGGGTAGTGAAGCGGGCGCGGGAATTCGCCGGGGCGGGAATCGAGGTCACGCCCTGCGCGGGTGACCTGACGCTGCCCGATATCGCATCGCTGGCGGTGGAGACCGCGCTTCGCCACTACGAGCGGCTCGACGTGGTCGTCAACCTCGCTGGTGGGCTGACCACCTATGGCCCGATCGAGCGCACCACCGTGCGCGACTTCGATCGGGAAATCGCCATCAACCTCAAGAGCACCTTCCTGGTCTCCCAGGCGGCCATCGACGCGCTGGCGGCCAACCGCGGGGCCATCGTCAACGTCGCCTCGATCGCCGTGCTCGAGCCGCAGGCCCCGATGGCGGTGTACGTCGCCGCCAAAGCCGCCATCGCGGGGTTCACCCAGAGCCTCGCCCTCGAGCTCCGTGACCGCGGCGTGCGGGTCAACGCCGTGGCGCCGGGCATGGTGCGAACCAGCGACAACGTGGCCGCCGTGGGGGCCTCGGCCGCCTATGTCGAGCTGAGCACCATCGCGGCTGGGATCCTTGCCCTCGCCGACCCGGCCGGCACCACGACCGGGGCCGTCGTCCCGATTACCGCCGACTCGGGCTGATCGATGGAGCTCGAGGGCCGCGTCGCGCTCGTCACCGGTGCGGGCCGCCGGCTTGGTCGCGCGCTGGCAGCGGCACTCGCGGGCCGGGGTCTGGCCGTCGCCCTCCACCACCACGCCTCCGCCGAGGGCGCCGAGTCGCTGCGGGACCAGATCCGGTCTGCCGGCGCCCGGGCCGAGTGCTTCGCAGCCGACCTCACCGACGCGGACGCAGCGCGCGAGCTGCCGGGCCGGGTCGCCCGCGCGTTCGGTCGGCTCGACGTGCTGGTCAACTCCGCGGCCGTCATGCAGCGGCTCCGACTCGAAGAGACGACCCCCGAGCAATGGGATCAGATTCTCGGCCTCAATCTCCGGGCAGTCTTTTTCTGTACCCAGGGCGCCGCCTCGGCCCTCCGGCAGAGCCGCGGGAAGGTAGTGAACCTGGCGGATGTGAGCGGCCTCGAGCCCTGGCCGGGGTACGCCGCCCATTCGGTCAGCAAGGCCGGCGTAGTGATGCTGACCAAGGTGCTGGCCTTGAGTCTCGCACCGGACGTCACGGTGAATGCGGTCGCGCCCGGCGCCGTCCTGGTCCCCGATGACTACGACGAGGCGGCTCGGGCCTACCTGGCTCGGACTACACCACTTCGGCGGCTAGGCGCTCCGGCCGATGCCGTCGGCGCCGTGCTATATCTTCTGGAGCAGGGTGACTTCGTGACGGGGGCGACGCTTGTGGTCGATGGGGGACGTTCAATTCGGGCAGGCGGACCGGCGGACGGGCGGACAGGCGGACAGTAGCCTCGAGCCGGAGTTCGCCGCGGGCGGGCCTGCTGCGGTTGGTCCGTCCGCCCATCCGCTTGTCCCCCTGTCCGCCAGCCCGTCCGCCTTAGGTACGGTCGCGATCGTCGGCGGCGGCTGCTACGGGACGTTCTACGCCGGGCAGCTCGAGCGGGCCCGGGCGCGAGGGGCAGCCAGCTACCGCCGCGTGCTGGTCGTGGATCGCGACCCCGGCTGCCGGGCCGCCCACGAGCTCGAGCCTGACCCCGCCCGCGAGCTGGTCGTGGCCGAGTGGGCCGACTTCTTCGACCGGTTCCTCGCGCGGACCGGGTCGGCCACCGACGGGCTGCCGGACGCCATCGTGCCCTCGCCCCTCATGCCGCATTTGATGCACGAATGGCTCGTGCGCCGCGCGCGGGCGCGATGGCCGGGCCGCCCGATCGAGTCCCGCCCGCTCGAGCTGCCGGTGGGGACGCCGTACGACCGGCTTGGCCCCGACGGCACCCGGTACGTGTCTTTCGCGGACTGGCTCTGCCCGGTTCATTGCATCGAACCGTCTACCTGTCCCGTGATCGACGCGCCGCGCACCTGGGAGATGAGCGACGCCGTGGCCGGTGTTATCCAACGGCTGAGCCGATCCCGCCGGGTCGCGGGTCCCGTGCTGTTCGTGTGCCGCCACCGGGTGTACGGGGTGGGCATGTTCGACGTGAGCGCCGTGCTCGCCGGCGAGCGTTCGGTAGCCGAGGCCGGTGTCGCGGGCGAGGCGGTCGATATCGTGGTCGGCACGGTGTCCGCCTGCCATGGGGCGGTCGGCGTGCTGCACCTGGGCCCCGGGCGTTAGCCCCGCCGGGAACCCCTTCTGGTTCTATATTTTGGAAGGTTTGGGTCGGCATCACTCGCTGGACAGGGACATCATGCTCGAGCGCCATCAGGTCGAAGTCATCATCGTAGGCGGGGGGCCCGCCGGGCTCTGCGCCGCGATGTACGCCGGACGCGGGATGCTGCGCACCGTGCTGCTCGAGCGGGGTGTGCCCGGGGGGGAGCTGCTCAACACCGAGTGGATCGAGGACTATCCCGGGTTCGAGAAGATCAAGGGGGCCGAGCTGGCGCGCCTCATGCTCGAGCACGCCCGAGTGTTCGGCGCGGACGTCCGGCAGGAGAACGTGGAGTCGATCGACCGCCGGGACGACGGGATCTTCGAGGTGACCACCTCGCGCGGGCTCGTCTTCGAGGCGCCGGCCGTGATTCTCACCGCGGGCGGCACGCCCAACAAGCTGGGTGTCCCCGGTGAGCTCGAGTACGCCGGACGCGGCGTATCGTACTGCGCGGTATGTGACGGCGCGTTCTTCAAAGGCGAGACGATCGCGGTGGTGGGTGGAGGCGATGCGGCGGTCGAGGAGGCCGACTACCTGACCCGATACGGCGAGAGGGTCTACCTGATTCACCGGCGGGACCAGCTGCGGGCCTCGAAGCACCTCCAAGAGCGGTTATTCGCGAATCCCAAGATCGAGGTGATCTGGAACAAAGAGGTGCTCGAGCTGGTGGGCGGTCCCTCCGGCCTGACCACGCTCGAGCTGCAGGACACGGTGACCGCGGAACGCTCGTCGCTCGCTGCGACCGGCTGCTTCGTGTTCATCGGGTTCAAGCCGAACTCCTGGCTCATCCGGGGTCACGCGGCGCACGACCCGAGCGGATACCTGATCACGGACGATCGCATGATGACCTCGATCCCCGGCCTGTTCGCCGCCGGCGATCTTCGGGTGCAGCTGACCCGCCAGATCACTACGGCGGTGGGCGACGCCACCACGGCAGCCATCGCCGTCGAGAAGTTCCTGGCCGACCGGAAGGCGCGGGCCGAGCGCAAGACCGAAGTCGGTGTCTGAGATCGAGATCGTCGCCCTGCCGAACGGCCAGTTTGCCGAGAACTGCTGGCTTATCGCGGATCCCCGGAACCGAGACGCAGTCATGGTGGATCCCGGCGAGGAGCCCCAAAGGTTCCTTGCCGAGCTGGATACTCGCCGCTGGACCCTGCGGGCGATCTGGCTCACTCACGCGCACGTGGACCACATCCTGGGCGTGGCCGCGGTCAAGCGCGCCACGGGCGCCCCGGTGTACCTGCATCCCGACGATCGGCCGCTCTACGACGCGCTCGCGGACCAGGGCGCCTGGTTCGGCATCAGCGCTGAGCCGCCGCCCGTCCCCGATCATCCCCTCGCCGCAGGCCAGCGACTCACCGTTGGCGGGCTCGAGTTCGTGGTGCGGCATACTCCGGGGCATTCCCCCGGCAGCGTGAGCTTCCTGGGTCACGGGACCATCTTCGGCGGCGACGTGCTCTTCAACGGTTCCATCGGGCGCACCGATCTTCCGGGCGGCGATTTCGCGACCCTGATGCGCAGCATTCAGCGCGACTTCCTCTCGCTGCCTGATTCGACCGTGGTCCGGAGCGGGCACGGGCCCGAGACCACGATCGGCGTCGAGCGGCTGACCAACCCGTTCCTCACCGGAGCGTACCGCCTTGAGTAAAGCCGGGCAGGCGGGCAGGCGGACCGGCGGACGGAAAAGCGAGGCGGAGACCGACAAGTCTCCTGACCCCCGGTCCGCCGGTCCGCCCGCCCGCCCGACGTGCCAGCGCTGCGGGTTTCCAGTCCCCAGCCGCGCATGGGGGTGCAAGAATCCGTGCCCCAACTGCGGCGCACTCTATCCGTTGGGCGACTGCTCCGACTGAGCCGCGTGACGCTTTGGGCCTGTCGGGCGTCCCTATATTGAATCTGCTTCCAGCCAGGGACTTCGCATGTCGTTGAACCGCGCGACGAGGACGCTTCCAGCCCTCGTGCTCGCTCTCACCACTGCCGCGCGGGCCCAATCGTTGTCCGGTGTGCTGCGCGACAGCCTGCTGTACGACGGCCCCCTTCCCAACGCCACGCTCCGGATCGAGGGGTCGCACCGCGAGGTCCGAACCGACCTCGGCGGCCGCTTTCGCTTCGACAGCCTTCCGCCCGGCACCTATCGGCTGACGTTCAGCCACCCCGCGTTCGATGCCGCAGGCGTGGCCGTGCCGCGCTGGCGGGTGGATCTGCCCGCACAAGGGCTGCAGGGCGTGGTCCTCGCTACCCCGTCGCCCGACACCCGATATGCGCCGGCCTGCCCCGGGCGCCGGAGCCCGGACCAGGGATACATCGTCGGGACCGTCCAGGATGCCGCCGCTGACTCGGGACTCGGCGGAGCCGTCGTGAACGTCATGTGGGCCCAGATCGCCGTCAGCCGGACCACCGGGGTCCAAACCCAGCGGAAGAACGCCCGGGCGGAAACTGACCCTCACGGGCGGTTCGTCCTCTGTGGGGTGCCCCGTGAGGGCGACGTCACTGCCTGGGCGACTTTCGGGGGTTCGTCGACCGGCTTGCTGACGATGTCGTTGGGCAGGCGGTCCCTGGCGGCGCGGGAGTTCCACGTCGCGAGCAAGACGCTCCCGGCCACGGCCACCGCGGCGGACAGCGCGGCGCTGGGAGCGCGGCTCGACGGCGTGGTGAAGAACATCGATGGCGAGCCGATCCCCGACGCCCGGGTCTACATCCGCGGCCACCGGACGATCGGCAAGACCACCGCCTCAGGCGCGTTTTCTCTGGCCGGACTGCCGGGAGGCAGCCAGGTCGTCGAGGTGACCGCTCTGGGCTATCAGCTCGGCAGGCAGGCGGTCGATCTGAAGCCCGGCGGGGGACAGCGCGCCGAGATCGTCCTCGGCAAGACGATTCAGCGACTCCCGGCGGTCGAGGTGCTCGGCAAGATGGGCGACGACGCCCAGACTTTCCTCGATCGCGCCCGGCGCGGGTTCGGCTATTTCATCACCGAGGACGACATCAAGAAGCGGAATCCGGTCATCTTCGAGGACATCATCCGTACGGTGCCCGGCATGCAGGTGGTCCCGGTGGGGCCGGGGTACCGAATCATTTCATCACGGGGTCAGGTGGACATGCTGAGCGACTGCCCGCCCGCGTATTTCGTGGACGGGGCGCCGTTCTACGTGGACGACACCAACGGCGATCCCTTCCCGGTGGGCCCCACCGAGATCCTGGGCATCGAGGTGTACGCCGGGACCGCGGGCGTGCCCATCGAATTCCAGCGTCCCACGAGCGGCGGGTGCGGAGTGATTGCGATCTGGACCAAGCGGGGGGGGAGGGAAGCGGTAAGAGGTGAGCGGTAAGAGGTAACAGGTAAGAGGGACTGGCCGACAAAGCCCTCTTACCTCTCACCTCTCACCTCTCACCTCTCACCTCTCACCTGTTCGGGCTCGGCGCCATCCCCACCAGCATCACCGTCCGCTCCAGCACTTCATCGACTCCGTGGGGGATGTCCGCCGGCGCCCAGACCAGTCCGCCGGCCTCCGCCACCTGGGTCTCCCCGCCCACCGTGATTCTCGCCTTTCCCGAGAGGACCAGATAGAATTTGTCCGCACCCCCGTGCACATGGGCCGGCTGTCGTTGCCCCGGCTCGAAGCAGTTGAGCCCGAGAAACAGGTGGGCGCCGCGGGCCAGGTCGGACTTGGCGAACTTGTCCGGCCGGAACGTGGCGGCGGTAACCGGAGAGAGAAAGTAGGTCATGGTCGTGGCCATTGGCTGTTGGCTAGTAGCTAATGGCGGACGCTCTCTCCGCCAAGCGCCAACCTGAACGAGCCAACCGGTCACAGCCAGCAGCCCATAGCCAAAGCCATGTCCTCCTTCCGCACCGAACGCGATCCCCTGGGCGAGAAGCCCGTCCCCGCTGACGCCCTCTACGGCATCCAGACCGTCCGGGCGGCGGAAAACTTTCCCATCTCCGGCCTCCGTCCATTGCCGGTCTTCGTCGATGCGGTCATCTGGATCAAGCGCTCCGCCGCCCTGACCCACAAAGAGACCGGCCGGCTCGACCCCCGCCTCGCTGATGCCATCGTGCAGGCAGCCGACGAGGTGCTCGGCGGCCAGTACCGGGACCAGTTCATCGTGGATGTGTACCAGGCCGGTGCGGGCACCAGCCACAACATGAATTGCAACGAAGTCCTCGCCAACCGGGCCAACGAGCTGCTGGGCAACGTCCGCGGCAGCTACACCCCGATCCATCCGAACGATCACGTCAACATGGCGCAGAGCACCAACGACGTGATCCCGACGGCGCTGCGGCTCGCGACCCTGGCGACTCTGCCGTCGCTGGTCGGTCCGCTCGACACGCTGGCGGCGTCGCTGCTCGCCAAGGGCGACGCTTTCGATCATATCGTGAAGTCCGGCCGGACCCACCTGCAGGATGCGACTCCCATCCGCCTGGGCCAGGAGTTCCGCGCCTACGGGCGAACCGTGGCTCGCCATCTGGTGAAACTGGAACAGGCGGCCGAATGGCTTCGGGAGCTCAACATCGGGGGCACCGCGGTCGGGACCGGCATCAACGCGGAGCAGGAATACCCGGTGCTCATGGTGAAGCATCTCCGCGAGATCACCGGCCTGCACCTGGAGGTGGGCAAGGACCGGGTGCAGCTCATGCAATCCATGGGCGACGTGGCGACCTTCAGCGGCGCGCTCCGGGCCTACGTGCTCGACCTGCAGAAGATCGCGAACGACATCCGGCTGCTGGCGTCGGGCCCGCGCACCGGGCTCGCCGAGATCGTGTTGCCGTCGGTGCAGCCGGGCTCGAGCATCATGCCGGGGAAGGTGAATCCGTCCATCGCCGAGATGGTGAACCAGGTCTGCTACCAGGCGCTGGGGCTCGACCTCACGGTTGCACTGGCTGCCGAAGCTGGGCAGCTCGAGCTCAACGTGATGATGCCGGTGATGGCGCACAACATCGTATTTGCCATGATCATCGTCGGCAACGCGACCCGCGTGCTGGCGGAGAAGTGCGTGGCCGGCATCGAGGCGGACGAAGCGCAGTGCGCCTACTGGCTCGAGCGAAGCCCCGCGCTGGTCACAGCGCTCGCGCCCGAGATCGGCTACGCCGAGGCGGCGAAGCTGGCGAAGGAAGCCCTGGCGACCGGGCTCACGGTCAAGGAGCTCGTCCTGCGCAAGCGGATCCTCGAGGGTGCCAAGCTGGAGGAAGTACTCGATCTCCGGGCGATGACCGAGATCGGCGTGCCGGGCGGGAAGGGGATACCGGCTGGCGGATGATGCAGCGATATTGAAGCATGCGGGTCACCACCTGGACCGAATACAGCCTCATCATCTCACTGCATCTCGCTCGCCGGGGTCGCGGCGCGGGCGAGCCGGTGGCCGCGCGCGAGCTGGCCGACTCCGAGCGCCTGCCGGCGGACTACGTCGAACAGATCCTGCTGCGGCTGCGCCGTGCGGGACTGGTCGAGAGCGTGCGGGGCGCCAAGGGTGGCTATTATCTCGCCCGCGACCCGTCGGCCATCTCGGTTCGCGATGTGATGACCGCCTCGGAGCATCAGACTTTCGAGGTGAACTGCGAGACCCACCAGGTGGACGCCGAGCGGTGTCACCCGGCCACCGGCTGCAGCATCCGCCCGGTCTGGCATGCGCTGCAGCAGCGGGTGGACGATCTGCTGGGCAGCATCTCTCTTGCCGACCTGATGAAGCAGGAGACGCAGGTCCAGGAGCTGGTGAGCATAACAACCGCGTAAAAAGTGAAAAGTGAGAAGTGAAAAGGGAGCCCCGATGCAGCGCGGAGCCCCCTTTTCACTTTTTACTTTTCACTTCTCACTATCTTCCGGTCTATGACTGCTACCCTCTCCCGGGCCGAGCTCCTCCGCTACGCTCGCCATCTCACCCTGCCGGGCGTGGGTCCCGCCGGTCAGGAGCGGCTGAAGGCGGCCCGCATCGTGGTCGTCGGGGCCGGAGGCCTGGGCTCGCCGGCAGCGCTGTACCTCGCGGCGGCAGGGGTCGGTACCCTGGGCCTGGTGGACTTCGACCGGGTGGACGTCAGCAATCTCCAGCGGCAGATCCTGCACGGCACCGCCGCAGTGGGGCGACCCAAGGTGGGCTCGGCAGCAGAGCGGCTGGCCGACCTCAATCCCGATGTTCGCGTCATCGCCATCGACCAGCGCCTCAGCAGCGCAAACGCGCGGGAAATCCTCGCCGGCTTCGACATCGTGGTGGACGGGAGCGACAACTTCCCCACCCGATATCTGGTCAACGACGTCTGCGTCTGGCTGGGAAAGCCGCTCGTCTACGGGAGCATCTTCCGATTCGAGGGACAAGCGTCGGTCTTTCACGCAGCCAAGGGACCGTGCTATCGCTGTCTCTACGCCGAGCCGCCCCCGCCCAATATGGTGCCGAGTTGCGCGGAAGGCGGGGTGCTTGGCGTGCTGCCGGGCGTCATCGGAAGCCTGCAGGCGCTCGAGGCGATCAAGCTCGTGCTGGGCGTAGGCGACCCGCTCCTCGGGCGCCTGCTCCTCTTCGATGCGCTGCGCCTCAGCTTCCGGGAGCTGCGACTGCTGAAGGATCCGGATTGCCCGGTCTGCGGCCCGCGACCGTCGATCACCCAGCCGATCGATTACGAGGCGTTCTGCGGATTGGGCGGGCAGGACGCAGCGGAAGGCGATCAGATCTCGGTTCAGGAGCTGGCGGACCTGCTCGAACGCCGCGGCGCGTCGGTGCAGGTGCTCGACGTGCGCGATCCGTGGGAATGGGAGATAGCCCGGCTTCCGGATGCCGCTCTGGTGCCGCTCGGCGAGCTCGCCAATCGGCTGTCGGAGGTTGATCCTCGGGCGGAGATCGTCACCGTGTGTCATCACGGGGCCCGCTCCGCCCAGGCCGGCGACCTCCTCAAGGCGGCTGGATTTGCCCGGGTGCGGAGCCTAAAGGGCGGGATAGACGAGTGGGCTCAGGAGATCCAGCCCGGGATGGCCAGATATTGAACAGCGTGAAAAGTGATAGGTGAAAAGTGAAAAGGGGCTCCTATCGCCCACGGAGCCCCCTTTTCACTTTTTACTGTTCACTTTTCACTGCGGTGATGCCGAAGGGGGGACTCGAACCCCCACGGGCTTACGCCCACTGCGCCCTGAACGCAGCGCGTCTACCAGTTCCACCACTTCGGCGAGGGCGCAAACCTAGCTCCCGCGCCACCTTGGCGTCAAGCGGCCGGTTGACCCACCAGTCGCCGCTGGCCTATCATTTGCGAAAACTTTGACCGTGGCTCCCAAGCTTCCGCCGACTGAAGATCGCAAGTCGGTCGCCCGCAACCCCAAAGCAACCCATGACTACCACGTCCTCGAGACCTGGGAGGCGGGCCTCGTGCTGACCGGGACGGAGGTGAAGTCGCTGCGAAATGGGAAGGCCTCGATCAAGGAGGCCTACGCCCGCGTCGCGCGGGGCGAGGTCTTTCTGGAAGGCATGAACATCACGCCGTACGAGCAGGGGAATCGGTACAACCACGACCCGGTCCGCTCGCGGAAGCTGCTGCTTCATCGGCGGGAGATCAACCGCATGGTCGGTGCGGTCGAGCGGCAAGGCCTGACGCTGGTGCCGCTCGAGCTCTACTTCAAGAAGGGGCGGGCGAAAGTGGCGTTGGCGCTGGGCAAGGGCAAGAAGCAGCACGACAAGCGCGAGGACTTGAAGCGGCGCATCGTCGAGCGCGAGACCGCACGAGCGGTCTCGCTCCGGGGTCGTCGATGATCGCCGCCCTCGCCCTGCTTGCGGTGCTCGCAGGCGGCGTGGCGCCGCGCGCGATCACCGTGAGCACGCTGCACGGCGATCAACGGGTCCCGGTGCGGTCCGACCGTGGCGGTTCGCCGCTGGTTTCGGCGCCGCTCCTGGTGTCCGCCCTGGGGGGCACTGTGACGGTGGGTGAGACGTGGGTGGAGGTCACCCTGGCCGATCAAGGCTTCCGGTTCCTGCTTGGCGCCCCGCTCTATCTCTTCAACAACCAGCTCCAGTCCCTGGCGGCCCCGATCCTGGTTGTCCGCGACACCATCTATCTCCCCTTCCAGTTCGTGGCAGAGGCTCTCCCCACCTTTCTTTCCGAGCGCTATCACTATGATCGGCGCTCGGCCCGGTTGGTCGAGGAGCGGGGGCGCTTGCTGGCTGCACGGCCGGCCGCCGGGCGACTGCCGAACGGCCTGCGTCCCGGGCATCTCGTGACCGTCGATGCCGGGCACGGCGGGGTGGATCCTGGCAACCCGGGCATGTTCTTCCCGCGGGGTCTGCGCGAGAAGGATGTCACTCTCGCGGTGGCGATGCTGCTTCGGGACGAGCTCCGGCGCCGCGGCGTCACCGTTCGGATGACCCGCACCACCGACACCCTGATCGCTCTGGGCGAGCGAGGCGGGTATTGCACCGAGAAGTGCGACCTCTTCGTGAGCCTCCACGTCAACTCGCTGCCCCGGAGGCGCGGTTTCACCGACATCCGGGGTTTCGAGACCTACTTTCTCGCCGAGGCAAGGACCGAAGACGCGGCGCGAGTGGCCCGGATGGAAAACGAGGCGGTGCGGTTCGAGAACGTGGGCGACGGAGCCACGCCGCTGGGCGCCATCGACTTCATCGTCAAGGATCTGCAGCTGAACGAGCACCTCCGCGAGTCGGCCCGCCTGGCCGAGCTGATGCAGCGCGACCTGGGCCAGGTGCACTCCGGGCCCGACCTGGGAGTCAAACAGGCGGGCTTCATGGTGCTCACCACCGCGCGGCGCCCCGCCGTCCTGGTGGAGATGGGCTATAGCACCAATCGCGACGACAGCACGTTTCTCACGTCCACGTCAGGCCAGCGAGCGATCGCGAGCTCCGTCGCGGATGCGGTCGTCGATTACCTGCTGGAGTACGAGCGGAAGACCGACGCCGCCGCCGACTCCGGCACGGCCCGCTAGTGGCCTCGCGCCAGATCACCCGCGAACTCTTCGGCCAGCATTTCCAGAATCCGGTGCTCCTCGCCTCCGGCACGGCCGGGTTCGGCCGCGAGCTCGATGGGGTCATGGATCTGGATCGGCTGGGCGGCATCGTCACCAAGGCCGTGTCCCTGGCTCCCCGCGAGGGTAACCTTCCGCCCAGGGTGGCGGAGTTCCGGGCCGGCATGCTCAACTCCGTCGGGTTGGCCAATCCAGGGCTCGATCGGGTGCGAGCGCACGAGTTGCCCTGGCTTGCCCATCGACTTCAACGCGCGAGAGTGCTGGTGAACGTGGTCGGGTTCACGGTCGAGGAGTACGCCGACGTGGTGAGCGGCTTGGACGGAGCTCCGGGGATCACCGCGTTCGAGCTCAACCTGTCCTGCCCCAACACCAGCGCGGGCGGCATCGAATTCGGGGCGGACGCGACTTGTGTCGCGAGGATAGTGAGCGGCTGTCGGTCGCGTACCCGGCTGCCTCTCGTCGCCAAGCTTTCTCCGGTTCTGCCGGACGTCGGCGCCATGGCGGTGGTGGCCCGCGACGCAGGGGCCGATGGCGTGAGCGTAGTCAACACGATCCCCGGGGAACTGTTCGAGTCCGGGGGCAGGCCCCGCCTGGGGAACGGGTTCGGTGGGGTGAGCGGCCCCGCGCTCCTGCCCATCGGAGTGCTCGCGGTGGCCCGGGTCGCCGAGCGGACCGGAGGCATGCCCGTGATCGGCGTGGGCGGCGTCCGAAGCGCGCAGGATGTCCGCCAGTATCTGAGCGTGGGAGCCTCGCTGGTCGCGGTCGGGACCGCCGGTCTCGCCGACCCGCGCCTGCCCCAGCGCATCGTCGAGGATCTGGAGGTGGGCGGTGACTGAGATCGTGCTCGCGCTCGATGTGGCCGAGGCCGAGGTCGGGCTCCGGTTTCTGGATCGGCTGCCGGATCTGCGGTGGGTAAAAATCGGGTCGGCCCTGATGACAGGCGGTGGGGCCCCGTTCGTGCGCCAGGTCACCGCCCGCGGGCTTCAGGTCTTTCTCGATCTCAAGTGGCACGACATTCCCAACACGGTGGCGGCCTCGGTGGCGGCCGCGCGGGACTTGGGTGTCGCGATGGCCACGGTACACACGCTCGGAGGGTCGGCTATGCTCGAGGCGGCCGCTCGGGCGGCGGGCGACACGCTCGCCCTGCTCGGGGTCACCGTTCTAACCTCCCACGACGAACCGTCCTACGCGGCGGCCACCGGCCGCTCCGGGGTGAATCTGGAGCTGGAGGTCGAGCGGCTGGCAACGGCGGCGCGCTTGGCCGGACTCCAGGGCGTGGTCTGCTCTCCGCGCGAGATCGGCGCCGCGCGACGGGCCTGGGGCGGGCCGGCCCTCATCGTGGTGCCCGGCATCCGGCGCCGCTCCGATGTGCCCGCCGATCAGGCCCGCGTGTCCACCGCGGGAGACGCGGCCCGGGACGGAGCGACTCATTTGGTCGTCGGACGGCCTTTGCTCCAGGCGAGCGACCCGGCTGCCGTGCTCCACGAGCTCCGGGAGGAGGCTGCGTGCGCCTGGGCCTGATGCTGCTCATCTCCGCGCTGGCGGGGCCGGTGCACGCGCAGAGCGGAGATCTGGGTCGGGAGGCGGATCGCGCCCGCCGGGCGTGGTTCGGCCACGATGCATCGGGTCTGGTGGCGAACTCGCCCAGGCTGGTCGTGCGACTGCCGGGGGCGGATCCGTCCGGCGCCCTGGGCCAGGCGCAGGCAGCCGCGCTGCTCCGCGACTTTCTCGCCCCCGCCCAGGAGGTCCAGACGGCGGTTCGCTCGGCCGAGGAGGTAGAACCCGGTCGCGGGTACGTCGAGCTCGAGCGGCGCTACCGCGTGGCGGGAACCCAGGAGGTTCGGTCCCAGACTCTGTTGCTCGCGTATCGGCGCGGGTCCGGGGGATGGGTTCTGGTCGAGCTGCGGGTCAGCACCTGACGCCCCCCTCCACTAGCAGACTCCGCCCGTCGGCCGGCTCAGCCCTCCCGGCCTAAGGTCGCCCCCACCCATCTCTTGTGTGCGCCTCCCGCAGGGTTTATTATGCCCAGCTTCGTTCTAATTACGGTTTCGCGGGGGAACCACTTGAAGGTACGTTCGAGCGTCAAGCCGATTTGCGAGCACTGCAAGGTCGTCCGCCGTCGCGGTGTGGTTCGCATCATCTGCAAGCGCAACCCCAAGCACAAGCAACGGCAGGGCTGATTCATGGCGCGAATCGCAGGCGTGGATTTGCCGCGGGAGAAGCGCGTCGAGATCGCGCTGACCTACATCTACGGCATCGGTCGGCCCACCAGCGGTCGGATCCTCTCGGAAACGGGGGTGAGTCCCGACACGCGGGTGCGCGATCTCTCGGATTCAGAGGTGGCGCGGCTGCGCCAGATGATCGAGCGCAGCGTAAAGGTCGAGGGCGCGCTGCGGACCGAAATCGCAATGAACATCAAGCGGCTGATGGACATCGGCAGCTACCGGGGCATCCGCCACCGGCGCGGCCTACCGGTCCGCGGCCAGCGCACGCATACCAACGCCCGCACCAAGAAGGGGCCGCGCCGTGCCATCGCCGGCAAGAAGAAGGTGACCAAGAAGTAAGATGACGACTCCCACGCCTGAACAACCGGAAACGCCGGCCCCCGCCGCCGCCTCGCCTGCCGCTGCGGCACCCGCGCGGGCCGCCGCCAAGCGCGGCAAGAAGGTGGTCGAATCCGAGGGGATCGCCCATATCGCGGCCACGTTCAACAACCTGCTGATCACCATCACCGACCTGAAGGGCAACACGCTCGCCTGGGGCTCGGCGGGCAAGGCCGGGTTCAAGGGGTCGAAAAAGTCCACGCCTTTCGCCGCCACGGTGGCAGCCGAAAACTGCGGACGCGAGGCGATGAACCTCGGGGTGCGGCGGGTGCACGTGCGGGTGCAGGGGCCGGGGAGCGGACGCGAATCCGCCATTCAGGCGCTGGCATCGGTCGGGCTGCGAGTGGTCTCCATCCGCGATGTCACCCCCATTCCTCACAATGGGTGCCGGCCGCCCAAGAAGCGGCGGGTCTGAGCCATGTCACGGTACATCGGTCCCAGCTGCCGGCTCTGCCGCCGCGAGGGCACCAAGCTGTTTCTCAAGGGCACCAAGTGCCTCACCGAGAAGTGCCCGGTCGAGCGCCGGGCGTACCCCGCGGGCCAGCACGGTCAGAACCAGGGCCGTCAGCGCAAGACGTCGGAGTACGCCAAGCAGCTGCGTGAAAAGCAGAAGGTGAAGCGGATGTACGGTCTTTCCGAGGGGCAGTTCCGAAACACCTTCGAGGTAGCCAACCGGGAGCCGGGCGTAACGGGCACCAACCTGCTCATCGCGCTCGAGACCCGACTCGACAACATCGTCTATCGACTGGGCTTCGCCGCGAGCCGCAAGGCGGCGCGACAGCTGATTGGCCACGGCCACGTCCAGGTCAACGGCCGCCGGGTGGACATCCCCTCCTACCGGGTGGTGCCCGGCGAAGAGGTGCGGGTCGAGCCGGCAAGTCGGGACCAGATATCGGTCAAGCTGGCCCAGGAAAGTGCGTCCAGGGGCGCGCCGGTTTCCTGGCTTTCGATCGACCAGGAAAAGGCCGCCGGCCGCCTGGTCGAGCGCCCCACCCGCGAAACGATTCCGATCAACGCCCAGGAGCAGCTCATCGTTGAGCTGTACTCGAAGTGACCATGACGATCGACCTTACCGGACTGGTGCGTCCCCATCTCGTCGAGATGACGAAGCGGGACGACAACCCCAACGCCGCAGAGTTCCGGCTCCAGCCGCTCGAGCGCGGCTTCGGCTACACGCTGGGCAACTCGCTTCGGCGGCTGCTCCTCTCCTCCCTCCGCGGCAGCGCGGTCTGGGGCTTCCGGCTGGACGGCGTAGTGCACGAGCACCAGACGGTGTCCGGTGTGCTGGAGGACGTCCACCAGATCATTCAGCGCCTCAAGGCACTGACACTGGTGCTGGCCGACGACGTAGACGAGGCGGTGCTCCACATCCGCCGCGAGGGCGCGGGGCCGGTCTACGGCCGGGACATTCAGGAGCACGGCTCGGTGCGGGTGGTGAATCCCGATCACCTGCTGTTCACTCTGCAGGACGAGCGCGAGATCGCCGGCGAGCTGTACGTCAACAAGGGCCGCGGCTACGTCGAAGCCGAGCTGCACCCGGCCGACCGGTCACTGCCGGTCGATCTGGTGCGGATCGACGCGATCTATAATCCGGTCCGCCGTGCCAACTTCACCGTGGCAGAAACCCGCGTCGGCCAGCGGACCGACTACGACCGGCTCACGGTCGCGCTCGAAACCAACGGCACCATTACGCCGGAGGACGCGGTCGCATACGCAGCGGCGCTGGCTCAGGAGCACTTCCGCTACTTCGTCGAGTTCGGGAAGGTGCCGCTGGCGCGCGAAGGTGCAGCCGGGGCCGGCGTTGCGCCGACGCCCGGCAGTCTGCGGCAGCGGCTCAACCGGCTCATCGACGATTTCGGGCTCTCGGTCCGGTCGCTCAACTCGCTCAAGAACTCGAACATCCGGACCCTCCGCGATCTGGTGGAGTTCAGCGAGGACGACCTGCTCAAGGTGAAGAACGTCGGGGAGAAGGCGATCCAGGAAATCGCCGACCTGCTGCAGCGCGAGGGGCTCAACTTCGGGATGCGGTTCGAGGAGGTCGATGGCGATCTCCGGACCACCCATCCCGGAACGCCGCCTTCGCCACACCCGGCACCGGCAGGCGAGGGGCAGTAGCATGCGGCATCGCGCCAAGGGGCGGCAGCTCTCCCGGACGTCCAGTCACAAGCGGGCCCTGTTGAACAACATGGCGTCCAGTCTGTTCGTGCACGGACGGGTGGTTACCACCGAGGCCAAGGCCAAGGAGCTCCGGCCGTTCGCGGAAAAGCTGGTTACCCTGGCTCGTCGCGGCGACCTGCACGCCCGCCGCCTGGCCGGGCGACGGATCAAGGATCGCGACGCCCTCGCCAAGCTCTTCACCGAGATCGGGCCCCGCTTCGCCGCGCGGCCCGGTGGGTACACCCGGATTCTCAAGCTGGGGCACCGGTCCGGCGACGGCGCTGACATCGCCCGGATCGAGCTGCTCGAGGCGTGACCGCGCCTCCGGCTTCCCGGACGACAAAGGGGACCCTCGGGTCCCCTTTTTGTTGGCGCTGCGACTCTGCGGCGACCGCGTCAGGTGGCCTTGGTGATCCGATTACTCTTGATGCACTGCGTGCACACGCGAACGCGCTTGGGCGCTCCATCCACCAGCACCCGGACGGTCTGCAGATTGGGATACCAGCGCCGGTTGGTGCGGTTCTTGGCGTGGCTCACGTTATGGCCGGTGATCGGCCCCTTGGCGCAGACAGTGCACACCCGTGCCATCGTATGGTCCTCGTAGAGAACTTCGTTGCCCGGCAAGCCCGGAAAGCCTTGAAGCATATGCGCCTGACCCACCTTCTGCAACCCTCGCGGAGCTAGCCGTGCCGAGCGCGCTCATCACCGGTGTCACCGGGCAGGACGGCTCGTACCTCGCCGAGCACCTGCTCGCAAAGGGCTATCGGGTTTTCGGCCTGGTCCGGCGCACGAGTCACCACAGCTACGAGCGACTCGAGCACCTGCTCGACCGGATCGAGATCGTGCAGGCGGACCTGCTCGACCAGCACTCGCTCACGGTCGTGCTGCAGGAAACCGGGCCGGACGAAGTGTACAATCTGGCGGCCCAGAGCTACGTCCCGACCTCCTGGACCCAGCCGGTGCTGACCGGCGAGTTTACGGCGCTCGGCGTGACCCGCATCCTCGAGGCGATCCGGCTCGTCTACCCGACGGCAAAGTTCTACCAGGCGAGCTCGTCCGAGATGTTCGGCAAGGTGCGCGAGTCGCCCCAGCGGGAGACCACGCCGTTCTATCCTCGGTCGCCCTACGGCGTGGCCAAGGTGTACGGCCACTGGATCACGGTGAACTATCGCGAGTCGTACGGGCTCTATGCCGTGAGCGGGATTCTGTTCAACCACGAGTCGCCCAGGCGCGGCATCGAGTTCGTCACCCGCAAGATCACCGACGGCGTCGCTCGCATCAAACTGGGGCTCGCCAAAGAGCTACGCCTAGGGAATATGGACGCCAAGCGCGACTGGGGGTATGCGGGCGATTACGTGGACGCCATGTGGCGCATGCTGCAGCAACCGACGCCGCAGGACTACGTGATCGGCACCGGCGTCGCCCATAGCGTGCGGGAGCTGGTCGAGATCGCGTTCGCGCACGTGGGGCTCGACTGGCGCAAGCACGTGGTCCAGGATCCCCGGTTCCTGCGGCCGGCCGAGGTGGACCTGCTCCTCGCGGATCCGGGCAAGGCGCGGACCGAGCTGGGCTGGACGCCGGAGGTCATTTTCGAGCAGCTGATACGCATGATGGTAGACGCGGATCTCCGCCGTCTTTCCACCCGGGCGTGAGGGTTCTCGTCACCGGCGCTGATGGCTTCGTGGGGCGGCGGCTGGTGCGGGCCCTGCTCGCTCGGCAACACGAGGTGGTCGCCGCCTGCCGGCCCGGCGGGCCGCCGGTTGTTGAATGGCTTGGGCCGGACACCGATCGAGTGTGCTGCGTGCCGCTGGAGCTGGCGGACCCCGCTCCGGTGCCACTCGGGCCCGAGGCGGTCGACGCGGTCGCTCACCTGGCGGCGGTCAGCTCGGGCGCGGCGGCGCGCGACGATCCGGCTTACGCCTGGGAGGTGAACGCAGTCGGAACGGTGCGCCTCCTCGCGACGCTGGCCGACCGCCGCCGCGAGCGGGGGGAGAATCCGCTGGTGCTGCTGGTGTCGAGCGGCGAGGTGTACGGTATGGGAGAGCCGCGCCCGCGACGTGAGACCGATCCCGTCGCCCCCATCGCTCCCTATGCGACCTCCAAGGCAGCGACC
>DASQPE010000082.1:0-4948 GCA_035644115.1 Gemmatimonadales bacterium
CCCTACACTTGAGTTGACGACTCGACGGTGAGGTTGGCCGGACGCCCCCGCCCGGTTGCTATCCCGGGCACGCAGCATCCTTGATGGCGCGGTGCTCGCCCGAGTCCAAGGCCTCACCGGAAGGACGTCTCTCTTGACGACTCCGGTACCGAACCGTAGGGTATCGGTACTCCAGTTCATCCAACGATAAAGGCACACCCGGCCAAAGCCGGGGCCGCAAAGCCACGGGTCCTCGCCTCCTCCGCGACGCCGGATTTGGACGCCACGAAGGACCCCACGACCGCCGAGCTGCCAAACGGGTAGCCTGGCGGCTGTTGCTTGGGGCTACCGGTCGAGCGTGCCGGCTCACGGCGCCGTCCCTGAGTCGACTTGGTGAAAGTCCCTTACCGAGCCATCGCGGTCGTTCACACCGGAACTCTTCTGGGCGTTGTACCCACTCTCGCTACGCCGCGCAAGGAGGCATAGTATGCGAACCCATCTGCTGCAGCTGGCAGGGCGCCTGCTCATCCCACTGGTCTTGGCAGGATGTCAGGAGACAGCGACAGATCCTCAGGGGCAAGAGGCAGGTCACCCAGCTTTGGCCTCGAGGATGAGCCAGGCCGACTCCGGCGCTGCAGGCCAAACAACGAACTTCCACTTCGTAGCGAACGGAGATCTCGGTAACGTCTCTTGGTCCACCGAACCAGATGCATTGGGTAACTTCCTCTCCGGTTTCGTATCGGTGGTCCGCGGCGGCACCGCCTCAAACCCCGAGGTATTGCTCTTTTACGAGGTGCTGCAATGTGGCTCCGATGGCTGCGGGGCTGTTGAGGAGGGGGCTGGGCCGATTGAGCGGGGCGACCTCACGGGTAACGGTGTCCAAAAACTGAAGGTGAACACCAACACAAGCGGGAACCCAAACTTTGTCCTCTTCGCTGGCAGTGGCGGGTTGGTCAGTGTGCAGTGGGTCAGAATTCCTGGGCTCGAGCAACGGGTCAGCGGCACCTTCGTGCAGAGAGTGAAGGGAGTCTTCAGCTCCCGCTCCACAGGAACAAGCAACTTCTTCACCGCAACCGCGACGGGCAGCGTGGTCGGGTTTCCGATCACCACATCCTTCCAGTTTGCACAGATCGGAACAGGTCACAACGTTGAGATAGATCACACATTCAATCGGTAGGTTTCGTCTCGCCGGCTCGCCGCCGCCCGGCACTTAACCGCCGCCCCGTTTTCGGCGGCTACTTCAGCGATCGGGCCAGGTCGCGACTCAACTACCACCTTCCGCTCAAGGTCCACGTCCTCCAGCAGCCCCGAGCAGAGCATCATACTGCGAGGCCGTGAGCACGGGTCTTCTGGGGGACGCTTGCCCCTTCCCAAAGCCCGGGATATTCTCTCTTCCACCCCCTCACCCTTCTCGTTCCCAGGAATCTCGTGTCCTCACCCGAACGAGTTCGCGTCCGCGTCAACGGCACGCCCTACGAGCGTCCAGCGGAACCGCGGCTGCTGCTGAGCGACTTCATCCGCCACGAGCTGTGTCTCACCGGAACCCACGTGGGATGCGAGCACGGAGTGTGCGGCGCGTGCACCGTGCTGCTCGACGGGGAGCCGGTGCGGTCCTGCCTTCTCTTCGCCGTGCAGGCGGACGGCCGGGAGATCACCACGGTCGAGGGCCTCGCCCTTGCGAGTGACACACTCAATCCCCTCCAGGCCGCCTTCCGTGAATGTCACGGACTCCAGTGCGGCTTCTGCACGCCGGGCATCCTGATGACGATGACCGCGCTGCTGCGGGATCAGCCCGATCCGGACGAGCCCACCGTTCGCGAGGCGCTCTCTGGCCACCTCTGCCGCTGTACCGGCTACCAGCACATCGTGCAGGCGGTGCTGCTCGCGGCCGAACAGATGGGGGCCCGATGACCAGAATCATCGGCGCCCGGGTTCCCCGCAACGAGGACGCCCGGCTCCTCACCGGCCGGGCCCAGTTCGTGGACGACGTGGAACTCAACGGCATGCTCCACGTGGCGTTCCGCCGGAGCGAGTACGCCCACGCCCGGCTCACCGGCGTGGACGTCTCCGCCGCACGGGCGCGGGAGGGCGTCGTGGCCGTCTACACTGCGTCCGACCTGGGCGACTACTGGAGGCCCGGGCCGCTGCTGGTGCCGCCGCCGCCGATTCCCGGGCTGGTCTTCCACCAGGCGACGCAGGTTCCCCTGGCCAGGGACAAGGTGCGTCACGTGGGAGAGCCCATCGCCATGGTGGTTGCGACCAGCCGCTACCTCGCCGAGGACGCGGTGGAGGACATCGTGGTGGACGCCGAGCCGCTCGAGGCGGTAGTGGACCTTGAGCGCGCGTTGGCGCCCGACGCGCCGGTGATCCACGAGGCGATCGGCTCGAACCTGGCCGCGCACGCGGTCCAGCGAAAAGGGGACTACGACGCTGCTCGGGCCCGGGCCGCGCTGGTGATCTCCCGCCGCTTCCTCTACGACCGCGGCGCCTCGGCCGCGATCGAGACCCGCGGCGTGGTCGCGCACTGGGACGCCCACGCGGAACAGCTCACCATCTGGGACACGACCCAGGCTCCGATCCCGATCCGGAACGGGCTCGCCGCCATGCTCGGCCTGCTCGAGTCGCAGGTGAGGGTCGTGGCACCCTTCATCGGCGGCGGCTTCGGGCCCAAGATCATGATGTTCTACCCCGAGGAGGTCCTGCTTCCCTGGGCCGCGATCCGGCTGGGCCGGCCACTCAAGTGGATCGAGGACCGCCTGGAGAGCTTCACTGCGACCACCCAGGAGCGGGGACAGGTCCACGAGGCCGAGCTGGCGGTGGATGCGGAGGGGCGGATCCTGGGGGTGCGGGACCGCTTCGTCCATGACACCGGGGCCTACGATCCCTACGGGCTCACCATACCGATCAACAGCCAATGCACCTTGCTGGGCCCCTACCGCGTGCCGGCCTACGAGAGCGAGTTCCGGGTCGCGTTCACCAACAAGACCCTGGTGACGCCGGTGCGAGGTGCCGGCCGCCAGCACGGCGTCTTCGTCATGGAGCGGCTGCTCGACCTCGCCGCGCGGAGACTCGGTATCGACCGAGTGGAGATCCGTCGCCGCAACTACCTTCGGGCCGACGAGTTCCCCTACAACCATGGGATCCTGTTCCAGGACTCGGCTCCGCTGGTGTACGACAGCGGTGATTATCTGCCCGCCCTGGAAGAAGCGGCGCGCATCGTGGACTACGACCGCTTCGTACGCGAGGTGCAGCCCCGGCTCCGGGCAGAGGGTCGCCGGGTGGGATTGGGCATCGTCTCCTACGTCGAGGGTACCGGAATCGGGCCCTACGAGGGGGCGCGGGTCACGGTGGAGCCAAGCGGGAAGGTGCGGTTGGCCACCGGGGTCGGCACCCAGGGGCAGGGCCATTTCACTTCGTTCGCCCAAGTTGTGGCCGAGGTGCTCGGCGTCGCGGTGGGCGACGTCCACGTCATCACCGGCGACACTAGCGTCTTTTCTTGGGGCACCGGCACCTTCGCCAGCCGGGGGGCGGTGGTCGCCGGCAGCGCCTGCCACGCGGCGGCGCACGCGGTGCGGGCCAAGGCCATCGCCCTTGCGGCGGATGTCCTGAAGGTGGACCAGTCGTGCCTCGAGGTGGCGAACGGGAGAGTGGCCGTGGCGGAAGATCCCGGACGGGGGATCGCGCTGGGGGAGCTGGCCCGGCTCGCCAACCCGCTGCGCGGCGCCGTGCGGCCCGGCACCGAGCCGGGCCTCGAGGCCACGGCATACTTCGGCCCCGAGAGGGGGAGCACCGCAAGCGGGGTTCACGCGATGGAGGTCGAGGTGGATCCCGAGACCGCGATGGTGCGGATTACCCGCTATGTGGTGGTCCACGACTGCGGCCGGCTGATCAATCCGCTCATCGTCGAGGGACAGATCCAGGGAGGCGTGGCGCACGGGATCGGAAACGCGTTTTACGAGCAGCTCAAGTACGACGAGAGCGGCCAGCTGCTGAACGCCTCGTTCATGGACTACCTGCTGCCCACCGCCTCCGAGGTTCCCCCGGTCGAGATCTCCCATGTCGAGACGTTGTCGCCCTTGAACCCGCTCGGTGTCAAGGGAGTGGGAGAGGCCGGCTGCATTCCCACCGGCGCGGCCTTCGCCCAGGCGGTGGAGGACGCGCTGGGAGATTCGGGGCTCGAGATCCTCGAGATTCCGTTGAGTCCGACCCGACTGTACGAGCTCTTGCAGGGCAGGGGTCTGTCACCGTGAAACCCGCACCGTTCGATTACCATCGCCCCGACACGGCGGACGAGGCGCTGGCGATCCTCGCCGACCTGGGAGGCGACGCCAAGCCGCTGGCCGGAGGCCAGAGCCTGGTTCCCGCGATGAACTTCAGGCTGGCCCGGCCTGCGGTGCTGGTGGACCTGAACCGCATCGCGCCGCTGGCGTACATAGAGGAGAGCCCGGACGGGGGTCTCCTGATCGGGGCCATGACCCGGCAGCGCGCCGCCGAGCGGAGCGGCAGGGTCGCCAGGAAGGCGCCGTTGCTCTTCGAGGCGCTCCCCTGGATCGCTCATCCACAGATCCGGAACCGGGGCACCATGGGCGGAAGCCTGGCTCACGCCGACCCGGCCGCGGAGCTGCCGGCGGTGATGGTGGCGCTCGACGCGCGGTTCTTGCTGAGAAGCCGGACTGCTTCCCGCACCGTTCCGGCGCAGGATTTCTACACCGGGATTCTCACTACGGTCTTGGGACCGGACGAGCTACTGACCGAGATCCGGATTCCACCGCGCCCTGCAAGGGCGGGCTCCGCCTTCATTGAGCTGGCGCGACGGCATGGGGATTTCGCGCTCGTCGGTGTCGCGGTTGACCTGGCGCTGGACCAACGCGGGGCTTGCGCGTCCGCCCGGATCGCCCTGCTCAGCGTGGGTGACGGGCCGGTCCTGGCGGCCAAGGCCATGGCGGTGCTGGTGGGGGGCATTCCCCAC
>DASQPE010000083.1:0-6398 GCA_035644115.1 Gemmatimonadales bacterium
CGCAGGTACCCCCACGACGCCGTCGGCACGAGCGGGGAGCCGCCTTCGTCTTCATCGACCGCGACCAGCGCAATGTCCCGGGCCCGAAGCGCCTCCAGCACGTCGTCGGCGAACCAGCTCTCGTGCCGGAACTCCATGGCCGCGCGCCAGGTGCGGGGCAGCTTGGCCAGAAAGTCGCTCAGGCGCGGCAGATCTTTCTTCAGGTTGGGTGGCAGCTGGAACAGGGTGGGGCCGAGACGAGACCCGAGTACGTTGGCAGTCCGCAGGAAGTAGTCGAGCGAGTCGTCCTCGATCTTGAGTCGGGCGTAGTGGGTGATCCGCTGTGAAGCCTTGAGCACGAAGCGAAACGCCTCGGGCACCTGGCCGGCCCACTCGACCAGGACGCGCTCGGACGGCATGCGGTAGAACGTGTTGTTGATCTCGACCGCGGGCAGGCGGCTGGAGTAGAAGTGCAGCATCTCGTCGGCCGGAAGCTTGGCCGGGTAGAAAGCGCCCTTCCACTCCTTGTAGGCGTAGCCGCTGGTGCCGACGAACAGCTGCATGGGCCCTCCGGTCCGGTCCGAACATGCCGGAGTTGCGACCGATCGGCTAGCCCCAGTCCCGGGGCTGCCTCGGCTAACGGCTTAGGGTCTGTCGATAGGCCCTGAGGTGCCGTACCGCGTCGCGCTTGCGTCCCACGCGCTCATACAGCAGACCGAGGTTGTAGTGCGCGTCCGCAAAGTCGGGGTCGGCCTCGAGCGCGCGCTCGTAGGCGGCGATGGCATCGGCCGAGCGGCCCAGATCCTCAAGCGCGGTGCCCAGGTTGAATGCAGCGGTGGGATGCTGGGGGACGGCGGCAAGGGCTGCGAGATAGTGGCCGGCCGCCTCGAGTGCCTTGCCGTCCTCCTGCAGCAGCCGTCCGAGGTTGACCCGCGCATCGGCGTGCCGGGGGTCGAGGGCGAGGGTACGCTCGTACGCCTCCCGCGCCTGACTCGTTACCACGGCTTCCATTTCGAGGCCCAGCTCGAACCACTGCTCTGCATCCAGTGCGACCTCGGCCCGCTTGGCCTCGCGCACCACCCGGCGCGCCACCGGCGCCGCCCGGTTCGCGAGCCGGGCCACCGAGAAGTCGAGCACCAGCTGGCCGGACTCGGGGTTCCAGGCGGTCTGACCGTCGCGAACCACCACCCGATCGCCTTCCGCCGTGATCCGGATCTCACTGAGGCTCCGCCCTCGGGGGAGTTGGCGAACCAGGCGGCGAAGCGCGCGACGGATGCGTCGGGCCGGGATCTTCGCCTCGGCAAGTGCCTTTGCGGTTCGCAGGAGAACCAGGTCGGGAAAGGAAAAGCGATATGCGTTGCGAGCCCCGCGCTCGGGCCGCAGAAAACCCGCCCGCGCCTGGGTCCGGACCTGCGCCGGCGACAGATCGAGGAGCCTCGCGACGTCGCGGGTGGTGAACGACTTCATGCCGGGAAACTAGCGGATCGGCGGCGCCCGCTCTCAGGCTTATCCGCGTCGGCTATCCGCAGCTGCTAGAGGCGGCGTACCACGCCCAGGAAGAGCAGCAGTCCGGTGCGCCCGTCCCGCAAGGCATAGATGAACGGGCGGTTCGCCACGAACGGGATCGGTTGGTCGACCCGGGCCGACGTTATGCCTACCCTGACACCAGTCGCCGCGGCTGCTTCGGTTCCTTCTTCGTCAACGGCGATCCAAGTCTTCTGTCTTACCTCGGAAATGAACGTCTTTGCCATATGCCCGGCGAACATTGGACCGAAGTCGGCGCGCTCGGGGTCGAACGGCAGCTTCATGCCGAGGGCCTCCAGGTCAGGGCGCAGGCTCGTGTCGGTCTCGAGCTTGAATCGGGGCAGGGCGACCTCGAGCTCGGCGGGCCTTGTCTGATCCATCCAATGTTGCCAGATCGAATCGGTGAGCTGGGTCGTGATCTGGGTGAGCGGGACGCTCGAGTCCGGAAGCACGATCACCATCTCGAACCGGCCGCCAAGATAGGGCAGCCGGGCGAGCTGCACGGTGCCGGCCCGGGCGTAGCTGGCGTCGAGGGTGGCGTGCATGGTGGGCACATCACGAGGCGAGCCGGGCGACTCGTAGAAAGGCTTGGGCCCGGTGGCGTCTTTCGCAAATTGCTTCAGCCACGTGCCCTTGAAGTAGGTCGCGTTGGCGATGAACGCCGCCGAGTTGGGGCGAGGCTGGTCGAGGATCTTCTCGATCCGGTCGTGAGTATGCTGGGCGACCCAGCGGTTGATCTCCGCGATGCCGGCCGGCGTCCGCAGTACGGCGGATCCAACCTGGGCCTGGAACGCCTGCGCCATCCGGCGGGCGTAGCTGGAGTCCACCACGAACCTCTGGTCCACCCAGATCGCGTTGGCAATCTCGAGCTGGACGTCTTTCTGCTCACTGAGAGCGGCGATCCACTGTTGGTTGGCCTGCGCGACGGCACCCGGGAGCCGGCCGGTAAACCCCAGGACCCGCAGGATCTCCGACTGGGTCTGCTCCCGGGCGCCTAAAGCCGCCACGCTGAGCGCGAAGCCGGCGCTTGCGGGCGACAAGGAGACGTTGTCGGCGGGGGTCGCGCCGAGGCGGCGCCGAAGCAGCTCGAACCCGAGCTGCAGGTAACCAGGCGTGGTGTCGGCTGGGGCCGGCGGCCGAGTCACCGCCAGCAGGAGCGGCGCGAGTAAGGCGTGGAAGTGAATCGGCATTGAGCTGGAGATGCGCGAGAGTCGGCGATCGACACGTCTGGAAACGATGAGCCCGCACCAGGGGCGATGCGGGCAGCGGAGTCCGGCGTGGCGACCAGGGCTAGGAAGCCTTGCTGGCCCGCTTCCTGGCCGGCTTGGCCGACTTCGTGGCCCCGGCGTGCCGCGGCGCCTTTCGCTCGTCGGGAGCCTCGCCCTTCTTGGCCAGGCTGGCCTTCAGCGCCTCCATCAGGTCGATGATCTTGGTCTGCGGGGCTTCCTGCGGCTCGGCAGTGATCTCCTCGCCCTCGACCTTCTGCTGGATCGCTTCCAGCACCCGCTCGCGCACTTGGTCGTGATATGCCTCGGGCTTGAACTCGTCCGTGGCTGACTGCTCGATGAGCTGCTCGGCCAGGGTGAGCTCCGTCGGCTTGAGCTTGACGTCCGGTTGGGGCACGTCGGCCGCGCTGCGGAGCTCGCTCGGGTAGTGCAGCTGCTCCATGGCCAGGACGCCGTCCATCGGCCGCACCAGGACCAGATACTGCTTGCCCCGCGCCGAGTACTGGCCGATGGCTGCACGCTTGGTCTTCTGGAGTGCCTCGGTGAGAAGCTTGTAAGCCCGCTCGCCACCCTTGTCCGGGCCGAGGTAGTAGGTCCGCTCGAGATAGATCCGGTCGACCTTGGCCAGGGGGACGAACTCGGCGATGTCGATGGTGTTGGTGGCCTTCTCGTCCAGCGCCTTGAGCTCCTCGGGCGAGAAGAGCACGTACTGGCCCTTGGCGAACTCGTAGCCCTTCGCGATGTCGTCCCGCTCGACCACTTCGTTGTCCTTGGGGCAGATGTACTGCTGCTTCAGGCGGGTGCCGCACTTCTTGTGAATCATGTTGAAGCTCACCGAGGCCGAGCTTTCACTCGATGAGTAGAGACCCACGGGCACGGAGACCAGCCCGAAGGAGATCGTGGCGGAGGCGATTGAGCGCGCAGGCATAGGACCAAGACGATAGACAGTTTCTTGAGGGAGCGCAAGACTCCACTTGAGGTATGGAGACGTAACTCATTGTGGAACAGCGTGAACGGTGAACGGTAAACAGTGAACCGGCGGTCCGGGACCTGGCGGGGTGGCGCGGCGGGACCGGTTTACCGTTCACCGTTCACCGTTCACGCTGTTTCTAGTCCGCCGTTCACGCTGTTTATTAGACGATGCCTTCTCGCCACAACGACCCTCTCTCCCGGTATCGGGAAAAGCGCTCGCTCGCCCGGACCCCGGAGCCCGCCGGCACGGTGGGGCCGGAGCCGGCGGGCGGCCGACTGTTCGTGGTGCACAAGCACGCGGCTCGGCGGCTCCACTTCGACCTCCGGCTCGAGATGGCCGGCGTGCTCCAGTCGTGGGCGGTGCCGAAGGGCCCGTCATACGATCCGGCCGACAAGCGCCTCGCGGTACACGTCGAGGACCACCCGATCGAGTACGGCGATTTCGAGGGATTGATTCCCGAAGGGAACTATGGCGCGGGGGCGGTGATCGTGTGGGACCGGGGTCAGTGGATCCCCCACGGCGACCCGGCCCATGGGCTCGAGCATGGCAAGCTTCTGTTCGAGCTGCGCGGGTTCAAGCTTCACGGCATGTGGACACTGGTGAAGCTCAAGAAGAGCGAGCGCGACTGGCTGCTGATCAAGGAGCGCGATGGCTACGTGAAGAGTCCGGGAACCGAGTTTCCCGAGGAATCGGTGCTGTCCGGGCTCACGGTCGAGGCGCTGGAGGAGGGCCGCACGCCGGCCGACGAGATCCGTGGCGCACTCGAAAAGGTCGGTGCGCCAAAAAGGGCGCTCAAGCCGGAAACCGTGCAGCTCATGCTGGCGGAGACCGCCGACGAGCCGTTCTCCCGGCCGGGTTGGCTGTTCGAGCTCAAGCTCGACGGATACCGCATTCTCGTGGCCAAGGAGGGGCCGTTGGTCCGGCTCCTCTCCCGCAATGGAAACGATCTGGCCTCGAGCTTTCCCGACGTGGTTCGCGCGGTATCGGCGCTACCGTTCGAGCGGCTGTTGTTCGACGGCGAGATCGTGACGCTGGATGACGCGGGCCGGCCCAGCTTCCAGCGGCTCCAGGGTCGAGCCCGGCTGCGCCGCTCACTCGACGTGCGGCGGGCCGCGATCGAGGCGCCGGCGACGCTCTACGGGTTCGATTTGATCGGATTCGAGGGCTTCGACCTCCGAGCGCTGCCGCTCACCGATCGAAAGGCACTGCTTCGCAAGGTGCTCCCCCAGGCCGGCGTGCTCCGCTACCTCGAGCACTTCGAGCGCGATGGCGAGGCGCTGTACCGGCAGGTGCAGGGCCTGGGGCTCGAAGGCGTCATCGGGAAGAAGGCCGACTCTCCATATCGCGCGGGTCGCTCAGCCTCCTGGCTCAAGATCCGGACTCGCAAGACGGACGACTTTATCGTCGTCGGCTTCACCGCGCCGAAAGGCAGCCGCGAGGGCTTCGGGGCACTGCACCTGGCGCAATACGTGGATGGACAGCTGGTCTACAGCGGGCGCGCGGGGAGCGGGTTCAGCGGGAAGCAGCTCGCCGAGGTGCGTGCTGAGCTGGAGGCGCTCAAACGGCGCACGCCGCCGTGCGAGGGCCCGGTACCCAAGGACCGGACCACGACCTGGGTCGAGCCCGAGGTGGTCTGCGAAGTCGAGTACACCGAGTGGACCGACGAAGGGCTCCTGCGGCAACCGGTGTTTGTGAGGTTTCGGGACGATAAGCGACCTGAGGAAGTGAAGGGGCGGGAGCGGACGGGAGCAGACGGGAGCAGACTGGAGCAAGCGGGAGCGGACGGGAGCGGACGGGAGCGGGCGGGAGCAGACGGGAGCAGACGCGAGCCCGCTCCCGCGCTCGACGAGGGCCCGCCCGCGCACCAAGTCGTGTTCTCGAATCTCAACAAGGTCTTCTGGCCGGCGGAGCGCTACACCAAGGGCGACCTGATCGAGTACTACCGGAGCATCTCACCCTGGCTGCTGCCGTATCTCAAGGACCGGCCGGTCGTGCTCACCCGGTATCCCGACGGAATCGAGGGCAAGTCGTTCTACCAGAAGGATGCCCCCGTATTCGTTCCGCAGTGGCTCCGGACCGAGCGGATCTGGAGCGAGCAGACCCAGCGGGAGATCGACTACTTCATCTGCGACGACGTCGAGTCGCTGCTTTATCTCTCGAACCTGGGCTCGATCCCGCTGCACGTGTGGGGCAGCCGGGTGCCGACGCTCGATCGGCCGGACTGGTGTGTGCTGGATCTCGACCCGAAGGGGGCGCCGTTCGAGCACGTGGTCGAAATTGCCAAGGCCTTGCGAACGCTGTGTGACGAGGTCGAGCTGCCCAACTTCGTGAAGACCAGCGGCTCGTCCGGCCTGCACGTCCTGCTCCCGTTGGGACGACAGCTCACCTACGAGCAGTCGCGATCACTGGGCGAGGTCCTCGCGCGTCTGGTGGCCGGTAAGCTGCCTGAGATCGCGACCGTGACCCGCGCCGTGTCCCGCCGGGCTGGCAAGGTTTACATCGACTATCTGCAGAACATCTCCGGTCAGCTCATCGCCTCGCCCTTCAGTGTACGCCCGCTGCCCGGCGCTCCGGTCTCCACCCCGCTCGACTGGCGGGAGGTCACCAAGAAGCTCGACATCCGCGCGTTTACCATTCGCACGGTGCCCGAGAGGATGAGGCGGCGGAAGACGGATCCCATGCACGAGGTGCTCGAC
>DASQPE010000084.1:0-6243 GCA_035644115.1 Gemmatimonadales bacterium
ATCACCAACATCGAAGGAGAAACCATATGGACATCGGATGGAACTCGGCGCGTGCATTCATCGCTCTGGTTTCGCTCTCGATTGTCGCGAGCGCATGTCAGCAAGATGGTGGGCTTAGTACTACCGCGCCTTCGACGAGCCCCGCTTTGGCGAAGGCGGCGAGCTCGACGAAGGGGATAGCGGCAGCTACGGCAAGCACGAATGGCGCTGCAGGTCAGATGCCCGCTTACTACGAGGGTCAGTTATTCACCGTCAACATGAAACAACAACCGGACAACGCCTCCGCCTCGCTAATCGGGAAGAACGCGAGCATCAACGAGATCTTCGCGTCGAACGACTTGGACGAGGAGCAGGATTTCATTCCCGTGATCAATGCCATTCAGGGTGAGGGGTTCAATCCCTTGTGGCGACAAAACCTGATCGTTTTCAACGCGGGGTTTACGCCTCACCAGTTCGTCTCTGAAGCGGACGTCCTGGCGGCCGCCGCCGGACCAAATCCGGAAATCACTCTCGTCGTGACGGACGAGGTGTATCGTTGTTCGGTGGTTGGCGGGAACTAGACGAGGAACACGATACCTCCTCGCCACAAGCGGGGAGGTATCTTGTGCGTTACCGTCACTGCGGCAAGCCCCGCCGGGACCATGAGTGGCGCGGATTAGCAACGAACATAGCCCTTCTCCCGCTTATCAGCGCTGACCGCCGCTAGCCCGACATGGCACCACGATTGGCACCACCGCTATCGATCAGCGGGTCGCCGCATCATCGGTGCGATGCCCGATTAGGGCATTGGTGGAGTGGAACTCGTCGCCCATCGTTCGGTTCATCGGCTATCGGCCGTGGACCGCCAACGGCTCGGTTGGTGAGTTCCTACTCGTATACCGGCGGGAACGGGGGCTGTCCCAATCGGCACTGGTCCTCCTGCTCGGGCTCGATCCGGGAACCCTCAGCCGGTGGAACGCAAGCAGCGGCTGCCGGCCGGCCGGTACGCGCAGCTGGCCGAGGCTTCTCGGCCCCTACCGGCAAGCATTGCGAACCCCTGCTTCGCTCCGCATACTGCCAAGCATCCCTCAGTCACCGGGCGATGACGGTTCGAGCAAGGAACACATGAGCGGGAGCTGTCGGACTTGACCCTCGCTGTGGCCACGATCAACGCCTGGAACCGGGCCGCGACCTGAGCCCCCACCCCGGACTGCTCGAGCGCATCCGCCAGCTCGAGCGGGCCGCCCGCCCGCTCGAACCGGGAGCCGCTCGCCGCAAACGGCTGCGCAACGCGGTGGTCGCGTCCTCCGAGCGATTCCTCCGGCAGATCGCCACCCTCAAGGGCTACATCGAAACCGACGACAAGGGGATCGGGCTGCTGGATCGTCCGATCGGAGAGCACGGCATCCCGATCGAGGACGCGATCGCGGTCTTCGAGCGCGACGTCGTCCGGCCCGGGGCAAGCACGGCGTCGGGCGGCCACCTGGCATACATCCCCGGGGGCGGCATTTACCATGGCGCGCTGGGCGACTATCTCGCCGCCGTCAGCAACAAGTACGCAGGAGTCTTCTTCGCCGGTCCGGGACCGGTCCGGATGGAAAACCTGCTGATCCGTTGGGTGGCGGACCTGGTGAGCTATCCCGCAACCGCGGCCGGCAACATCGCCTCGGGTGGCAGTATCGCCACCCTGATCGCGATCGTGACCGCGCGCGATGCCCACGGCCTCGAGGGATCCGAGTTCGCCTCTGCCGTCGTCTACCTCACGACCCAGGCTCATTACTGCGTCGAGAAGTCGCTGCGTATCGCCGGCCTCCGCGAGGCGCAGCTGCGATTCATCCCAGTGGACGACCGTTTCCGGATGCGGCCCGATGCGCTGGCGGAAGCCATTGCGCTCGACCGGCGTCAGGGGCTCAGGCCGTGGCTCGTGGTCGCCGCCGCCGGCACCACTGATACCGGCGCGGTGGATCCCCTCGATGCCATCGCGAGCGTCGCCGAGCGAGAGCATTGCTGGTTTCACGTCGATGCCGCGTACGGTGGTTTCTTTCTCCTCACCGAGCACGGCCGGCAGGCGCTCAAGGGCATCGAGCGGTCGCAGTCGGTCGTGCTCGACCCGCACAAAGGGCTCTTTCTTCCTTATGGCGCGGGGATCGTGCTGGTCCGGGAGGCGAAGCTGCTCGCGGCCGCTCACGGTTACTCGGGGCACTACATGCAGGATGCGACCCGGGAGCCGGGGGAGGTGTCGCCCGCTGACCTGTCGCCCGAGCAGTCAAAGCACTTCCGGGCGGTTCGGATGTGGCTGCCGCTGACGCTGCTGGGGACCGCGCCGTTCCGGGCGGCGCTCGACGAGAAGCTGCTCCTGGCCCACTACTTCTATCAGGAAATCCATACGCTGGGCTTCGAGGTCGGACCGCCACCCGACCTCTCGATCGTCACTTATCGCTGGGTCCCTCCAGGCGCGGACCTCGAGCGAGCCAATCAGATCAACCAGGCCATCGTGGATGGGGCGCGGCGTGACGGCCGGGTCTTTCTCTCCTCCACCATGCTCGACGGCCGCTTCACGCTGCGCCTCGCCGTGCTGGCGTTTCGGACCCACCGGCGGTCGATCGATCTGGCTCTCAGGGTGCTCCGCGAGCAGGTCGCGGCCCTTGGTGACTGACTTGCACAGCTCCGTGATCTCGATCGGGCGCCGCACCCGTTCCTATATTTCCAGCCGCCTTCGACTCCGGACCGCATGAACGGCACCGCCACCGGTACCGAGCTTCAGTTCGCCTCCCGCGCTCGCGGCCACGGTTCCCGCATCGCGATCGTCGAGCTGGGCCGCAGCTACACCTATGCCGACTTGCTCTCCGCCTCGGCGCGGGTCGCGGGGGCGCTGCTGGGGGGCCGGCCCGACCTCGGCGAGGCCCGGGTCGCTTTCCTGACTCCCGCGGACTTCTCCTACGTCGCAGTCCAGTGGGGAGTCTGGCGGGCCGGCGGCATTGCCGTCCCGCTCGCCACCAGCTATCCGGCGGCGGAATGGGAGTACGTCCTACGGGACGCCACGGCGGAACTGGCCGTCGTCGCCCCCGAGTTCGCGCACGCGCTGGGCCCGGTGGCAGAGCGGGCGGGAGTCCGGGTCCTGAGCACGGGGCGGGCGCTCGAGGGCCCGGCCCCCGAAGTGTTGCCGGCGGTGGAGCCGGGGCGGCGCGCAATGATGGTTTACACCAGCGGGACTACCGGGCGGCCCAAGGGCGTCGTGGCCAGCCACGCCAACCTCGTGTCGCAGGTGACCTGCCTGATCGGGGCCTGGGGCTGGGTTCCGGACGATCGCATTCTGCTGGTCCTCCCACTGCACCATGTCCACGGCATCGTCAACGTGCTCGGCTGCGCATTGTGGGCCGGCGCGGCCTGCGAGATGCTGCCGGCGTTCGATGCCGAGGTGGTCTGGGACCGGCTCGCCTCCGGCCGGGTCACCCTCTTCATGGCGGTGCCGACCATCTATCGGAAGCTGATCGCCGCATGGGACGGGACCCCACCGGAGCGGCAGCGGGCCCTGAGCGAGGGATCGGCCCGTCTGCGGTTGATGGTGTCCGGCTCCGCGGCCCTCCCAGTACAGACGCTGGAGCGCTGGCGCGGTATCACCGGGCACACACTGCTCGAGCGCTATGGCATGACGGAGATCGGGATGGCGCTCTCCAATCCGCTCGAGGGCGAGCGCCGTCCGGGGTCGGTGGGAACCCCGCTCCCCGGCGTGCAGGTCCGGCTGGTGGACGAGAGCGGCGAACCCGCGCCGCTGGGAACGCCCGGCGAGATCGAAGTCCGGGGCGGCAGCGTCTTCCTCGAGTACTGGGGCCGGCCGGAGGCGACCCGGGACGCGTTTCGCGACGGCTGGTTCCGCACCGGGGACGTCGGCGTGCTGGAGGACGGCGTCTACCGGATCCTCGGCCGCACCAGCGTGGACATCATCAAGACCGGGGGCTACAAGGTCTCGGCGCTGGAGATCGAGGAAGTGCTCCGGACCCATCGGGACATCCTGGAGTGCGCCGTGGTGGGCATGGCGGATCCCGAGTGGGGAGAGCGGGTGGCGGCGGCAGTGGAGCTGCGGGCGGGTGCGTCTCTCGAGCTGGAGAGCTTGAAGGCCTGGTCGAGAGATCGTCTGGCCCCCTACAAGATTCCCCGCGAACTTCGGGTGGTAACGGTGTTGCCGCGGAACGCGATGGGGAAGGTCACCAAGCCGGAGGTGGCGGCGCTGTTTCGTGAGGGCTAAGCCCCGCCCGCACCTCCACTATCTCCCACTCTGGACCATCGGCGGCAGCCCGATTGGGCAGGCCTCCTGCACCTTCCCCGCCAATGCCAGCACCGCTTCCTCCCCTAACGGACGGCCCACGATCTGGAGTCCTACCGGAAGGCCCTCCCGGTCGAGACCGCAGGGCACGGCTCCCACCGGCAGCCCCGTGAGGCTCAGGACGAAGGTGGGCGCGATCCAGTCCACGTAGGTCTCCATCTTCCGGCCGGCAACAGTCTCGGGATAGTTCTGCTCCACCGGGAAGGGGGGCACGGCCATTGCCGGCGTCACCAGGTGATCGAACCGGGAGAGCAGGTCGAGCAGCTTCTCCCTCACCCTCGCACGGACCTGCTCCGCCTTGCCGAGCTCGGCGACGGTAGTCTTGAGCCCTGCTCGAATGTTGCCCGCCACATTTGGGCCGAACTCGTCCAGGTGCTCCAGGCGGCGGTGCATCTGCACCACGAACCAGAGCCCACGGAGCGCCAGGAAGGCGTCCCGCCCGGCGCTCAGGTCGAGCGCGACCTCCTCTACTGTCACACCGAGCTGGCGGAGTCCGAACGCGGCCGCTCGGCAGACCCGCTCCACATCGGGATCCACGCCAATGCCGATCAGGTCGGCACAGTACGCCAGGCGCAGCCCAGGATGGATCCCGGCCGTCACGGCCGCGGCGAAGGCGCGGCCGGCGGTCGGCTGCGAGATGGGCGAGAGATCGCTGGGGCCGGCCACAGCGTCGAGCATCAGCCCGACGTCTTCCGCAGTCCGCGCGATGGCGCCGGTCACCTGGAGCGTGTCCCACGGCCAGTCGGAGGGCCAGGTCGGCACCAGGCCAGCACAGGGCCGAAGTCCCACCACCCCGCAGAAGGAGGCTGGGATTCGGAGCGACCCACCCAGGTCGGTTCCCTCACCCAGCGCGATCATGCCGGTGGCGAGCGCCGCTGCGCCGCCGCCGGTGGAGCCGCCCGCGCTCCGGGCCGGATTCCAGGGATTGCGGGTGCAGCCGAAGACCTCGTTGAAGGTGTTTCCTCCGGCCGCGAACTCTGGGCAGTTGGTCTTGCCCAGGATCACGGCACCGGCCTCCCGCAGCCGCTGCACCACCAGGGCGTCCTCGTCGGGAACGTGCTCAGCGGTGATGGGAGAACCGTAGGTGGTGCGGAGACCCGCCACTGGAGTGACGTCCTTGATCCCCACGGGCAGGCCACAGAGTGGGCGGATCCTGCCTTGCGCCGCTTCCCGCTCCAGTGCCCGCGCGTCGTCCAGCGCGCGCTCCGAGAGAGTGACGACGGCGTTCACGGTGGGGTTGAACCGCTCCACGCGGGCGAGACACGCTTCGACGACCTCCACCGGTGACAGCTCCCGCCGACCCACCAGCCGGCGGATGTCGCTCGCAGAGAGGTCAGGAATCGAGCTCGAACTCATGACGAACCTCTCCGCCCAGCGTCCCGCCACGCTCGAAGCTCCGCTCGATGAACGCGACCCGGCCATCGCGTCCCGCCAGCACCACAGTCGACGAGCGAGTTCCATAGTCCTTCGAGACGATGAACGCCGACGACAACAGTCGCTCCCATTCCTCGCTGACACCGGTCCGCGGCAGCAGGTGGTCGGGCGACTGCCGCCGGTCGGACAGCAGCGCGAAAAGGCCCGGGATCAGCTCGCCGGAGTCCGCGGTCAATTGCGCGCTCAAGGCGTCCTTGCTCGACGTGACCTTGGGCCATGCCGTATCGAGCAAGTGATTGCTGAGCCCGTAGACCCCAGGGCCAAGCCGGCGGGGACGGCCCTCGCGATTGGAGAAATAATGGAGCTCACGGGCATAACCAGCGAGCAGGTTGAAGCCGTTGTAGAGCGCGGCGTCGCGCCGGACCCGCTCGATGTGGTCGCGGGGCTCGATCCCGTTGATCAGGTAGTCGCTGACCAGGTGTCCCCGCGAGCGGGGAGCGGCGGGCTCGCGCTCGCCCTGGCGGTAGTTGGTGACGGCGGCAAAGCGGCCCCGCCGGTCGACGCCG
>DASQPE010000085.1:0-6666 GCA_035644115.1 Gemmatimonadales bacterium
TCTGGAGCGCCGAGATCGGATGGACCCGGTGGGCCCGGCGGATGGTCGCCGCGCCAGCCTCGGACAGGCCGAGGTAACGGACCTTGCCCGCCCGCACCAGTTCCGCCATGGCCCCGACAGTCTCTTCGATCGGAACGGACGGGTCCACCCGGTGCTGGTAGTACAAATCGATGTGATCCACGCCGAGGCGGGAAAGCGACGCATCACACGCCTGCAGGGCGTACTCGGGCCGCCCGTTGATGCCGCCCCAGCTGCCGTCCGCGCCGCGGACGTTGCCGAACTTGGTGGCGAGCACGACGCGATCGCGGCGATCGCGAATGGCCCGGCCCACCAACTCTTCGTTGGTGAACGGACCGTACACGTCGGCTGTGTCGAGAAAATTGATACCGAGCTCGAGCGCCCGGTGAATCGTCGCTACCGATTCGGCGTCGTCCCGGCGACCGTAGAACTCGGACATGCCCATACAGCCGAGTCCCATGGCCGAGACGACCAGTCCCTGCGCGCCGAGAGGGCGCTGTTCCATGCAAGCCTCCGTGGTTCAGGTCGAACTGCCACGACGGAACCGGCGTGCCCGGGCAGGGGTTCCCCCCGTCTACTCAGCCGGTTCGAGCGCGCCGTGCCGGACCACACCGATACGGGCGCCCAGTGACGGGACGTCACCCAGGGAGTCGAACGCCACGCGTCCGATGGCGGCATCGAACGGGGGAGTCCGAGTCCCGATCCCAGCCAGCGCGTTACGGATCTGCTCCCGATCGGTTCCCCCGGCTCCGATCGCCCGCCCGAGCAGGCGGATGACGTCATAGGTGGACGCCGCTCCCTGATCGGGGAGTGCCGCCGCCGGGTACCCCCGCCGGTACGCGTCCACGAATCGGCGGTTGGCCTCCGTGCGTGAACCGACCAGATAGGCGGTTGACACATAGAGCCCTTCGGCCAGGTCGCCCCGGGTCTCGACACCTACGAATCCGTCGCCGGCCAGCACCGGGACCTTGAGCCCGGCCCCCCGGATCTGGCGCAGGGCGACCAGTCCCTCGCCCAGATTGGCCCCCAACACGACCACGTCGACATCGTGACTGGCCTGGATGCGGGCGTGGTACGCCCCCACGTCCGGCTCGCTGGCCAGGAATGGGCCCACCACGGTCACGGTGCCTCCCAGCCGCTCGAACTGGCGGACGAAATTCATCCGGAAGCCCCGGCCATAGTCGTCGTTCACGTACAGGATCGCCGCGCGAGCGAGACCCAGCCGGTCGTGCGCCCAGCGCGCCAGTGCGGCCCCGTACTCGAGATCGGTGGGGCAGGTGCGGAAGGTGTAGTTGCCGGCATTGCTCAGATCCGGGACCGATGCGGACGGCGAGATCTGAACCACAGGCCGGCGGCCACCGTTGTAAACCGGAGCCGCAGCTAGAGTAGGGGCGGAATACGCGCTCCCGACCACCGCGACGACGTTGCTGCGGTACAGGTCGCCCGCCACCCGGATCGCGGAGTCCGCGCTGCCGAAGTCGTCGCGGACGACCAGCGCCAGCGGCCGCCCCCGCACCCCACCCTCAGCGTTGATCTCCTCCAGCGCGAGCCGAGCGCCCCGCAGCATCGGCGCCACGCCCGAGTCGCCGAGAGTGAGCACCAGGCCGATCTCGATCGGTCGGCGATCGGGACCACAACCGGCAAGCCAGGCGGCGACCGCGAGCGGCAGCAGGAGTCTGCGCATTGGTCCAGAAAAGTGACCCAGACGGCCTGCGCGGGCTAGATGGGCAAGCGCCCGGCCCGGAGTGTTTGAGCTGTGACCGGCTCCAGGTAGTTACCGACCAGTTCGCGCGACCACCACGCGCCGGTCGCCCGGCGCTCGCTCCGGCTGGTAAAGCGGTACCGGTAGAACCGCGCCCGGATCCAGACCGGCGGCCTGTCCGGGAACGGGTTGCGTCGCAGCAGGCGAAGAACCGCGGGATCGCCGGCGAGCAACCGCTCGACCATCGGCAGGAACCAGTCCTCTCCATATCTCGGCGAGAGCGCCGCGAACCACATGAGCCAGTCGAGTCGGAGGTGATAGGGGGCGACCTGGGGCGGTCGCCGCCGGGGGTCTCCCGGCTTGCCCCGAAATTCGTACTCGGACCACGCTGTGTGCTCGGACAACTCGTCGCCGGCGGCCCCCTCGAGCACGATCTCGTATCGCTCCCGGGTCACGCTACCGAAGGCTCCGTAAGTGTTGACCAGATGAAATCGGTTGAAGCTGTAGTTCATCAGCTGGCGCCCGCCGAGCAGGTTTCGCATCGGCCACCAGCTGAGCACGATGACGGCGGCGGTCACTCCGATGGCGGCGACCATGAACCACAGCGGCTGCGCTGCGAGGGTGCCCGGCTCCAGGCTCGGCAAGAGCGGGCGAATGAGCGCGCCGGGAATCGCGGAGACCGTGACCACCATGGTCAGCAGGTTGAGCCAGGCGTAGTTGCCGCTTGCAATCAGATACGCCTGCGTGCCGACCATCACCAGGGCGGCGGCCGCCGCGACCGGCTGAGGCAGGAAGAGAGCGAAGGGTGCGATCAGCTGAGCGATGTAGTTGCCGAGGACCTCCAGCCGATGCAGCCCGCGGGGCAGCCGGTGGAAGTACCAGCTCAGCGGGTTCGGCATGGGCTGGGTCTCGTGATGGTACTCCATGCAGGTGAGATTCCGCCAGCATGGGTCGCCGCGCAGCTTGATGAGCCCGGCCCCCAGCTCGAGGCGGAAAGCGAGCCAACGGAACAGCAGCAGGACCGGCCAGGGGGGCGCAATGCGTGCGTTGCCGAGGAAAATGGCAAGGAACCCGGCCTCGAGCAGCAGCGACTCCCAGCCGAACGAGTAGAATCGCTGGCCGACGTTCACGATGGAGAGATACAGGACCCAAAGGGCGAACCACACGAGCATCGAGAGCCAGAGAGGCCCGGCTTGGGGAAGCCCCAGGATGACCCCCAGCGCCAAGGCGGCGCCGATCCAGCCGACTGTCCGGAGCAAGCCGTCCGAGTAGCCCAGCTGAAACAGGCTGGGCGCATCGCGGAAACCCATGCCACGGAGGAAGCGGGGAACGGGGAGTAGGCCGTGCTCGCCGAGGAGCGCGGGGAACTGCTGGAGCACGGCGACGAAGGCGAGTAGGTAAGTGAGACCCAGCCCGCGCTCGATCAGGAGCCTGGTCAACCAGTAGTCGGGCGCGGAGAACCAGTTCATCGTCGGGCGCCGGCTCGGCCCTCGTTGCTGCTATCCCCGGAGAACGCCGCGGAGGGCCGACCGCGCGGCGTACCACCCGCACAGCCCGTGCACCCCTGCCCCGGGCGGCGTTGACGACGAGCAGAGCAGGATACGAGGATCGGGAGTGCGATACGGGTCCAGCCGCAACACCGGCCGGGTGAAAAACTGACGGAGGTCCGCCCGCCCGCCTCCGATGTCGCCTCCGATGTAATTCGGATTGTAGCGCTCGAACCCCGCCGGATCTCGGCTCGAGACAGCCAGGATCCGCTCTCGGAAGCCGGGGGCAAAGCGCTCGATCTGATTCGTGATCCGGTCCGTCATGTCCACCGTCGAGCCGTTGGGAACGTGGCAATAGGCCCAGACGGTGTGGCGCCCTGTCGGCGCGCGGGAGGAGTCGAACAAGGACGGCTGCGCGAGCAGCACGAAGGGTCGTTCTGGAATCCGCCCCGCGGTGACCGCCGCTTCGGCGGCGGCGATCTCCTCGAGGGTGCCACCCACGTGGACCGTCACGGCGCGGAGGACCTCGGGGCTCCGCCAGGGGATCGGCCCGTCGAGCGCGAGATCCAGCTTGAACGTGCCCGGCCCGTAGCGAAACCGGCGCAGCTGACCAACGTACCGGCTGCCACCGGGCCAACCGGCCAGCGACTTCTCCGCGAGCGCGAGCACCTGGCGCGGGGTGAGGTCGAGCAGCGCCGCCCGATGCGGCGGCAGCTGGTCGAGCGCCGCAACCGGGCTGCCGGTGACGATCTCGCCGCCCAGCTCGACCAGATGGGCGGCCAGGGCGTCGGTGATCCTTTGCGATCCGCCGGCTGCGATCGGCCAGCCGGCCGCGTGGCCGCTCGCGAGAAACACCAGACCGAAAGCGCCGCTCACCGGCTCCGACAGGCTGAGCATCGAATGCGCACCGCAGCCCGCCAGCAGCGCCCGGGCACCCGGGGTTCGGAATCGCCGGGCCAGCCCCACGAGGGAGCGGATGGCCCGCAGACCAAAGCGGGCGGCAGCCCACGCGTTCCCCACGCTGGATGGAATCCGGGGCGGCCCGGCCAATTCACCCATGACGACGCCCCAGTCACGCACGACCGGGCTTATCAGATCCGCGTAGGCGGCCCCGTCGGCTCCCAGCCGAGCGGCCGTTGCACCCAGGTCGCGCAGCAGGAGCGCGACGCCGTCGTCCAGCGGGTGCGCCAGTTGGACGTCAGGCTCGATCCAACGGAGGCCATGGCGCTCGAGCGGAAGCTGCGAAAAGAAGAGCGAGCTCCGACCAATCGGATGAACCGCGCTGCACACGTCGTGAACGAAGCCCGGAAGGGTCAGCTCGACCGACCGGCACCCGCCGCCGATGGTCGGCTCGCCCTCGATCAGCCGGACCGAGCGGCCCTCCCGGGCGAGCGTGACCGCCGCGGCGAGGCCGTTCGGCCCCCCGCCGACTACAACGGCATCGAGTCCCCCGCGCCCCGCCATGAGGGAACGGTAGGCTCGGCGACCGCCGGCGCGCCAGCGTGAACCGCAACACACGGGCGGCTTCGCTATTGCGCCCGTCCCCGGAAAGCAGAAGGGCCGCTCGCATGAGCGGCCCTTACCTCAACTCGGTCAGCTCCGCCAGCTAGTGCCCTTCGGGCCGGGCCGCGTCCGCTTCCGCTGCCAGATCACGCAAGACCGCAAAGAACTCATCCGACTGGCCGATGAAGAGGCCATCGGCAGTGAGAGCTTTGAGAGCTCCCATTGCAGCCCCCTCGGTCTCGGTCGGCCGAATGATCGAGCAGACCGGGAACTTCCGATTGAGGAACGGAACCGGCTCAGGCATGATCAGGCTGGTGCCGAAGTCCTCCCCACCCTTGGGAGGAGCATTGAGGTTGGGAAAGACCAACGTTGGATCCTTGGGGTCGGTCAGGGGAGCCAATGGATCGTTAACCGCATTTCCCGCCTTGTCATGCCAGGTCTGGAAGTGGGCTGTCTCAGTGGGGCCGATGCTCAGCAAGACTCGCAGCACTTCGCGGCTGGTCACCCGTTGGGCCAGAGACGGATAGAGGCTCGTGCCCCCTTGCTCGATAAAGGCAAAGTGGAAGGCCGCCGTGTTGGCGATCGCTTGGATGTGGCCCTGAGGCGTGAGGTCGTCATTGTCTCGGGGAATTGCCGGATGCGGCCCCGCATTCAGGCTCGGCACGGCTTGGGGGAACGTGAACGTGGGATCGAGATCGGGATTATTCGCGCGACTGCGGTACCGGGTATACCAACTGGTGTCGACGGTGAGCTGCATGAGGTTCGTCAGCCGTGCGACGTCCCTGGCCCCGCTGGCCTGACTGCCCTGCAGGGTGCGGAACGGTTCCAGATCGACGGGGTCCGCCCCCTTCGACGTCAGGTAGGCATTGATGAACGCGAAGTGGGTGAACTCGTCCTCGGTATTGTCGTGAATGTACTGGGGCATGTCCTCGTCCAGGTTCTCGAGGGCGCCGGTGTAGGCTTCGTTCCCGTCCCCCCGCGGCAGCTCGTCGTCCTGGACCCCGCCGAGCTCGTTGTATTGCAGCCAGAGATCGCTCTCGAGAATCTCCGCGGCCGCGAGAAATCTCAGAATGGCCGCGTCTCCCTTGGTGAGTTTCTTCTTGGGCGCGAGGCCGAACGTAGGTAACGCCCCCGACAGCAGCCGGGACCCCACCGTTACCGTCCCGGCCGCCACTGCCCCATTCTTCAGAAATGCCCGTCGATTCGTCAAGCGCGTGGTGATGTTTGCGGGTTTCTCCATGGCTCCTCCCCCTCTTGCTGCGATCGAGCGTGCAGCGCTCGCGTTGGATTCCCTTGAGCTACGTGTTGGGCCCAGTCACACGCTCTAGGCACTGGGTCAATTCGACCGTAACGGTCGGGAATGGTCGTGACTAGTACGCGTTTGCTGTCAAATTTGACCCAGTGCCCACGCTCTGTGTGACCGGCGCTGGTTTGCCCGGTCTTGCTTGGACCAGCGCCGAGTTGGTCGGCATCGGTTACAGCAAGCCAACGCGTAGCGTATCGGTGACGCGCGGCGCCCGATGGTGGCGCACAGCAGATGCTGCCGTAGAGAGCGGCCGGCCTTCGGCGAGATCTTCGGGGCACCCGCGGGGAGATGCTGACGTGCCGCCGCGTGGTGCACGGAGAAACGGAGTCCGCGTGTATCTCGATGGTGTGGGACCATCCGGCCAATTGCCCAAAGCAGAAGGGCCGCTCGCATGAGCGGCCCTAAGTCATTTGCCGAAGGCAGGGGGCCTACCTGCCGCCGTATCGGAAGGTCGCTAACGCCACCTTGCCGTGGTCGTAAGAAATGACATACACCCGATCGAACACCCTCCCTTTCCACTTAGGCGGTTCCGGTGTGACACCGAGGGCCGCCGCCAGCTGCGGGATTTCCTCGTGGTTCCAGCAGATGAGGACGGTCTTCCCGGCGTACGCCGAGTCCGTGAGAATCAGGTTGGCCAGCGCGGCGTAATC
>DASQPE010000086.1:0-17335 GCA_035644115.1 Gemmatimonadales bacterium
GGGCCTACGGTCTCGCCTTTGTCTGCGCCGACGAGCCCGGCGTGCTGGTGGCGGCGCGAAAGGGCTCGCCGCTGCTGGTCGGCGTGGGCGAGCACGAGTGGTTCGTCGCCTCTGATGCCTCTCCCTTGCTGCAGCACACCCGGTCGGTCATCTACCTCGACGACGGCGAGATGGCAGTGCTGAGCCGGGACGGCTACCGGATCCGCAACCTGGAAACCGTGAATATCGAAAAGCCGGTCAATCAGATCGAGTGGGACCTGGCGACGATCGAGCGGGGCGGCTACGCGCACTTCATGCTCAAGGAGATCTGCGAGCAGCCCGAGAGCCTTCGAAACACGCTGCGCGGCCACCTCCTCGAAGACGAGGGGACGGCGCGAGTCAGCGGCATCAACCTCTCCGACGACGACCTGAAGCAGATCGAGCGGATCATCATCACCGCCTGTGGCACCTCGTGGCATTCGGCTCTCATCGGCGAGTACATGCTCGAGGAGATGGCGCGGATCCCGGTCGAGGTCGAATACGCGTCCGAGTTCCGCTACCGCAACCCTGTGGTCGGCGCCAGGACCCTGGTGATCGGAATTTCCCAATCGGGTGAGACGGCGGACACGCTCGCCGCCATTCGCGAGGCCAAGCGGCGAGGCGCCCGGACCGTCGGCGTGGTCAACGTGGTAGGCTCCACCATCGCCCGCGAGGTCGATGGCGGCCTCTATCTCCACGCCGGTCCCGAAGTCGGAGTCGCGAGCACCAAGGCGTTCACCAGTCAGGTGGCTGCTCTCGCGCTGATCTCGCTCCGAATCGCACGGCTCCGCAACCTGAGCATTCTGCAAGGCCGCCAAATCATTCAGGCCCTGAGCCGGCTCCCCGATCAGATGGCAGACATTCTGGCCCGCGCCGCCGACATCGAACGCCTGGCCGACGGGTTTCTCAGCACCACCCACAACGCTCTCTATCTCGGCCGGGGGGTGAACTTCCCGGTGGCTCTGGAAGGGGCGCTCAAGCTGAAGGAGATCTCCTACATCCACGCCGAGGGCTATCCCGCAGCCGAGATGAAACATGGGCCGATCGCCCTCATCGATGAGAACATGCCGGTCGTCTTCATTGCGCCCCAGGATGCGGTGCACTCCAAGATCGTCTCCAACATCGAAGAGGTGAAAGCGCGTGGTGGCAAGGTTATTGCTCTAGTTAATGCGCGTGACGCAGAGATCGAGCGGTTGGCGGACGCAACGTTTACTATCCCCGACACGCTGGACCTGCTGACCCCGATGTTGACCAGCATTCCCTTGCAGCTCTTGTCGTACTACGTGGCCGTGCGCCGCGGCTGCAACGTGGATCAGCCAAGGAACCTGGCCAAGTCGGTGACGGTGGAGTAGCGGGCGACCGATAACGCCCCCACATCGGCATCGATTTGGTCGTTTCCCTCGGCCCCCGGAGCACCCAGTTCCGGGGGCTGTTTTATCGCCCGGCGGACGGCCTCAACCGCGGGCCGTTGCTGCCGATACCTAAGCCGGATGAGTATCGCGCGTTCCCAGGGCCGGACGCTTCCCGGAAGGCTGTCGCCAACCGCCGCAGCCATCCTCCACACGCTGGTGGTGTGGGGGACGGCCGTCGCGGCCATTGTCGCCGTCGACCTTATCGTCCGCCAAGTGCTCCTGGCCGACCTTCGGGGCTATCTCGGCCGCACCGCCGAGATCGCCGCCGCTATGATCGATGGGGACGGGCACCGCCAGTTTACCCGGCCTGACCAGGACGGCTCCCCCGCCTATCGTGCCGCTGTCCGCCCACTGGAAGCTCTGCTTCGATCCAATCCTGAAATTCGCTTTGCCTACACCGGCGTGATGCGGGGCGACTCCATGTTCTTCGTGCTCGACGGCTCGCCCCCGGGCGACCGTGACCACGATGGGCTGGAGGATCATGCGAGAGTGATGGAGTCCGACGCGCCGTCTCCCGGCGAGCCGCTCGTCTGGCGGACCCAGCGCACGGTGGTCGAGCAGTCGCCCACCAGGAGCACGGCGGGATGGGGAATCCGGGCCTTCGCGCCGTTCTTCAGCGCGGACGGGCGCATCGCCGGCTATGTAGGGATCACGATGAGCGCCGAGCGCTATGACCGCTGGGCTGCGCGGGTGGATGTCGCCGCGCTGGTCGGCGCCTCGCTGGCATTGGTGCTGGCCTGCTTCGGAGGCCTCGCCACCTGGCGGACCCGGCGCGGCTGGGTGGCCGCTGAGACGAAGCTCCAGGGTGCCATGGAAGAGGCCAAAGCAGCTGCCACCGCGAAAGCATCGTTCCTGGCGAACATGAGCCACGAGATCCGGACCCCGATGAACGGCGTCATGGGCATGACCCAGCTGCTGCTCGACACCGAGCTCGACGCCACCCAACGCGAATTCACCGAGACGATCAGCCGATCGGCCGATGCGCTGCTCTCGATTCTGAACGACGTGCTCGACATTTCGAAGATGGAAGCCGGCCGATTTGCCCTAGAGACGATCGCCTTCGATCCCGTCGTCGTGGTGGAGGACGCGGTGGAGTTGTTCGCGCCGTCCGCGGAAAGCAAGGGTTTGGAGGTAGTGCTGCGGGTCGGGCGGGAGGTGCCCCGGTCGGCCATGGGTGACCCGGTGCGGGTGCGCCAGGTACTGCTCAACATCGTGGGGAACGCGGTCAAGTTTACCGATCGCGGCAGCGTATCGGTGACAGCAATGGTGGAGCAAGCGACCGAGGGCCGCTTCCGGTTGCGCGTCGTGGTCGCCGACACCGGCGTCGGCATCGCCGAGGCGGCGCAGGCGCACGTCTTCCAGAAGTTCACCCAGGCGGATGCATCCACCACGCGTCGTTTCGGCGGCACCGGCCTCGGGCTCGCGATTGCCCGGGAGCTGGTCGAGCGCATGGAGGGAACCATCGAGCTCGCCAGCCGGCCGGGGCAGGGGTCCACCTTCAGCGTGAGCTTCTTGCTGGGCCGCAGCCCGTCGGCATCTGCGGTCCCGGCCTCAGCACCGGCGAGCGAGCGGCGGGCCCTCCTGGTTGGCCTCCCGCCGCTCACGGCGGGCGCGCTGGCAGACCTCTTTGCGGCCAGCGGGGTCAGGGCTGAAGCGACTTCGACCCTGGAGTCCGCCGCTGCTCTGATGCGCGCGTCACGGCAGAAGGGTCAGCCCGTTGGCTGTGTCTGCGTGAGCGCGCCGGTTCTGTCGGGTGGGGTTGCAGGAGCCGCGCTACTCCGGGAAGCTGCCGGCGGACTGCTGAAGATCGGGGTAGTGACCGGGGTTGCCCAGCATCTCGACCCGTCGCGCTGCGCCGCGATCGGCGCGGACGTGCAACTCCGAACCCCTCCGCGACTGGACCACTTCGCAGCCAAGCTCGCAGAACTGCTCGGCGACGCCGAGTCCCCGCCCTCCACCGTCGCCGCCTAGCTGCGTTAACGCTCCGGCAGACTCCAGGTCTCTCCTACCCGGGTGACCACGACCCGGTCTCGATCGGGTCCGGCGGCCTGGAGTAGCCGCTCGATTGGCTCCTGCGTCGGCTCGCGGCTCAACCGGAAGGTGGAGTGGTGCACCGGCAGGACGTGCGCCGCTCCCATCTCACGAGCCATGCGCCAGGCCTGCTCGGGTGACGCGTGGTTGGCGATCCACGGGTCGTACGCGCCGATCGGGAGGATGGCGAGATCGATGGGCCCGCGCTGGGCCAGCGGCGCAAATGCGTCGGTGTACGCTGTGTCGCCGGCGAAGAGCACCGTGCGCCCGGCTCGCCGCAGCAGATAGCCTCCGTACCCCCGGTGCCGGTCGGTGATCAGTCGCGCCCCCCAGTGCCGGACCTCGACCGACTCGATCTCGGTCCCATCGACCGTCATCCGCTCCCCCCAGGCAAGCTCCTCCACCCGACGGAAGCGGCGCACCAGGTCCCGGTTGCCGGGCTGGACCACCACGTGAACGTCGCGGCGCAACGCTCGGAGCGTTCCCAGGTCGGTGTGGTCCATGTGCGCATGGGAGAGTAGCAGGAGGTCGATGTCCGGGAGCTCGCTCGGACGCAGGGCCGGTGCGATCAGGCGCCGAGGCCCGAGCTTGGCGCGCCCGCGGCCCACACCGATCCGGGTCTCCAGGGCGGGATCGGTGAGGATCCAGACGCCATGGAAGTTGGCGAGCACCGTCGCGTGGCCGAGCCAGGCGAAGGTGGCGCGGTCATCGGGCCAACGCTCTGGATCAGGCCGGAGCGGCGCGGGCAGGACGGGGCAGCGTGACCTGGGGCGCTCAATGGCCCTGGACTCGGTGACGCTGGTTCGGTACGGCTGGGCCGTCATGTTCTCCTCTAAACTGAAACTGCGACCGCAGAGACGCCAGGGGTCGCAGCGGGCGACTCGGTTCGATCCTCTACCTGTCAAGTTAAGTTAAACCGCTCTGGCTCTGCGCTCTCTGCGCCTGTGTGGTTCAATAACGAGCGACAATGCGGATCGTTCTGCAGCGGGTCTCGAAGGCGTCGGTCCGAATCGACGGCCGGGTGGTCGGCTCGGTCGGTGCGGGCTTCTGCCTGCTGGTGGGCTTCACCCACGGCGACACCCCGGCCCAGGTGGAATGGATGGCGGAGAAGATCGCCGGCCTCCGGCTTTTTCCCGATGCCGAGGGAAAGATGAATGTGGGGTTGGCAGAAGTGGGCGGCGGCGTGCTCGTGGTTTCCCAGTTCACCCTGTACGGCGATACCGAGAAGGGGCGCCGGCCCTCCTTCATCGACGCCGCCCGTCCCGAAGTGGCCATCCCGCTCTACGAAGCATTCATCGCAGCGCTGCGGGCCCGCGGACTCGAGGTCGATACCGGCCGTTTCGGGGCCATGATGGAGGTCGAGCTCATCAATGACGGTCCGGTTACCCTCATCCTCGAGCGCTCGGCGTGAGCGCCCCCCGGCTGGTGCTCGCCTCAGGCTCGCCCCGGCGCCGGCAGTTGCTGGAAATGCTGGGCCTCGAGGTCGAGGTGAGGCCGCCCCACATCCCGGAGATACGCGCCCAGGACGAGGCCCCGCGGTCCTACGTGGAGCGGCTCGCGCGTGAGAAGGCGGCCAGCGTGGCCGGTGATCTCGTGCTGGGGGCGGACACCACCGTGGTGATCGAAGGCGAGGTGCTGGAAAAGCCGGCCGACGCCGACGACGCCCTCCGCATGCTGCGCCGGCTGCAGGGCCGCACCCACGACGTCATCACCGCGATCGCGCTCAAGACGCCCGCCGGCATGCTGAGCGCGATCGATGTGACCGCCGTCGCGTTTCGGCGGGCCGATGATGACTTTCTTCGCGCCTACGTCGCGACCGGGGAGCCGATGGACAAGGCGGGCGCCTATGGCATTCAGGGATACGGCGCCGCGCTGGTGGAGCGGATCGAGGGCGACTTCTTCAGTGTGATGGGGCTGCCGGTGCGGCGGGTCCTGGCGCTGATGGAGCAGGCGGGGCATCCGTATCGGTTTGGACGGGAGCGGGCGGGAGCAGACGGGAGCAGACGGGAGTAGCGGGTCGCTATCGGTCCCGCCCGCTCCCGCCCGCTCCCGCCTGCTCCCGCCCGTCTGCGGACTCCCGCCGCACCCGGAACACGTCCACCGCTCGACTCTTTCCCCGGAGCCCGAGGGCGGGTTGCTGGTCAGCATCCCCGGCGTTGCCCGAGGCCTGGCGGAACGCGTCGCTCACCAGAATCTCGCCGGCCGCCGCTTGCCCCGAGAGGCGCTGAGCGACGTTCACCGCGTCACCGATCACGGTGTATTCGAGTCGCCGAAGGCTCCCGATGTTCCCGACGAACACCTCACCGTAGTTGATCCCGATGCCTACACCGATGGCCGGCTTGCCCGCTGCCTTCCATCGGGCGTTGAGGGCGTCGACCGCCTGCTGCATTGCGCGCGCGGCCTGGAGGGCGCAGCGGGGATCGTTCTCCCGGGCGAGCGGGGCCCCCCAAAGCGCCATCAGCGCGTCGCCGATAAACTTGTCGAGCGCGCCGCCGTTCTCGAAGATGACGTCCACCATCTCGCTGAAGTACTCGGTCAGCATGCTGGCGATCGCGTCGGGCGACATCCGCTCCGCGATCGCGGTGAAGTCGCGGATGTCCGCGAACAGCACGGTGATCGCCCGCCGCTCGCCGCCGGGCTGGATCGGCATCTTCTGGCTGATGATTTCCGCTGCGACGTCGGGTGCGAAGTAGCGCTCGAAGTTCGAGCGCACCAGCGCCTCCCGCCGAGCCTGCTCGGCGTACCGGGAATTCTGAATCGCCACGGCCGCGAGCCCGCTGAACGCGATGAGGAACTGCAGGTCCTCGTCGGTAAAGGCGTTCTCCGCCGTCAGACTGTCCACGTACAGAACGCCGACCGCCTCGTCAGCCGACGCCATGAGCGGTGAGCACATGGCGCTCCGCACGTTTTGCAGCTGGATCGACTTTCCCTTGAAGCGGGGATCGGTCGCGGCATTCTGGGTGAGCACCGCGACCTGCTCCTCGAGCGCCTTCCGCGCAATGGAGGCCGAGACCCGCTCGATCTCGAGGCCTTCCAGCCGGGCGCGAGACAGCCGGGTGACCAGCTCGCCGGTTCCATCCTGCCGGAGAAGAATCGCGACCCGGTCTACCCGCATGACCTCGAAGGAGACGGCGGCAATGGTTTCGAGCAGGCGATCGAGATCGAACTCCCCGGAGAGCTTCTGGGCCACGGCGAGCAGCAGCGAGAGCTTGCGGGCGGAGGCGTCGTCGGGAGGCGGCCCGGCGGCCGCGACCTCGCGCACGATCGTGTTCCCGGTGGGGACGGATGGAGGGGATGGCCGCTCCGGCGCGGCCGGCAGGGCTTCCAGCCGGAAGCCGACCTTCCCGAACGTTACCGCGTCATTGGGGCTCAGCCGTGCGGTCGTCACCCGCCGCCCGTTGACGTAGGTCCCGTTTGACGACCCCAGGTCCTTGAGTACCACACCGTCCGGGCCGGCGACCAGCTCGGCATGCCGGCGCGAGATCGTGGGGTCGTAGACCGCGATGTCGGATCCCACGCCCCGTCCCACGATCACGCCCCGGTCCGGCCCCAGGTCGAAGCGCTGATCGCCGGCGAGACTGACAAGACGGTACGTGAGCATACAGGTAAGCTAAGCGCCCTGGCGGCCCTCCGCCTTTGCGGCCAGCGCGAGCGCGAGCAGGACGGCGCGGGCCTTCGCCTCGGTTTCGCGCCATTCCGACGCTGGATCGGAGTCGGCGACGATGCCGGCCCCGGCCTGGACCCAGGCGCGGTCGCCTCGGATGACGCAGGTGCGCAGTGCGATGGCGGTGTCGAGCACCTGCGCGCCCCAGCCCACGTAACCCACGGCTCCCGCGTACGGCCCCCGTCGTACCGGCTCCAGCTCGTCGATGATTTCCATCGCCCGCACCTTGGGGGCGCCGGACACGGTCCCGGCGGGGAAGCATGCCGCCAGCGCGGCGACCGCGTCGAGCTCCGGTCGAAGCCGGCCCCGCACCTCGCTCACGAGGTGCATCACGTGCGAGTAGCGTTCGATGGTCATGAAGGCCGTCAGATGCACCGATCCGAATTCGGCCACCCGTCCGACGTCGTTCCGGCCGAGATCGACCAGCATGAGATGCTCGGCCCGTTCTTTGGGATCAGCCTCGAGCTCGGCCGCGAGCGCGGCGTCCTGGTCCGGGGTCTCGCCGCGAGGGCGGGTGCCGGCGATGGGCCGGAGCGTGACCTCCCGGTCTTCGACCCGGACCAGAATCTCGGGCGAGCTGCCGACGACGTGAACGTCGTCGCAATGCAGATAGTACAGGTACGGCGCCGGATTCAGCGCGCGAAGATAGCGATAGGTGAGAAACGGGTCGGGTGCGGCCAGGTCGAGCCGCCGGGACAGCACGGTCTGGAAGGTGTCGCCCGCGGCGATGTATTCCTTGATCCGCCGCACGTCATCCCGAAACCGCTGGTCCGCATAAGGGGACGTGGTGGGTGGCTCGGTGCCCGGCAGCTCGAGCGGGAGCGGCCCCGCCGTCGCTGGACCGCCGAGCCGACAGAGCCAGTCCTGAATGCGGGCCTCTCCCTGGTCGAAGAGGCGCCGGAGCGTTGCCTCGGAGGCGCCCTCAGGGGCTTCGACGTTCGCGATCACGGTGGCGCGGTTGTACACGTTGTCGAGCACGAGCAACGTGTCGGCGACCATGAGAATCGCGTCGGGCAGATCCCGGTCGTCCGGCGGTGGCGAGGGCAGGGACTCGATGGTGCGCACGATGTCGTAGCCGAGATAGCCCACCGCGCCGCCGGTGAAGCGAGGCAGGCCGGGCACCTCGACCGGCCGGTACCGTCGCATCGTCCGGCCGACATGATCCAGCGGCGCCGAGTCCCGCTCGACCACCCGCCAGCCCTCGCTCGAGGTCCATCGCTCGCAGGTGCGCCCCCGGTAGCGGAAGACTTCGCGGGGGTCGGTGGCCAGGAAGGTGTAGCGGGCCCAGCGCTCGCCGCCCTCCAGCGACTCGAGCAGGAAGCCGTAGGGCCCGCGATGCAGCTTACTGAAGGCGGTCACGGGGGTATCGCCGTCCAGAACGACCTCCCGAGTGACCGGGATGATCCCGCCTCCGCGCCGCACCCGCTCGGCGAACGCCGCGAACCGGTCGCTCATTTCGGGGCCCCGACCACGTAGCTGCCGGCCGCGGTGAGGGTGGCAGCAAGGTTGTCGGTCGCGGGTCTGGTGGAGCGCTGAAACACGATCGTCCCCCCCGGCCCCAGCTTGCCTATGGCGAGCCTCCGCTCGAACGCGAGATCGGAGCCGAACGTGGTGCGAGCCTCCGCCGGGGCAGCGAAGTGGACCGCATATTTGAACGTCAGTGTGGCGGCGCGGAGCGGGGCCGATGTCATAAGGTCCAGGCCGTACACCCCTGGGCGGATGTGAATGTCGACGGTCACCGAGTCGGGGCCGGTCGAGTCGAACGCCTGGCGCGGGAGGGCGAGCTCTCCAAAGGTGAGGTCATCCGGTGCGGGGTGGCGGATCACGATCACCCGGGGCGTCCCTCGCTTTATTCGGACAGTCGTATCGCGTGGCGCCAGGCTGTCGATTCCAAGCAGAAAGACCTGCCCCAGCGGGTAGGTGCGGGTGGGGTCGCCCGTCGTGGGCGCCAGCGCGCCGGTGGTGGTCGTGGGCCGAGCCGCCCCACAGCCGAGCAGGAAGGCGATTGTGGCGAGCGCGGGCAGGCGGGATATTCGGTGTCCGGTGAGAGGTAAGAGGTGAGAGGTGAGAGGGGGGCGACTTGAGCTCATGATCAGATCCGTTGTGCGGGGCGCGGCTCTGTCCCTCTTACCGCTCACCTCTTACCTCTCACTTGGCTGGGCCCAGGCCTGGAACTCTCCCGCCGCGCTGGACCTCGTTGCCCGAGCTGTCGCTCGCCGCGAGGCAGCCCAGGCCGACCCGGCGCTCCAAAGCTACCACACGCGAGCCCACGGCTTCGTCTTCTTCCTGGCGCAGATCGGGAGAGAAGGACTCGGGGGGCCGCCGCGTCTCGTCAAGGCCGACGAGTTGGACGTGGAAGTGTACTGGCAGGCCCCGAACCGTAGCAAGCAGATCATCCATGGCTGGCGCGACCGATCGTTTCTGCCCACCGACATCGCCTACCACCGGGATCATCTGGGTATCGTCACCAACAACTTCGGCGACCTGATCCGCATCGGCGAAGGCGACGAGGTGCGCGATGCGGTCCATCCACTCTCGGCGGCCGGTCTCGCCGCCTACGACTTCTCGCTGGGCGATTCACTCACCATCCGGGGCCCCCGAGGCGATGTCCGGGTCCGCGAAGTGCTGGTCCGCCCTCGCGCCTATGACCGGCCACTGGTGGTGGGGCGACTCTACCTCGACGCGCAGTCGGCTGAGCTGGTACGGTTTCGCTTCAGCTTCACGCCGGCGGCATATCTCGAGCGGACCCTCGAGGACATCACCGTGGTGCTGGAGAACTCGCTCCGCGAGGGCCGGTTCTGGCTTCCCTACCGCCAGGAGATCGAGATCCGCCGGCGCGCGAATTGGGTTGACTTTCCGGTCCGCGGTATCATCCGCGGTCGCTGGGAAATCGGCGATTACGATCTCGACACCACCATTCCACCCGCGGTGCTCGCCGGGCCGGATATCGGGGGGCTGCAACAACCCAGGCCAGAGGACAGCACCTGGTCGGTCCCGCTTCGCGATGCGATCGCGGCCGAGTCCGCTCCGATCGAGCGACAGGATATGGAAGCCATCCGGGTCGAGGTCTCGCGGTTGGCTTCGGCCCACGTTCTGAGCGGGCTTCCCGCGGCACGACTGGCAACCGGCTCGGTCAGCGATCTGGTCCACGTGAACCGGGTCCAGGGGCTCACGCTCGGCATCGGCGGGGCGGTGCACTTCGGGCAGGGGCGGCTTCAGTTGCGACCGACGGCGGCGTTCGGCACTTCGGACCAACGCCTGACCGGCGGGCTCGCGATCGGCGCAGGAGTCGGTGCGACCGACATCGAGCTGTTCGGCGGCCGCTCGATTCGCGACCTGAGCGACGTGCCGGTGATCTCCCCGGTGCTCAACTCGCTGCTCGCCCAGGAGAACGGGGACGACTACGGCGACTACGTCCTGTTGGACGCTGCCGGCGCCCGGTTGCGCCACCGCCTGGGCGGCCGCGGCGCTCTCGGCCTCGAGATCGGGGTGGAGCGGAGTCGGTCCCTGGACGTCGCCGCGACGCCTGCCCGCGGGACCTATCGCCCGAACCCCTCGCTCGGCGCCGGAACCTACCGGCTGGCCCGCCTCCGGCTGGAGCGCGGAGCCGGCGGCCTGGTGAACGCCGCGGATGCATCGGCTGCAGTGGGGCTCGAAGTGGGTGACGGTCCCACCAGCTTTATCCGTGGGTCGCTGGACGGTACCTGGCGCCTTCCGTTCCGCGGAAGTGCCCTCGCCGGGCGGGTCCACGGCGGGATCGGCAGCGACGGGTTGCCGGCCTACCGCAGCTTCGTCCTGGGCGGCCGCGGCACGCTGGTGGGAGAGCCGTTTCGCGGCTACGGCGGGCGCGCGTATGCGCTTGCCGAGCTCGAGTGGCAGCTGGACCTTCCGATACCGGCGCTCTCGCTGGGATCCTTCGCGTCCACCGGCCGCACCATGGTCGTCGCGCCGTTCCTTGCCGCCGGCTGGGCCGAACGCCCTTATGGGGGACTGCCCTGGGCGGCCACCAGCGGGGTGAGGCCGGTGGCGGGGGTCGCCCTGGAGCTGCTCATGCGGTTGCTGCGGGTCGAAGCCGGTGTCGGTCTTCGCGACGGCGGCTTCGGGTTGACCTTCGACGTTCACCCCGGTTGGTGGGGCCTGCTCTGATCGCACTACCCGCCTGCTGTCGCTAGCTCTTACTTTTGCAAGGTGGGGCCGCGCTCCCGCCTCGCGACCCCGATTTACCTCCTGCAAGCCGAGCCGGATGATGCAGTTCACCGACGAATGGTTGGTTCCTACGCTGGAAGCCCTCCTGCCGGGCGACGCCATGAAGGCGCTCCGGGGGGCGGAAGGCGGTCCGGTCTCGCTTTGGGACACACTGGTGCAGCGGAAGCTCGTGACCGATGCCCAGATTCTGGAGGCGATCGCGGCTCGATTCCGGCTGCCGATTGCGGATTTGAGTAACCTCGATCCCCGGGTCAAGGACACGATCCCCGAACAGTTGGTTCGCAAGTTCAACGTCCTGCCGCTCAAGGCAACGGACGCCTACCTCGAGGTGGCGACCGCCAACCCGTTCGATCTGGACGCCGAGAAGACCCTCGCCTTCGCCACCGGACGGGAGGTGCGGATGTTCCTCGGCTCGCCCGGGCGCATTCGGGATAGGCTGGACGATCTGTACCGCAACGACGAAGTCGTTTCGCGGCTGCTGGAGGGCATCGGCGGCGACTTCGACGTCAAGGAGGTCACCGAGGAAGACGACGCGGCGGTGAGCGCGGAGCAGGCCAGCCAGCGACCGATTGTGCGGCTGGTAGACATGATGCTGGCCGACGCGGTGACCACGCGGGCCAGCGACATCCACGTCGAACCGGCCGAGGGCGGGGTGGTGATCCGCTACCGGATCGACGGCGTGCTGCGGCAGGTGATGAAGATCCCCCGATCCGCGGGAATTCCCCTGATCTCCCGAGTCAAGATCATGTCCGGCCTCGACATCGCCGACCGGCTGCGGCCCCAGGACGGGCGCGCCCGCATCAGCGTGAACGGCGAGGCAGTCGATCTTCGGGTCTCGAGCCTGCCGGCATCGCTGGGCGAAAAAGTCGTCATCCGCATCCTGAGCAGCAAAGGGACGATCCTGGCGCTCGACGGGCTCGGCTTGTTCCCGGACGAGGTCGAGCAGGTCAAGAGCTTGCTGAACAACCGGGAGGGGATTCTGCTGGTCACGGGGCCGACCGGGTCGGGCAAGACGACCACGCTGTACTCCGCCATCCGCCTGATCCAGGGCGAAGGGGTAAACATCGTCACCGTCGAGGACCCGGTCGAATACCGCCTTGGGGAGAACATCGTGCAGGTGCAGGTCCATGAAAAGGCCAACCTGACGTTCGCGTCGGCGCTGCGCTCCATCCTGCGACAGGACCCCGACGTGGTCCTGATCGGCGAGATCCGCGACCAGGAGACCGCGCAGATCGCGGTGCAGGCATCGCTCACCGGACACCTGGTGCTCTCGACTCTGCACACCAACGACGCGCCCAACTCGGTCACCCGCCTGCTCGACATGGGGATGGAGGCCTACAAGATCGGCTCGGCGCTCCGGGGCGTGGTGGCGCAGCGCCTCATGCGGCGGCTATGCACCGCGTGCGCTGCGGTGAGCGCCGACCCGGTGCCCGAGCGAGTCGCCCGGTTCGTGCCGGCTGGGACGACGCTCTACCGAGCGGTCGGCTGTCCCGAGTGCGCGATGACCGGCTATCGGGGCCGGTTCAGTATCGTCGAGGTGCTGGTGATGAATCAGGAGCTCGAGCGGCTGGTCGGCTCGGGGGCGACCGCCGACCGGATCGCCGAAGCCGGACGCCGGAACGGTATGCACTCGCTCTGGGACAGCGGCCTCAGACACGTCCTCACGGGGGAGACCACCCTCGACGAGCTGCTCCGAGTGACTGACGTGCCGCGCGCCGCGCCTCGCGAGCCCATCGAGCCGAGTGAGCCCGCACCGGCACCGCGTCCTCGGCCGAGAGCGCGTAGGGCCGGGGCGAGCGCGGCACCCCCCCCGGCCGCAGCGCCGGCGGTACCCGCCGCGCCGACCGTGCCGGCGTTCGACTTCTCCATGGATCTGGAGCTGCTCGACGATGCCGCTCCACCCAGGGACGGCGGCCCGGTGGGCGAGCGGGGCATCTGCGTGCTCCTGGTCGACGACGAGGACGACCTTCGCCGCGTGATGCGGGACCTGCTCGAGCGCGAGGGCTTCAGCGTGCAGGAAGCGCGTGACGGGGTCCAGGCGCTCGACGAGGTCGATCGTCATGCGCCGGACATCATCGTGCTCGACCTCAATCTGCCCGGGCTCGACGGCTACAGCGTGCTGTCGCAGCTCCGCTCCCGCCCAGCCACCAAAGACATTCCGGTCGTCGTGCTCACCGCCAAGGGCGACGAGGACAACGAGGTCAAGGTCTTCGAGCTCGGGGCCAACGACTTTCTCAGCAAGCCGTTCCGGGCCCGCGCTCTGGCCGCGCGGCTCGAAGCGGTCCTCGGCCGCCGGAGCCAATGAGGCCGCCGCTGGCGGATCCAGCGGCCGGGCTCGATCTCATCAAGCCTTCGGTCCGCGGACAGGCGGCGTATGCGCTCAAGGCGCGCGAGGCGCCCCGCAAGCTCAACCAGAATGAGAGTCCCTACGACGTCCCCCCCGAGCTCAAGCGGGCGATGCTGGACCGCATGGGGACGGCTTCCTGGCACCGGTATCCGGAGTTCGTGCCGGCCCGCCTGCTGGAGCAGCTCTCCGCCCGCTACGACTGGCCGGCGGAGGGGATCCTCGTCGGCAACGGGTCGAACGAGCTGATCCAGGCTACGCTGGCGGTCACCCTAGATACGGGTGACCCGGTGGTGGCGCCCAGCCCCACGTTCTCCCTGTACCGGTTGCTGACCAATGTGTTCGGCGGCTGCTACGTGCCGGTTGCCCTCGGCCCCGAATTCCGCTACAACGTCGAAGCCCTGACCGACGTCGCAAACCGCGAGCGGGCCCGGGTGGTCGTGCTCAACTCGCCCAACAATCCGACCGGCTCGGCCCTGCCGGCCGACGGGGTCGAGCGCCTGCTCGAGCACACCGACGCCCTTCTGCTTTGCGACGAAGCCTACCAGGATTTCGGCGGCCCGACCGCGCTCGGCCTTCTTGCGACCTCGCCCCGCGTTGTCGTCCTGCGGACCTTCTCCAAGGCGTTCGGCCTCGCCGGTCTCCGGCTGGGCGTCGCCCTGGCGCACCCCGCGGTCGCCCGGGAGATCGCCAAGGCAAAACTCCCGTACAACGTCAACGTGCTGTCGCTCACCGCCGCCGAAGTGATGCTCGCCCACACGGAGACAGCGGCCGCCCGGGTCCGGGAAATCGTCGCGACGCGCGATCGGACGCTCGAGCGGCTTCGGGCGCTTCGGGGGGTCACCGTCTTTCCCTCCGCGGCGAACTTCCTGCTCATCCGCCTTCTGGCGGTACCCGCGGCCGAGGTGTTCCGCCGGCTGCTGGAGGAGTACGGCATTCTCGTGCGCGACGTCTCGGCGGCCCCGGAGCTGAGCGAGTGCCTGCGGATCTCGGTGGGCACGCCGGAGGACATGGACGCGGTAGTCGGAGCGCTGGAGACGATTCTGCGTGAGAGGTGAGAGGTGAGAGGTGAGAGGTAAGAGGTGAGAGGGAGGATTGGCCCTCTCACCTCTCACCTCTCACCTCTTACCTTGCTGCTATGCCTCGCATCGGCGACATCCATCGAAAGACGAAGGAAACCGACCTCCACGTCCGGGTGGCGCTCGACGGCACGGGCGAGGCCCGGATTCACAGCGGCATCGGCTTCTTCGACCACATGCTCGAGGCCCTGGCCCGGCACGCGCTCATCGACCTCACCGTCGAGGGAAGCGGGGACCTCCACGTGGACGGCCACCACACGGTCGAGGACACCGGCATCGCGCTGGGGCAGGCCATTGCGCAGGCGCTCGGGGACCGGGCCGGGATTCGGCGCTACGCCGACGCGATGGTCCCGCTGGACGAGGCGCTGGTTCGCGCGGTGGTCGACGTGTCGGGGAGACCGTACTTGTCCTACCACGTCGAGATTGCCAAGTGGCAGATGCTCGGCGACTACGACGTGTTCCTCACCCCCGAGTTCTTCCGCGGCCTGGTGCTCAACGCAGGGCTGACCGCCCACCTCGACCTGGTCCGCGGCGACAATCCGCATCATATCGTCGAGGCGACGTTCAAGGCCTTTGCCCGCGCGCTCGATGCCGCCACGGCGGTCGATCCGCGGGTGCGGGGAGTTCCCTCGACCAAAGGCGTCCTGTGATCGCCGTGGTGGACTACGGCGTGAACAACCTCCGGAGCGTGGTGCGCGGGCTCGCAGCCGGAGGGCACCAGGCCGAGCTCACGGCGGACCCCGAGGTCGTCCGGCGGGCCGATCGGGTCCTGATGCCGGGCGTCGGGCATTTCGGCCAAGCGGCGGCAAATCTGGGCCGGAGCGGTCTCGGCGCCGCCGTGCAGGAGGCAGCGCGCGCCGGCCGCCCCGTGATGGGGATCTGCCTCGGGCTCCAGCTTTTTCTCGAGAGCAGCGAGGAGGCACCTGGGGTACCGGGGCTCGCGCTGCTGCCTGGCGTGGTGCGGCGATTCGCGGGGGATCTTCCCGTCCCGCATGTCGGCTGGGCCCGGGTCGAGCCGACGGCGGCGGGGCGTTCGCACCCGGTGCTGCGGGACGTGCTGCGGGAGCCCGAGTTCTTCTATCACGTTCACAGCTACCACCCGGCCGGGCTGGCGAACGGGGCGGTCCTCGCCACCGGCGAGTACGGTTACGTCTTTCCCACGATCGTCGGCGAGGGCAATGTCGTCGGCGCCCAGTTCCATCCCGAGAAATCGCAACGGGCCGGCCTTGCGCTGCTGTCCGCCTTTGCCCGCTGGCAGCCGTGACGACCCTGCGCACCAAGTTCATCGACGTGTACGTGCTGCGCGGCCCGGGGCGGCCACTCGAAATCCTGGTGCTCAGGCGCGGTCCCCACGGCCGGTGCCCCGGCTCCTGGGAAGCCGTACATGGGCACATCGAATCCGGCGAGTCTCCCGCCGACGCGGCCCGCCGCGAGCTGGCGGAAGAAACCGGCCTCGTGCCCGAGCGCTTGTACAACCTGAGCCGGGTCGAGCTCTTCTATCAGCACCGATTGGACGAAGTCGCGCTGGTCCCCGTCTTCGCAGCATTCGTGTCGCCGGGCGCGGAGCCGCGCCTCGGACCGGAGCACGACGGAGCGGAGTGGCTCCGGCCGGACGATGCCCGGGCGCGCTTCGCGTGGCCCCGGGAGCGGCGAGCGCTCGACGACATCCAGGTGCTGCTCAGTGAAGGCCACGGCGGCCCGCTGGACGACGTGCTCCGGGTATGCTAGCCCGCCGCATCATCCCGTGCCTCGATGTGGCGGGCGGCCGGGTCGTCAAAGGGATCCATTTCGAGGCCTTGCGGGACGCGGGCGACCCGGTCGGGCAGGCCGCTCGCTACGACGCGGAAGGCGCCGATGAGCTCGTCTTCCTCGACATCTCCGCCACCCACGAGGACCGCCGCACGACCCTCGACATGGTGAGCCGCGTGGCAGACACCGTCTTCATCCCCTTTACCGTGGGCGGCGGGATTCGAACGGTTGCCGACGCCGGCGAGGCGCTCCGGGCCGGCGCCGACAAGGTGTCGGTGAACACGGCGGCAGTACGCGATCCCGCGCTGGTCGAGCGACTCGCGAGCAGCTTCGGGGTACAGTGCGTCGTGGCCGCGGTGGACGTGAAGCGGATCGAGGGACGGTACACGGTGATGGTGACGGGAGGACGGGAGCAAACTTCGCTCGAGGCGGTTGATTGGATCCGGCGGCTCGAGGCCCTCGGCGCCGGGGAGATCCTGCTCACCTCGATGGATCGGGACGGCACCCAATCGGGATACGACCTGCCGCTCCTCCGGGTCGCGGCCGACGCGGTGCGGATTCCGGTGATCGCCTCAGGCGGGGCGGGGAAGCTGGAGCATCTGGCCGAAGCACTCGAGGCTGGGGCGCACGGGGTTCTCGCGGCCTCGATCTTCCACTTCCAGGGATCGTCGATTCCGGAAGCCAGGGCGTTCCTGCGGGAGAGGGGCTATCCAGTGAGAGGTGAGAGGTGAGAGGTAAGAGGTGAGAGGTGGAGAGGTGAGAGGTGAGAGGTAAGAGGTGAGAGGTAAGAGGGGGCTCCCACGAGTTTCGGCGGCCTCGTACGTCCCACCTC
>DASQPE010000087.1:0-4279 GCA_035644115.1 Gemmatimonadales bacterium
CGCTCGAGGGCGACCAGGTCCCGAATGCAGAGCCGCGGCCCAAGCTCTCCTGGGAGAAGCCGGTTCCTCCAGCCGGGCTGGTTGCGCGGGTCAAGGACGCTGCGGAGACCGCCATGGCCACGGCGATCAACGCCAAGGATAAGGCCGCGCGAGCGGCCGGCGTAAAGCAGCTGCGCCAGGCCGTTCAGCTTCAGCTGGCCACCGAATTCCCGGACAACCCGAAGGACGTCGTGGCGGAGCTCGACGAGATCGAATACCGGGTGATGCGGGCCCAGGTGCTGGAGAAGGGCGAACGGGTGGACGGGCGCGACCTCGAGACCATCCGCCCGATCGCGATCGAAACGGCCCTGCTGCCTCGGGCGCACGGCTCGGCCCTGTTCCAGCGGGGGGAGACCCAGGCGCTGGCCTCGGTGACGCTGGGGACGGCCGACGATGAGCAGCGGATCGACAGCATCGACGTGCTGGGCGAGACCACCAAGTCGTTCATGCTGCACTACAACTTCCCGCCCTATTCGACCGGCGAAGTGAAGATGATCCGCGGCACCAGCCGGCGGGAGATCGGTCACGGGGCGCTGGCGGAGCGGGCGCTCCAGCCGCTGCTGCCCCACTACGAGGAGTTCCCCTACACGTTGCGGGTGGTGTCGGAGGTGCTCGAATCAAATGGCTCGTCCTCGATGGCGACCGTGTGCGCAGGCTCGCTCGCGCTGATGGATGCCGGTGTGCCGATGAAGGCGCCGTGTGCCGGCGTCGCCATGGGCCTGGTCAAGGAGGGCGACCGGATCGCGGTGCTCACCGACATTCTGGGGTCCGAGGATGCGCTGGGCGACATGGATTTCAAGGTCGCCGGGACCGCCAACGGTATCACCTCGATTCAGATGGACATCAAGATCGAGGGCCTGACGCTCGACATCATGAAGGAGGCGCTCGAGCGGGCCCGGAAAGGGCGGCTCCATATCCTGAAGGAAATGGAGAAGGTGCTGCCGAAAGCGCGAGCGCAGCTCTCCAAGTACGCGCCCCGGATCATCACCATCCAGATCAAGCCGGAAAAGATCGGCGACGTGATCGGACCCAAGGGCAAGACGATTCGCGGCATTCAGGACGCGACCGGGGCCAAGATCAACGTGGACGACACCGGCCTGATCACGATCGCCGCGGTGGGCGGCGACGCCGGCGAGAAGGCGCGCGAGATGGTGGCCGCGATCGTGGCCGAGCCCGAGGTCGGCAAGGTGTACGAGGGTCCGGTGAAGAGCACGACGCCGTTCGGCGCGTTCGTGGAGATCATCCCCGGCGTAGAGGGGCTGCTCCACATCAGCGAGCTGCAGCACGGCCGGACCGAGAAGACGGAAGACGTCGTCAAGAAGGGCGATATCGTGCAGGTCAAGCTGCTCGAGGTGGACGAGCGCGGCCGCATGAAGCTGTCCCGGAAAGCGCTCCTGCCCAAGGATTAGGCGCTCCGTGGAGACGACCCTGCTGGACACCGGCCTCCGGCGCACGATGGCGGCGTCGGGGCTGGTGGTCCTGTCCGAAGCGATGCCGGCGGTGCGGTCCGCCGCCATCGGGATTTTCGTCCGGACGGCGAGCGCGCACGAGCGTCGCGCCAAGATGGGCGTGTCCCATCTGCTCGAGCACATGGTGTTCAAGGGGACCGAGCGGCGCTCCGCCCGGCAGCTTGCCCTAGAGCTCGAGGTGCGGGGCGGCGCGCTCGACGCGTTCACCGGCCGCGACTATACCAGCTACCAGGCCCACGTCCTCGACGAGGACCTCCCCCTCGCCATCGACATCCTCACCGACCTGGTGCGCCGCCCGCTGCTGCAGGAGCGGGACCTGCTCCCCGAGCGCAACGTCATCCTGGAAGAGATCAACGGCGTGTTGGATACGCCGGACGATCTGGTCCACGAGCTCCACGCCGCCGCGCTCTGGCCTACCCATCCCTACGGGTACTCGATTCTCGGCACGCCGGAGACGGTGAGCGCCCTGGGCACCGGTGACCTGCGGGAAGCCCACCGGGGATACTACCCAGCCAATTGTGTCGTGGCCGCCGCCGGCAACGTGGACCACGATCAGCTGCTCGAGGCGCTCGCCCGGGAGGGCTGGCTCGACGCTGCCGCTCCCTCGCCCCCGCGGCCGCCCGTCCCCGCGGCGCCGGCGGCGCGCGGGGTGGAGCGGACCGAGATCCGGGATTCCACCCAGACTCATATCGTCTTTGGCACGGACACCTTCCCGCTCCAGGATCCTCGGCGGTTCACGCTGGGCATCCTGGTCAACGCGTTCGGCGGTGGGATGTCGAGCCGATTGTTCCAGCGGGTTCGGGAGCAGCTCGGACTGGCCTACGCCGTTTTTGCCTTCAAGCAGTTCTTTCAGACCACGGGACAACTTGGGGTCTACGTCGGCACCCAGCCGGCGACGGCCGATCAGGCGATCGAGGCGATCCGCGGCGAGTACGGTTTGCTGGCGCAAGAGGGCCTCCCGGCAGACGAGCTCGCGGACGGCAAGCGCCAGCTCAAGGGACAGGTGGTGCTGTCGCTGGAGAGCCCGGGCGCCAGGATGCACCGGCTCGCGGGCTTCGTGCTCCACGACGACCGGTATCGGCCGCTGGGCGAGATGCTCGCCGACATCGATGCGGTGACTTCCGAGGAGGCCGCCGCGACCGCGGCGGAGTTCTTTGCGCCGGAGCGGCAGACGGTGGTGCGACTTGGACCCCGGTAAGAGGTGAGAGGTGAGAGGTGAGAGGTGAGAGGGGCGAGGCCCCTCGGCTCCTCTCCCTCTTACCTCTCACCTCTTACTTCTTACCGAGGTTAGCATGCACATCGGCGTTCCCAAGGAGATCAAGACCAACGAGAACCGCGTCGCCCTGGTGCCGGCGGGCGCGGAGGCGCTGGTCGCCCATGGACACACCGTCTCGGTCGAGCGGGGGGCGGGGGAGGGGAGCGGCTTCGAGGACGAGGCGTACGCCGCGGCCGGCGCCGGGATTGTGCCGGCGGCCGACGAGGTGTGGGCCAAGGCCGAGCTCGTCATGAAGGTAAAAGAGCCGATCGAGGTCGAGTGGCCGCGAATGCGGAAGGGCCAGGTGATGTACACCTACTTCCATTTCGCGGCCGATGAGCGGCTCACCCGGGCGGTGATCGAGTCCGGCGCCGTCGCGGTGGCCTACGAGACGGTGCAGCTGGCCAGCGGCGAGCTTCCGCTCCTCACCCCCATGTCGGAGGTCGCCGGGCGGATGGCAGTGCAGGCGGGCGCCAAGTACCTCGAAAAAGTCTACGGGGGGCGGGGCATTCTCCTGGGCGGAGTGCCCGGCGTGGCGCCGGCGGAGGTGATGATCATCGGCGGCGGGACCGTGGGCATCAACGCCGCCAAGATGGCCGCGGGCCTCGGCGCCCACGTCACCATCCTCGACATCTCGCTCGAGCGACTCCGCTACCTCGACGATGTTCTCCCCGCCAACTGCGATACCTGGTTCTCCAATCGCCACAACATCCTCGAGGCGGCGTCCCGGGCCGACCTCGTGATCGGAGCCGTGCTCCTGCCGGGGGCGCGGGCCCCGCACCTGCTCCGCCGGGACGATCTCAAGCGGATGAAGCAGGGCGCGGTGATCGTGGACGTGGCGGTCGATCAGGGCGGCTGCGTCGAGACCATCAAGCCGACCACCCACGAGAATCCGACCTACTTCGTCGACGGGATCCTGCACTACGGCGTCGCCAACATGCCGGGCGGGGTCCCGCGGACCTCCACCCTCGCGCTTACCAACGCGACCCTTCAGGGCGGGCTCCGACTCGCCCGATACGGGTGGCAGGAGGCCTGCCGGCGCGACGAGGCGCTCCGAAAGGGGCTGAACGTAGTGGAGGGCAAGGTCGTCTATCCCGCCGTTGCCGAGGCATTCAAGCTGCCCCTGGTCGATGTCGCGGCCGTCCTCTGACGGGCGCGGGCCGGCGCCCGCGGTCACGGTCCTGGTCTCGCGTCTCCCGCACGGCGAGGGTCTGCCGCTCCCCGCCCGGGCTACCCCCGGTGCCGCGGGCTACGACCTCAGGAGTGCCGAGGACGGCTCGCTCGCCCCGCTCGAACGACGGCTCTTCCACACCGGCTTCAGCATCGCCTTGCCGGACGGGTTCGAGTGCCAGATCCGCCCGCGCTCGGGCTTGGCGCTGAGGCATGGCGTCACGCTCCCCAATACCCCGGCAACGATCGACAGCGACTATCGGGGCGAGCTGATGGTGGCGCTGGTCAACCTGGGCACGGAGCCGTTCGCCGTGAGCCGGGGGATGCGGATCGCCCAGATGATCAT
>DASQPE010000088.1:0-7698 GCA_035644115.1 Gemmatimonadales bacterium
AGTCCCAAACCCATCATCCGGCACGACGGCATCTATCAGTTCGATGCGCTGAACGTGACGGTCGAGGGGCACCGGCGGTATCTCGAGGCGTCGGTGCGGGACAATCAGCCGGTCAACTGGGGCGTGTTCACCAAGTAGGGCCGAAAGCAAACTGCGGTCACGGGTCCCCACTTTTTTCAGTGGGGACCTGTTTTTCTTTTTGTCTGTTGAGTGCCGGCCCGGTGCCGATAGCGCCCAGGACGTCGGTCGCCATCGTCCTCGCGATTGTGTCATTGCCGGATTCGCCGACGTGGATCCAGTCGATGAAAATCGGCTGCCGCACATCCGAAAACAGGTGGCTGAGGTCGTGAAAGACGGCAGCGCCTTTCTCGGGGGGTCGGTGCTGCCGGACGATGGCGTATGTCTCTCTGAAGAACCCGGCGAACGCTTGGGCCTTGCGGCGTTCCTTCTCCTCGTATGGCGTCAGAGTTGTCTTCTGAAAAAGCGTCGGTTGCCAATACAGGAGGGACTTGAAGTGGTAATGGTCGCCCAGGGCGCTCAGCAGCTCCAGGTTCCCGAAATAGGTGGCGGCCACCCCCGATCCGCCCGGCGGATTGTCGGCTGCTGGATCGTCGCCGACCAGCTGCTTGGCCCCGGGCCGGGCCGGCATCCCGGCCTTCCGGAGCATAGTGCCCAGCACCCGCACGGTTGACAGGCTGCCCGCCGCATCCCTCAGCGCCATGGCGCGGAGCCGGGCGGAATCGCCCGACAGATTGAATTCGGTGACCCGGTTGAACTCATTCTGCGGCAGCCCGGCAACGTGCTGCTGGTATGCGGAATAGGTATCGTTGGCGCCGTCGTAGAAGATCACGAGATCAGGCCGGTCGCCCTTCTGCAAGCGGAGCAGGAGGGCAATGACTTCCTGGGTGCTGACGTAGCCGGATTCGCCGAAGTTGGTGACCTCGGTACGCAGGCCCCTGCTCTCGAGCTCCCGGGCCAGGATCGAAGGAATGGTGAACTCGTCTCTCGCCCCGGTCCCCCACAGCGCGGACCCACCGAACATGAAGATCCTGATCGACCGGCCGGAGGCAGGCGCGGCCGGCGCCGTGCCCGCGGTGCGTCGAATCCCGGTGGCATCGACGTTGATGTACGCTCCACGGTAGGCCCCTCGCCGCCAGTAGACATATGGCCTCCAACGGACGCCATCGGAGGCGCGGAATTCTTGGTAGTACTTCATCACCCACGACCGGTCCGGGTACGCATCCGCGTCGACCCGCCAGTCCCGACGTTGCTCTGCCCGGCTGACCCGATGCTTGACTAGAAAAGCCAACGACAGGCCGCCTTCGAGCAGGCCGAACAGCACAGCGGCGATGCCGATCAGGAACCAGGCATCTCTCAACCACCTGCCGATCTTGGCGAGCGTCACCATTCTGGCCTCCAGTCGAGGACTGTCGAACAAATCGGAATCGTGCCCATGATCGTAGCGTCGCGCGCTGGCGACAAGCGACCGGCGACGCCAGATTGCAGGGGTCTCCGCCCATCATCAACCTGGCCCGACGTTGCCTTTCGCTCCGGTGATCCCGATGCGTAGTACCCTATGACGCCCCGGACCACGGCGCTCCGCCTCGGCATGGTCGCGTGGTTCGCCGTCCCGGCGATGGGGGCGGCGCAAAGTATCTCGCCCCCGCCTGACTGGAGAAGCGATTGGGCGCTGGCCGACGGCTTCACCCTGCGGCGCGACGCCGAGGGTTTCCGGTTTCCAACGTCGATCGCCTTCGTTCCTCATCCGGGCCACGCTCCGAACGATCCCCTCTACTTCGTCACCGAGCTCCAAGGCACCATCAAGGTGGTCACCAACGACCGGACGGTGCACACCTTCGCGAGCGACGTCATGCCGAAGCCCACCAAGGACACGCTGCCGGGCTACTCCGGAGAAGTCGGGCTCGCTGGGCTCTGCCTCGAGCCGACGCATGGGTACGTCTTCGCGACCTTCGCGTATGCTGACTCGACCGGCGTGCTACGGAACGGGTTCGCGCGGTTCCAGACGACGGCCGGGCGTTTTGGGCTGGTGCCGAGCTCGAAAGTGGTATTCACCAGCCCATTCGAAGGCGAGGTGGCGGCGGTATCGCACCAGATCGGGCCGTGCCAGGCGACCGCGACCAGCCTCTACGTGAGCGTCGGTGACGGCGAGCAGCCCAAGCACAGCCGAGATCTGGGATCGACGCTAGGCAAGATCTTGCGCCTGACCCTGGATGGACGCCCGGACCCGTCGAACCCCCGCGCGGGTGCGCACCGGTCGGGCAGGGCTGCATACGTGTGGGCCTCGGGTCTCCGCAATGCTTTTGGCCTCAAGCTTCTGGGCAGCCGGCTCTTCGTAGCGGACAACGGCGCCGACGTGGATCGTTTCCTCGAGATCGAGCGCGGCGGCGACTACGGGTGGGACGGGCACGACCCCAGCATCAGCATGAACGCCCCGATGATCTTCAGCCCGGCCGTCTCGCCGGTGCAGCTGGACTATTGTCCGGCCGGCCGGTCGGGCCTTCCGCCCAAGTGGAGCGACCGCTTTTTTGTGGCGCTGTCCGGAAGGCCGGGACTCAAGGGGACCGAGGAGCGGCACGGCAAGGGCGTCTTCGCTCTGCATTATGGGCTCCGCGAGCGCCGGATGCTGAGCGTCCCGGCCTATCTGATGCAATATCGCGGGGACCAGTACCAGGCCGTGGTGGGCCTCGCCTGCGGACCGGACGCTGTGTACCTCGTGCCGATCTTTCCCGACGTGACCGGTGCCACGGCTATTCTCGCCGTCAAGTACCAGCCTGCCGCTACCTATCCATACGGTCTCACGACCGGTGTCAAGCCGTTGCGGCTGATGCAGGACAAAGGCTGCTTCGGGTGCCACTCGCTGGCCGGCAAGGGCGGCGGCTTCGGGCCTCCGCTCGACCGGGACGCGCTGGTCGAGCGGCTGACGAATCGGCTGTCCTCGGATGCGTACCGGATGGCCGTGGAGTCGGTGGACGCGTTGCCCGCGGAGCCCTTTCTCAGCAACCGTAAAGCGCGGCATGACGTTCTGGCGCTGGAAGGCATGGACCGAGTGCGGTTCTGGACCCGGCATCACATCCGGGAACCCAAGTTCGACAACCCTCACTCGCAGATGCCGGCGCTCGATCTTTCGGACGGAGAGGCCGTAGCTCTCACCGACTTCCTGCTGGCACCCTCGAAGCCCCTTCCGCCGGTCAGACGGAAGCGCACTGTGGTGACCCCGGCGAAGTCGAAGGTGCGGTACCGCCATGTAGCCCTCGCCTTCGCGCTGGGACTCGGACTTGGCGGGGCCGGGGTGGCGCTGGTGTGGCGCCGGCCTTCGCAGCCGATCACCCGGAACCGGGCGTAGACCGCGTGCTCTTCAACAGCTTCGTGTTCCTCGGGCTGTTCCTGCCGATCACCTACGTCGTATTCTGGCTGCTCCCCACCGCAAAGTCGCGCTACGTCTGGCTGGCCGTCACCGGCTACGTCTTCTACGGCTACTGGGATCCCCGGTTCTGCCTGCTCATGGCGTTCTCGACTCTGGTGAGCTACACCGCGGGGCTCGGGTTTCTCCGGTGGCAGGATGCGAAGCGGCGGAAGCTGTGTCTGGTCCTTCCGATCGTGGTCGACCTGTCGCTGCTCGGGTTCTTCAAGTACGGCCACTTCCTGGCCCAATCTTTCGCCGACCTGGCGAACGCCTTTGGCGCCGGCGTTCCGCTCCCCGCCTGGAACATCGTGCTGCCGGTGGGAATCTCGTTCTACACGTTCCACACCATCACCTACATCGTGGACAGCTACCGGGGCGTCATCCGCCCCACCCGCAACCTCTTTGAGTTCTCGGCGTACGTCTCGCTCTTCTCCCAGCTCGTCGCCGGCCCGATCGTCCGGTTCCGGCAGATCAAGGAGGATCTCGAGGGTCTGGGGCACGCCGATCGGAGGCGCTGGCTCGGTCTCGGCATCTCCTACTTCATCACGGGCCTGGTGGAAAAGGTGCTGGTGGCCGACAGCCTGGCCAGTTTCGTGGACCCCGCGCTGGCGCACTACACCGGGCTCTCGTCTGCCGGTGCCTGGCTCGCGATGTTGGGCTACACCTTCCAGCTCTACTTCGACTTTGCCGGCTACAGCGACATGGCCATCGGGCTGGGCTACCTGTTCGGATTGCGGATCCCCGTCAACTTCAATTCACCGTACAAGGCGCTCGATCCCTCCGATTTCTGGCGCCGCTGGCACATCTCACTCTCGAGCTGCCTCCGGGACTACCTCTATATACCGCTGGGCGGTAACCGCCACGGAGAGTGGAACACCTACCGCAATTTGATGCTCACCATGCTTCTGGGAGGGCTGTGGCACGGCGCCAACTGGACCTTCGTGGCCTGGGGAGCCTACCACGGTCTGCTGCTCTCAGCCTATCGCCGCTGGGGCGGGGTATGGGATCGCCTTCCGGCAACGGTCCGTCAGGTCGTGATGTTCCTCATGGTGGTGGTGGGTTGGGTGCTCTTCCGTTCCCGGGACTTCGGGATGGCGGGGGTGCTGCTTCAGAAGATGTTTGTCCCGGCTGGGGGCGCACTGGTGGAGAACGCGCCTGCTATGGCATTGCTGCTGGCCGGCGCAGCGTGGTGGGCCATGCGCGGACCCAACGCCATCGATCTGCACAGGGACTGGACTCCGAGGCCTGCCCGCGCCATCGCACTCAGCGCCGCTTTGGGCGCATGCATCGCTCTGATGCTCGGAAACGGCAGCTCGCCGTTTCTCTACTTTCAGTTTTGACTAGGTTGGACCCGACGCCGACGCCGCGGATTCCCCACCCCATGGAGCACGACCCGACCCAGTGGCGGCGAGACGTCAGGCTCGACGCAGCCATTGTGGCTCTCGTCGCCGCCGTATCGCTCGCGGTTCACCTTGGCAGCCTCGGGTTCTACAGCGATGACTGGGACCTGCTCGGCTCGTTCGCGCTGGCCCCGGTTCAATCGTTGCCCGGATTCTATCGCACACTGTACGCCCAACCGCAGGTGCGCATGCGGCCGGGCCAGGTGCTCTATCTGTCGCTATTGTACCGGGTCTTCGGCGCTGCACCGCTCGGCTATCATCTGGTGAATGCGGCCGTCCTCGTCGCGGCGGCCGTTCTGCTGGTCCTCGTGCTAAGAGACCTTGGTGTCCCCCGGGTCATCGCGATCTCGGCCGGAGTCCTGTACCCGGTGCTGCCACATTACTCGACCGCGCGCGTGTGGTACTCGGCTTTTCAGGCGCCGCTCAGCATGGCGGCGTATCTGTTCAGCCTCTATGCCGCGCTCCGCTCGCTTCACAGCGCGGCCTGGCGAACCTGGGCCTGGCGAATCGCCAGTCTGGCCGCGCTGGTGGCAAGCGCCCTGGCGTACGAGGTTGCGCTGCCACTCTTCTTCCTCAATCCGCTGCTGGTTTGGGTCCGGCAGCGCCGGCTGGCCTCGCAGGCCGCGGCTCCACCGAGCCAGCGCGGGCTGCTTCTGTTCCTCGCTGCCACGGTCGCGGCGGCGCTCTCGGTCGCCGGCTTTAAGGCCCTCACGTCGACGCGGCTGAGTCACGCTTCCAAACCAGGCTATTTGGCCAGTCTCATTCATCAGATCAGCCACATCAACGCGGCGGTGTACGGCATTGCGGCTCCCCGGACACTCTGGATCGCTCTCCACAACAGCGCCGAGCCGGCGAGCATCGCCCTTGCCGCCGGGCTCGGGATCCTGGTCGCCGGCTATCTGTATCGCGTGCTCGCGAGGGAGCCGCTTCCCAGCTTGCGACAATCCGTCCAGCTGGCAATCGCGGGCGCGGCGGTCGTGCTGCTCGGACACGTGGTGTTCATTACCACCAGGGTCAGCTTCTCACCCACCGGCCCGAACAATCGCACCGCGGTCGCCGCGGCCGCGGGCGTCGCACTCGGCTGGTCGGCGGCGGCCGCTCTTGCCGCGGCCCTGCTCCCACGTCGTTGGCGGGCGCCCACCTTCGCCGGCGTGGTCGGCGCGGGCGTCTGTGGGGCATTCCTGGTCACCATGAGCCTGGAAAAGTTTTGGGTCATCGCATACGAGCAGGAGCGGCAGCTGCTTGCTGGAATACGGCAGTCGTTCCCGACACTGCCCCGGGAAACCACGTTGCTGCTCGACGGCTTCTGCCCCTACGTGGGTCCGGCGATCGTGTTCGAAGCCCCGTGGGACCTCAAGGGCGCACTGTGGGTGGTTTACCAGGACAGCACTCTTCGGGCCGACGTCGTCTCACCCAATCTCCGAGTGGAGCCGGACGGGATCGTTACCCGGATCTACGGCGAGGACGCAAAGTATCCCTACCGGGGGCTGGTAGTCTTCAACGCACGGACCCAGTCGACCTATCAGATCGCTGATGCGGCAGGTGCGCGGGCGTACTTCGCCGATCACAACCCCGATCTCAGCAACGGCTGTCCGCCGGGCCGCCCGGGGCACGGGGTGCAGGTCTTCTAGGGGGCGAAGGACTGCGGCCGCGCCCTCAGTGGCCTTTGCGACTGTCCCGGAAGCCGGTCGCGATCCGACGACGGACCAGCGAGCGCACGCTGTCCGCCACCAGGGCACCGAGCACCCTCCGGCCCTCGCCCGAAAAGTGGGAGAAATCGGTGAACCAGTCCCGCCGCCCGTCCATCCGGGCGGCGGCATCCACGACCATCGCGTCCCGCCGCCGGCCAATGGCGGCCATCACTGCGTTGGCCGCGTGCTCGAACTCGAGGAGCACCTGTGCTGTCGCTCGCGAGTTGTGCTCCCAGGCGAGCATCAGCAACTCGTCTTCTTTGGTCGGCGGGTTGGGAAAACGTGTCGCGTGAGTCACCAGCACCGGCTCGGCGCCGGTCGCCCGAATGGCCACCACCAGGCTGTCCAGGTGGCGCTCGTAGAGCGCAAGCCGATCGGGCGGCACTGTCCGATACTCCCAGCCGGGGGGGTGCGGCGCCAGCTTGCGCACGATGTCCCGCCGGATCTGCCACTTGGCCACCACGTCTGGCGCGAAGGGATGGTCGTGCCAACGCGGGATGATCCGCGACGTCCACCACGGTGGCTTTCCCATGGGGTGTAACGGCTCGGTTGGATAATCCGGTGGGTTCGGAGACATATAAAAATACGGCGTCGGATACACGACGACCACATTGGCCGACCATTTGGCAACCCAGTTGGTCCACAGCGTCGTCAGGCGGCACAGATCGAGCCCGCTCACCGCTGCGTTCTGCACGTCGAAACAGCCGTGTTGCGCTAAGGTCTCCTGCATGCGCGCTGGATAGTCGGTGCCAACCTCCTCCCCGCCCACGATCGACTCGGACGCGCCAAGCACGATGATCCGTGCGCAACCCACTGGGGGCACAGGGCTGATCGGTGCACCGCGGAAGCCTGCGCCATTGAGCTGAGTCCGCTCGTAGCGGCCGTAGGGCCGCCCCCGAATCGTCGCCGAGTCGCGAACCACCAGGTCATAGCTGACAGAGGGGGCGGCGAACAGGGGGACGCCGTAGCGGATGAGATCGTCGAGCCGAGCCGAAAGCTCGGCCCCCGCGAGGAAGGCGATGATGAGGAGCGGTGCCAGATACCAGCGAGCCCGCCGGCGAGTCATGGTGTCACTCGGATGAGGGGCCGTCCGGTAGGGTTTTACGGAGTGGGAGGGATTCGAACCCTCGTTAGAGGTTTTCACCCCTAAAACGGTTTAGCAAACCGCCGCCTTCAGCCGCTC
>DASQPE010000089.1:0-20198 GCA_035644115.1 Gemmatimonadales bacterium
GTCCCTCGTCAGCGCCGACATGCCATTCGCCATCATTCGCCGGGCAGCTCATCTTGCGCTGCTACTCCTTGCGTTGCCTCTCGCAGCGGTCGGCTGCGCCCAGCAGCCCCGCAACCACTCCGACGCCGACGTCCAGATCGATCACGAAATGAGCCAGTCCATGGGACAGGGAGCCCACCTGACCCTCACCCCAACCCGCCCGCCCAGCGGGGCGGACTCGGTTCGCGCCGCGGCGGTTGCCGATATGCTCCGCCGTGCCATTGCCCGGTACGCCGACGTCCGCCTTGCCGAAGCTGACGGATTCCGGCGGTTCGCACCGCGGCTGAAGAACCAGGCGGTCTTTCACTACACCCGCTGGTCGCGGGCGGTCGAGGCCGTCGTCGCGTTCGATCCCGCGAAGCCGACTTCGTTGCTGTACCGGCAGGAACCGGACGGGAGCCTCCGACTGATCGGCGCGATGTACACCGCACCCCAGCGGGCCACCTTGGACGAGCTCAATCGCCGCGTCCCGCTCTCGATCGCGCGCTGGCACCTCCACAGCAACATCTGCATTCCCCCGCTCGGCCAGCGCGAGCGCTGGCGCGAGCAGCGCGACGGGCGGCCGCTGTTCGGCCCCGCGAGCTCCATCACGACGCGGGAAGCCTGCGACGCCGTCGGCGGTCGGTTTCTCCCCCATCTGTTTGGATGGATGGTCCACGCCAACCTGGTCGGGGCCGACGATCCGGCCGCGATCTGGGCTGCCCCGCACGAGCACCGGCACCCGAGCTAGGGCAGGTAGCTGCCCCGGTGGACGTGGTTCATGGCGAGCGCGGTCACGAACGTGGTGAGCGCGACCGTGGCGGGGCCCTCCTGAGAAAGCGAATAGCCCAGCTCGAGCTGGCCCGCCCGCTCTGCCAGATGGTGGAGTAGCCGGCGGGTACGCTCGGGGAAATGTCCGGTCCACCGGAACACGTTCTCCATGAGGTCCCGCTCGAGCGAGCGAATGAGAGAGCCGGCCGTGCACAATGGAGCGTCGCCGGGGGCCGCCGGGTCGCGTAGCCGCTCGAAAATCGCGCGGAGCGCTCCATCGAGCCCGGGCGGAAAGCCGCCCGCTTCGGCCGGCTCGGCCGTTTCGTGCTCGTAATACTCTCCTACTGAATAGTTGATCTCGGCGACGTCCTCATCCGGCTCCGCGTCGGTGACGAGGGGATCGCGGTCCAGGATCCGGGCCACGGTCCGCTCGCAATAGGAGAGCTTGGCGAGCGCCTCCGGCCAACCCTCGTACTCTCGCCGCCAGTCGATGCCGGGTGTCATCCACACGGCGAACGTCTCGGCCCAGTCCTCGTCCGGGTGCTTCTGGGCGTACCAACCGGGCAGGTGGCGCACGTAGCGCCGGCTGAACGGCTGCGGCCGGTAGTCCTCCTCGTAGGGCTGGGTGATGGAGCCGAACCGGAGGATCCATTCTTCGTCCTCGTACAGCCGGTAGGCGTAGTTCACCACATGCCCCATCTCGTGGCGCAGGTACCGCAGGATGTCCGCCCGATCGAAGCCCTCCACGTGGCCCCGATATTCCTGGTGGATCGCCGTGAGCTCCGGCCGCGCGAGATAGAAGGGGATCGCGATGGCGACTGTCTGGAACGGCACGCCCCATTCGGTGGAGAGGTAGAAACGCGGCTCCAGGCGGGTGAGTCCTACGCGAGCGAGCTCCTGCTTGAACTCCTGGAGAATGGGCTCGAGCCGAGTGTCCTCGACGGTGAGCCCCAGATCGCGGATCGGGGTCGACCAGAGACTGGATTCGCGAAAGGTGCTCAGCGGGGTCGCCATGGGTCTCCCGAGGGTAGGGCCCGGAGCAGAACCCGTCAAACATATATTGAGGCGGACAGGCGGACAGGCGGACAGCGTGAGAGGACTTCTACTCGGATTAGCGTCCAGCCTCGCGCTGGCGGCCGCCCCCGCTCCCGCCGCGGCGCAGGTGCAGATCCGGTTGGGTGACCCGGGTCGGGCCACCTATTCCGAGCTCCACGAGGGTCTGCGAGAGGGCACGCCCGCAGCCGACTCGGTGCTGGCCATCCTCCGGTCTGGTAACACCCGACGCCTGTGGGGCAGGGTGACGGCGGCGATCAATGGCGACGGACCCTGGAATGATGCGCTGCTCGCGACGACCCGGCTCGCGCTGCTCCGGGACCCGCAGGTAGCCGACAGCGCCTTGCGCATCCGGCGCTTCTTCGAGCGCGCCGGCCCGTACCCCTTCCCCAAGAATCCGGGGGTCACCTCTCAGGACCTCGAGCCGTCGGTCCAGGCGATCCTGCTCGAGCGGCGTCGAGCCGTCCGGGGCGATGCCCCCGTGCTGGCCGACATCCTGGCCCGGATACCCAAACGGGACTACGACCACGGCGACGCCTGGGTCCTGGGCCGGCTCGGCGCGGGCGCTCGCGATTCGGTCACGGCCCGGTTCCTGATGGCCGACTCCTCCGAGTTTCGGGTAAGGTATCTCACCCTGCTCTCGTACTTCACCGATCCGGCTCTGATCCCGCTGTTCTCCCGGGTCTACGTGTGGCCCGACAGCTTCCACGTCCCGCTGCGCTACGCGGTACGAGCCTCCGATGGGTTGCTCTGGATCGGCACCCGCGCCAGCCTCGCCGCGCTGCTCGATGCGCGGGAGCGGGCGCGAGCGCGGGGCATCTACGCCGATTCGAGTCTCGCGCGAGGCGGATACAGCTTTCTCGACAACGACAGCGCCGCCGTGGTCGCCCGCACCGGCAAGTGGCTCACCGAGTGGATTGAGACCCTGACGTCGAAGTGACGTCGGTCAGTGCGGGCGGAGCGTGTCGAGTGCGAGCTTGACGACGAGAACGGTCACGAGCGCAAGGAAGAAGGTCCGAACCAGACCCACACCCTTGGCGAGCGCGAGCCGGCTTCCCATCGTGGCCCCGACGATACTTGCGGCAGCCATGGGCAGTGCGAGCCGGTAGAGGACCTGGTCAGTGGCGGCAAAGTAGAGCGCGGCTGAAAAGTTGGAGCCCAGGTTGACCACCTTGGCCGCGGACGTCGCGGCCAGGAAATCGAACCCGAACAGGGTGACGAATCCAAAGATGAGAAAGGTGCCGGTCCCGGGTCCGAAGAACCCGTCGTAGAACCCCAGAGCGCCGCCCATGACCAGCCCGGCAGCGAGCGCGGGTCGGGGGCCCAGCCGAGGCAGGTGCACAGTACCGAAATCCCGCGCCCGCCAGGTGAAGATCGCCACCCCGACCAGCAGCACCAGAATGGCGGGCCGGAGCACGCTCGGGTCGATCGCGCTCACGGCGTGGGCACCGAGCAGCGAGCAGGCGAACGACGCCACTGCGGCGGGGATCGTCAGCCGCCATTCGATCCGCAGGCCGCCGGCATAGCGGTGCACGGCCGTCATGGTGCCCACGGTGGACGCCAGCTTGTGGGTGCCAAAGATCGCGGGGAGCGGTGCGTCGGGGACCAGCACGAGCAGGGCCGGCAGCTGGATCAGCCCGCCGCCTCCGACCACCGCGTCGGTGAAAGCAGCGAGAAAGGCAAACCCGCAGAGCGCCGCGATGGTGCCGGTGCTCAGCAGCACCGGGTGGGCCCGTCAGCGTACCGGGTCCGGACGTACTCGTCGTAGAACTCGCGTTCGGTGGGGATGGCGCGGTCGGGGTGGTGGGCGCGCAGGTGGGCGACATAAGCGGCGTAGTCGGGCATGCCGCATACTCGCTTCAGGTGAGTGAGCAGGGCTCCGATGCGGGGCGGGAGCGGGCGAGAGCGGTCGGGAGCGGGCGGGAGGGTTTCCCGCTCCCGTCTGCTCCCGTCTGCTCCCGTCTGCTCCCGCTTACCCGGCATACGCCGTCTCCACGAACGGGCTCTCCCGCGCAACCGGCGCTTTCCGCCGAGCCAGGATCATCGCCCACTCCCGCGCGCAGGCGGCCACGAGCACCACGGTCACGCCCATGAAGGCGGCGGCCACCACCGCGTCCAACCGGTCATTGAGCACGAGGCGCGCGCCCTTGGCCGGATCGAGCGATCCGGCCGCGACCTGCCCCAGGGTCGTGCGGGCGTGAGACAGAAATCCGAGCCTCGGATCGGCCGCGAAGATCTTCTGCCATCCGGCGGTCAGCGTCACCGCGAGCAGCCAGACGAGCGGTCCGAGCGTCACCCACGCGTAGCGGGCTTTGCCGGCCTTGATCAGGATGGTGGTGCCCACGCAGAGCGCCACGGCGGCGAGCAGCTGATTGCTGATCCCGAAGAGCGGCCAGAGCGAGTTGATGCCGCCCAGCGGGTCGAGCACGCCCTGGATCAGAAAGTAGCCCCACGCGGCGACGACGGCCGCGGACGAGGCCAGGACACTGGGGTACCAGGAGGTGCGACGTAAGGGTGCCCACGCGTGGCCGGCGAGGTCCTGCAGCATGAAGCGCCCCACCCGGGTCCCGGCATCCAGGGTCGTGAGGATGAAGAGCGCTTCGAACAGGATGGCGAAGTGGTACCAGAGCGCGGTGAGACTCTCGCCGAAGGCCTGGCTGAAGATGTGGGCCATGCCGATCGCCAGCGACGGTGCGCCACCGGTCCGCGCCAGCACCGTCGTCTCTCCGACCGAATGAGCGAGAGCCTGCATCTGCGCCGGGGTCACCGCGAAGCCCCACCCCCGGATCACCACCGCCGCGGACTCGACCGAGCCGCCCAGGGTGGCCAATGGAGAGTTGACCGCGAAGTAGATGCCGGGGTCGAGCACGGCGGCGGCGCACATCGCCATCACAGCGACGAACGACTCCATCAGCATCGCGCCATAGCCGATCAACCGGGCGTCGCTCTCGCGCCGCAGCATCTTCGGCGTGGTGCCGGAGGAGACCAGTGCGTGGAAGCCGCTGACGGCGCCGCAGGCGATGGTGATGAAACAGAAGGGGAACAGCTTGCCCGCGAACACCGGTCCGGTGCCGTCGACGAAGCGGGTGAGCGCGGGCAGCTTGAGCGGCGGCAACACCACCAGGATGCCGATCGCCAGCAGGAAGATCGTGCCGATCTTCATGAACGTCGACAGGTAATCGCGCGGGGCGAGCAGCATCCATACCGGCAACACGCTCGCGACGAAGGCATACCCCATGAGCCAGCCGGCGAGGGCGGGACCCGAGAGCGTGAAAATCGGAGCCAGGGTGGGTGAGGTTGCGACCCAGCGGCCGGCGACCAGGGCGACCAGCAGCAGTGCCACTCCGACGATGGAGGCTTCGATCGTCCTTCCGGGACGGATCACCCGCATCCAGAAGCCCATCAGCATCGCGATGGGGATGGTGCAGGCGATGGTGAAGACGCCCCAGGGGCTGTCGCGGAGCGCGTTCACGACTACCAGGGCGAGCACGGCGAGCAGAATGATCATGATCGCGAGAATCGCGATCATCGCCACCAGGCCGGTGAACGGCCCGATCTCGTCCCGCGCCATCTGGCCCAGCGACTTGCCGTCGCGCCGCATGGAGCCGAACAGGATGATGAAGTCCTGCACCGCGCCGGCGAGCACCACCCCGAAGACGATCCAGATCGTGCCGGGGAGGTACCCGAACTGGGCCGCCAGCACCGGCCCAACCAGGGGTCCCGCGCCGGCGATTGCCGCGAAGTGGTGTCCGAAGAGGACCCACCTGGTGGTCGGCACGAAGTCCCGGCCGTTCTCCAGCCGCTCGGCCGGGGTGGCGCGCCGGTCGTTGAGCTCGAAGACCCGGGTGGCGAGGAAACGGCTGTAAAACCGGTAGCCGATCAGGTAGGTGCCGACCGCGGCCAGGATCAGCCAGGCGGCGCTGATGGTCTCCCCCCGGTGGAGGGCGATCACACCCCAGGCGAAGGCGCCGGCCAGGCCGAGGATCAGCCAGGGGAGGGTCTTGGGATGCATGTCCGATAATAAACTGCGTGAAAAGTGAAAAGTGAACAGTGAAAGGGGGCTCCGCTGGTCGGCTGAACCCCTTTTCACTGTTCACCTTTCACTGTTTACGCTGTTCTTCCCTTGCCCCCCCTCCCGTCGCGCCGTACCTTCGACCTCCCATGCCTTTGCCATTCTTCGGGTACGGGCACCGATCGTCCTGGGAGGAAGAAGCGGAAAGCGCGGGTGCCGTGGCAGAAAAGGAGCAGCCGCAGCCTGTCGCCGAAGGATTCCAGGGCAAGGTCGCCATCGTCACCGGCGGGGCGACCGGGCTGGGCCGCGCCATCGCGCTGGAGTTCGCCCGGATCGGATGCCACGTCGGGTTCTGCTATGTGAACCTCCCTGGCCGGGACGTCACCGAGCAGGCGCTGCTGACGGAGACCGCGCTCATGTCGATGGGCGTGGGCGTGCACGCGTGTCGCTGCGACGTGCGGGACCGGGAAGCGGTCGAGGCCTTCATCCGGGATAGCAAGGCACGGCTGGGCGGCGTCCATTATCTGGTGAACAACGCCGGCATCGCGAGCGACGGGGCGCTCTGGCGGCTCAGTGACGAGGCCTGGCGCGAGGTGATGGAGACCAACGTCACCGGCGCCTTTCATTGTATCCGGACGGTCGCGCCCACCTTCCGGCAACAGCGCTACGGCAAGATCGTCAACGTCAGCGCGCATCAGGCCGATCGACCGGGATTCGGCGTCGCCAACTACGCCGCCAGCAAGGCCGGGCTGCTCGGCCTCACCCGGGCGGCCGCGGTGGAGCTGGGACCGTCCAACGTGAACGTCAACGCGGTCGCGCCCGGCTTCGTCCGGACCGAGCGCATGATGATGCTCCCCAAGGAAGTGATCGAGCGCGCGCAGAAGAGCTCGATCCTGGGCCGGGTGGCGGAGCCCGACGATGTCGCGCACGTGGTGTCGTTCCTGTGCTCGGAGAAGGCCCGTCACATCACCGGTCAGACCATCACGGTCGACGGCGGATTGTCGCTCGAGTAAGCCGTTCTCTTAGCTCCATCCCGTCGTTAGCTTTTCCGCAACACTTCCCGGCTTCGGCCCTCATCATCGCTCGAGCTTTTTCCGTGCGCCTTCGTTTCGCCGCCGCGCTCGCGCTCATCGCAGGCGTTTCGACTTCCGCCGTCGCGCAGGGGCCCGACAAGCCGCCGCGCGGGCTCGCGACCGACGGTCTCGCGGGCGAGTCGGTCGCGTTGCTCCCGGTCACGCTCGCCGTTGCGACTGCCGCGCTTCGAGGGGACACCGCGATCACCGGGCTGGGTGACCACCGGCACGTGCTGCGCTGGGCGGACTCGGTGATCGGCGAGGAGTTTCAGGGCCGAGCGCCCGAGGTCACGTGGATTCTGGCTCCCCGCCTCCGCCAGCTGGCGCGCCGGAACCCCGGCATGGTGCCCGACCCGGATCAGATGGGGCAGGCCATCTTGCGCGCGCCCAAGCTCACCAAGATTCCCGATCCGCTGCGCAGCTCGCTTCGGAGCCTGGTCGCCGTGACCGGCGGGCGCTACGCCATGGCGCCCGCGGCGCTGGGATTCTCCCGCGATAGCACCGGCGCACTCCGGGCGGACCTGGCGCTCGCGCTCGCCGACAGTCGCTCCGGCACCGTGATCTGGCGCTCCAGCACGTTCGGCACGGGGGCGAGTCCGGGTGAGGCGCTCGCTGCTGCGGTGACCGCGATACTTCCTGGAGCCGGTTCGGGCCCATGACGTACGACGTGACCCTGATTCCGGGAGACGGCATCGGCCCGGAGATCACCGCGCAGACCGTGAAGGTGCTGGAGGCCACAGGTCTCCGCTTCAACTGGGAGGAGGAGCTGGCGGGCATGGCGGCGGTGGAGGCAACGGGCACGCCGCTGCCCGATGCCACGGTGGAAAGCATTCGGAAGAACGGACTCGCGCTCAAGGGGCCGCTCACGACCCCGGTCGGCACCGGCTTCCGATCGGTGAACGTCGGCCTGCGGAAAGAGTTCGAGCTGTTCGCCAACGTGCGGCCCGCCAGGACCATCGTGCCGGGCGGCCGGTTCGAGAGCGTGAACATCGTGCTGGTCCGGGAGAACCTGGAGGGTCTGTACATTGGAGTCGAGCACTTCGTGCAGATCGGCGACGACCCCCGGGCGGTGGGCGAGTCGATGGCGATCGTGACCCGGGTCGGCTGCGAGCGGATCGTGCGCTACGCGTTCGACTACGCCGTGCGGCACCACCGCAAACGGGTGACCATCGTCCACAAGGCGAACATCCTGAAAATGGTGAGCGGACTCTTTCTCGAGGTCGGGCGGGCGATCGCGCAGGAATACGAGGGCAAGGTCGAAGCAAACGACATGATCGTGGACAATTGCGCCATGCAGCTGGTGATGCGACCGGAGCAGTTCGACGTCATGGTCACGACCAACATGTTCGGTGACATCCTGAGCGACGAGGTCTCCGGGCTGGTGGGCGGGCTGGGCCTCGCCCCGGGCGCCAACATCGGCACCAGGGCGGCGATCTTCGAAGCCGTGCACGGCAGCGCGCCCGACATCGCCGGGAAGGGCGTCGCCAATCCCTCCGCTCAGATGCTGGCCGCAGCCATGATGCTCGACCACATCGGCGAGCTCGATCGGGCCCAGCGGGTCCGCGACGCGATAGAGCAGGTGATCGTCCGGGACAAGGTCCGCACCCGGGACCTGGGCGGCAACGCGAGCACGCAGGAGTTCGGCGATGCCGTCGCTAAGCGGGTTGCCTGAGGTCCCCTGCGCGAAATGCGGAAAGCGGGTACCGGGACTCGCCTGGACGGAGCTCTGCCCCGAGTGCCGCTGGGAGCGGGAGGCGCGGGCGCGCCGGCTCTCGAGCCGGGTCGCTCTGGCTGCCACGGCGCTCATGGGACTCTACCTGATGCTCCGGCTGCCGGCCACGCCCGGCCTGCGACTCTACGCGGTGATCGCGGTGATTGCGACGTACATCATCGTCCGGCGGATCGCATCTCGGCTCGCGATGGAGTTCCTGCCCCGATGAGGCGGGCAGGCGGGCAGGCGGGCAGGCGGGCGGCGGCTCCGTGGCTCGGTGGGCTCCGCTGTGCGAGCCAAGTTCTCGCCGCTGGGCTGTTTCTGTCCGCCGGTCCGCCCGTCCGCCTGTCCGCCCAGACGAGCCTCACGATCTACAACGACGGCCGGGTGTTCGCGCGGCGGACCCTGTCGGTGGCGGTGCCGAAAGGCGAGTCTACCCAGCGGGTCCAGCCGGGTGCACTGGATCCCGGCTCGCTGCTGGCGCTGGATTCGGGGGTGATGATCCTGGATGCGCGCTACGACTCGGTCAGTAGCGAGCAGACCGCGATGCGGCGCTCGATTGGACGGAAGTTCACGTTTCAGAGCCAGAGCTATCCACCGGTTCCGATCATGGCAACCCTGGTCGCGGTCGATCCGGAACGATGGCGACTGGAGGACGGCACGGTCCTCTTCCAGCGACCGGGCCTGATCCGCTGGCCCGACGACCTGGTGCTCTTCGAGCCCTCGCTCGAGCTCCGGCTTCGCGCCGCCCAGGCCCGGCCTGCCCTCGCGCTCGGCTACTTCACCGCCGGCGCGTTCTGGCGGGCAAGCTACCAGGTGCTGCTCGGCGGGGCTGCTGCCCGAGTGCGTGGGGTGGCGGTGGTGACCTCCCAAATACTCCGGGCCGACAGCGCCGAGATCCAGCTCCTGGCGGGGACCATCACCCGACCACCGGCCTTCCGCCTTGCCGAAACCGTCGTCGGAGCCGCAGGGGTCCGCCAGGGGGTGGTGCCGTCGGGGGGGCCGACCGAGGAGCGGGTCGAGGAGTCGCACGTCTACACCCTGGCCGGACGCTGGTCCCTACGGGCCGGATCCACCAGCCTGCTGCCGCTCTTCGAGGAGGCTTCCAGCGGCGTAGTGCGGGAGTACGTGATCCGGCGCGAGCCGGTGTTCGGCATCTATCAGGAAGGCGAAGATGCCGAGCAAGTACCGGTGCAGGTGGTCTATACCCTCGCCCGCCCGCGCAAGACGGCGTTCGGGGATCGTCCCCTGCCGGCGGGCACGGCCCGACTGTTCCGGGCAGATGCTGAAGGCCGGCTCCAACTGGTCGGAGAGGCTACCCTCGATCACACCCCGGCCGGCAAGGAGCTCGTGCTCGGAGCGGGCAACGCGTTCGACTTCACTGGCCGGCGCCGCCAAACTGACTTCGTCACCACCCGGGACAGCAGCGCCGCCGGCGTTCGGATTCGCGCCGAGGCCACGTACGAGGTCACGGTCACCAACGCGACCGACTCCGCGGCCACCGTGACCGTCAAGGAAGAGCGCGCCGGGGAATGGACGGTCCTCTCGAGCTCGCTGCCGGCGGAAAAGGTGTCATCGACCGTGACCCGCTTCCGCGTGCCCGTGCCCGCGCGGGGGCAGACGGCGCTCACCTATCGCATTCGCGCCGCTTGGTGACGGACGTCTCGCTGGTGCACCTGTCCGACCTGCACTTCGGCGGTCTTGCCGATCTGCCCCAGATCGAAGCGCTCGAGACCTTCGTGCCGACGCTCCCGGCGCAGGCGATCGTGGTTTCCGGCGATCTCACCCAGCGAGCCCGGCACGGCGAGTTCCAGCGGGCGAGAGTGTTCGTACAGCGGATGGGGGCGCACGCGCCTACGCTGGTGATCCCGGGAAACCACGATATTGAGTGGTGGATGAGTCCCTTCGGGATTCGCGGGCAGCGGGTCAAGTATGCGAAGTACCTCCAGTATTTTCCGGAGCTCACCCCGGTGCTCGAGATCCCCGGCGCTGTGATCGCGGGAGCTCTGAGCAGCTATGGCGTGGCGATGGGTTCGCTCACCTGGAGTCTGCGCGACATGGCAGTCAAGGGCCATCTTCCCCGCTCGGAGACCAGCCGGGTGCAACGGGTCTTTGCCCGCGCTCCGGCCGATACGGCGCGCGTTCTGGTCATCCACCATAACATTCTGGCTGGGGCTCTATCGCGGCGCATGGGGCTGGCTGGGTGGCGCTCGGCGCAGCGCCGGCTGATCGCCACCGGCGTCGACGTAGTTCTCTGCGGCCACGACCACCAGGAGGGCGCGGGCCAGGTGGATGGCGGTCCGGCAGTGAGCACCAGCGGAACCCCTAGCCTCCGTTCTCGCGGCGGAAGGCCTTCGGTCTTCAACTTGGTACAGATCGAGTCGTCAGTGGTGCATGTTCAGCACTATCGCTGGGAGGCGGCGGAGGGACGGTTCGTCACGTCGGACCGGTTCAGTTTTGCCCGCCGAGAGGCTCCGGAGCCCGTGGTCTCCACCGCGGGAGGTGTGTAGATGGGATCGATCTCGCTGCTCGCCGGACCGGACGAGGTGCTGGCGCGCCGGCTAAGGCTGCTGGGCCTCCGCCAGGTCAACGCGGTGCGGAGCCACACGAACCGGACCGTGATGGTGAGCCTGAACGAGCGGCTCGTGCTTCGCCTTCACCGCGGGTATGTGTTCGCGGGCGATCGCGTGCTCTCGGCGATCGTGCGCTTTCTCGACCCCCGCGCCTCGCGGCTCGAGCGCCGGCGCGCCGAGCAGGTGTTTCTGGCGTTCCCGGTCGAGCTCTACGCGCCCCGCCCCCGCGATCGCGCGGCAACCGAGCGGCCCCGGCCCGGCGATCTGGCGCTGCTGCACCGGCTCCGCTCGCTGCATCGTGAGCTCAACCGGACGCACTTTGGCGGCGCGCTGGGCGAGATCCCGATTCGCCTCTCGGGTCGCATGCGGACCCGGCTCGGAGAGGTCAGCGTCGATCTGCGCACCGGCAAGCCGATCGAGATCGCGCTGAGCCGCCGCCACCTCGCCGAGCATCCCTGGCGGGAGGTGGAGCACACGGTGCTGCACGAGATGGTTCACCAATGGCAGGCGGAGACGGGGCGGTCGATCGACCACGGACCCAGCTTCCGCGAAAAGGCCCGCGAGGTCGGCGTCCTGCCGGCCGCGCGACGCGCGGTTGGGCGGGCAGGCGGGCAGGCGGGCAGGCGGGCCGTGCGTTCCGCTGCTCGCGAGACCTCCGAGCTCCCGCCGAGAAAGCGGCTTCGCTGAGAGATGGCCACCGCCACCGCCAAGTCCCGGTTCACCGGGGTGGATTTCTTCGCTCTCGACTCACTTCTCTCTGAAGAGGAGCGAGCCGTGCGCGATACCATCCGGACCTGGGTGGACGACCATCTGATGCCGATCATCGGCGAGTGCTACGTCGAGGGGCGATTCCCCAGAGAGCTGATCCCGGGCATGGCCGAGCTCGGGCTGTTCGGTGCCAACCTGCCGGAAGACTATGGCTGCGCCGGGCTCAACAACGTGGCCTACGGCCTCATCATGCAGGAGCTCGAGCGGGGCGACAGCGGCATCCGGTCGTTCGCATCGGTGCAGGGCGCCCTGGTCATGTACCCGATCTTCACATTCGGAAGCGAGGAGCAGAAGCGGCAGTGGTTGCCGGCGCTCGCGGCCGGACGGGATATCGGGTGCTTCGGGCTCACCGAGCCGGATTTCGGCTCGAACCCCGCCGGCATGATCACGACGGCCCGCGAGACGAAGGACGGCTGGGTGCTCAACGGCACCAAGATGTGGATCACGAATGGCTCCCAGGCCACCGTCGCGATCATCTGGGCCAAGACCGGCGCGGTCGACGATCCCCGCTCGATCCGGGGCTTCATCGTGCCCACCCGCACGAAGGGGTACGGCGCCAAGGATCAGAAGGGAAAGCTCTCGCTCCGCGCGTCCGACACCAGCGAGATCCATCTGGACGACGTGCAGCTGCCGAAGGATGCCGTCCTGCCTCGATCGGGTGGAATCAAGAGCCCACTCATGTGTCTCACCCAGGCGCGGTATGGGATTGCGTGGGGCGCGGTCGGCGCGGCCATGGCCTGCTACGACGAGGCGGTCAGCTATGCCAAGAGCCGCGTCATGTTCGGCAAGCCGATTGGCCAGACCCAGATTCAGCAGGTCAGGCTGGTGGAGATGCTGAGCGAGATCACCAAAGCTCAGCTTCTGGCGCTCCAGCTCGGCCGGCTCAAGGACGCGGGCACCATGACACCCGAGCAGGTGTCGCTCGCCAAGCGGAACAACGTGAGCATGGCGTGCGACTGTGCCCGCGAGGCTCGGCGGCTGCTGGGGGCAAACGGCATCCTGGCGGAGTACCACTCGATGCGACACCTGGCAAACCTGGAGTCGGTGTACACCTACGAAGGCACCCACGACATGCATTCGCTCGTCCTGGGCCAGGCGATCACGGGACTGAGCGCGTTCTGAGGCCTAGGGCGGCCTGGTGCGGTCGATCCCGCGCCTTCCCCGTCCGGGGTCGCCCCCGCCCCCCCGCCGGCGCTCCGGCAACAGCCGACCCAGCAGCGAAAACGGGAAGTAGACCAGATCGCGCGCGCCGGGCACGGTGGTGATTGCCCGCAGCGGATGAGCCATCCGCTCCCACACCTCGTCGGCCAGTGCGCCGACTACGACCCGCCGATCGGCCGGCTGCCGCTCGACCACTCCCAGGATCCGATGGACGGCGTAGAGGCCGACCAGCACGGTCGCGACGAACAGGAAGTCGAGGCCGTGGAGATCGAGCGGGCGCAGCGCGAGCCGCTGGCCCTCCCGCAGGGTCGAGGTCCAGGCAAACGTCACGGAGAATCGCTGGGTCTCGAGCCAGTCGGCTGACACGCCGGCCACGAGCGGCGCCAGCCCGGCCGCGGCGCCCGAGACTATGGCGTTGGTCGCGAAGTAGCTGGCTGCCTCGCCTCGCGGCGCTACTTCCATGGCCACGGTTCCGGTGCACAGATTGACGCCGGCCGCGGCGACGCCTGCCGTCAGGTGCACCGCCGCGAGCACCAGCACGACCAGCCAGGGGCGCTCGAGAGTGCCGGCCACCGGCCATCCCGCGACGCTCAGCAGGAAACCCAGGGAGGATATCCGGAGCACCGCTAGGGTGGAGAAGCGATCGGCCACGACGCCCCAGGCTCGGAGCATCACCGCGCTGGTCGCCTGGCTCAGGACCGTGAAGGCGAGCACGGCCGCCATCGGGAGGGCGAGCCGGCGGAGCAGATAGACGGTAAAAAACGGCGTGGACAGGTTGACCGCGAAGGTCCACGTCGCGAGAAAGGCCACCAGCGCGCGAAAGTCCCGATTGCGCAGCGGGGCGCCGAGGACGTCGCGCCACGGGCGATGGGTGGACGGAGCCATGAGCGGCTCGGGGATCCGGCCAAGGGGGATGAGGCCGAGCAGACCTGCCGCTACCCCTGCGCCCATGACCGCTACGTAAGCCTTCGGCAGGGACCCGAGGTGGGCAGGGAGCGCATCCACGGCGATTCCCGCCGCCAGTGTCAGCGCGGCGCCGATCCCGGTCGCGAGCGCCATCCGACGGGCAATGACCCGGGTGCGGGTGTCGTCCGGGAGCAGGTCGCGGATCCAGGGGGTCCAGGCAGCGCTCGAGATACTCGCCAGGGCCGCCGCAATCAGGAGCACCGCGAACAGCGCGGGCACCCGGGCGCGTACGGGTGACAGCCAGGGCAGGGCCAGCATGCCCACCAGGGCCGAACGGCCGACCAGCGCCGCCCACCAGCAGATTGCCTTGCGGGCGCGCCAGTGCTCGATCAGCGCGACGGACGGTAGCTGGAGGATCTGGGTCGCGGGCCCCAGCGCCGCGAGCGCTCCGATCGCCGTGTTCGACGCGCCGAGCAGCAGCGCGTAGCCGATCAGGAGCGGTCCGCTGAGCAAGGAATCGCGAATCTGCGAGCAGACCCCGTCGGCCTCGAATGCACGGATCCCGCGGCGCCGTGCCTCGTCGTCCAGGGTCGGCTTGGGATGCCAGAATGCCACGGAGTTCACCATCTGTTGGTGCTTGGCGCGGAGGATAGCCCCGGCATCCGCGGCAGGGAACCCGGTCGGACCCGGGGCCGTGACGCCCACCCCCTTTGTGCGTATGTATTGGTCGTGACCCCTCCAACTTCCGCCGGCCCCACCGCTGCCGGCCTGGCTGCCCCGACCGGCGACGCCGAGGCACGCTGTCGCGAGTGGTACGAAGCACACGGTGGCCCGGTCTACAACTACTTCCGGTTCCACGTACCCCATCCCGACGCGGCCGAGGACCTCACGGCCGAGACGTTTCTTCGGGTAGTGCGGGCCGCGGCTCGGTTCGATCCCGATAAGGGCTCCGTGCGGACCTGGATCCTGACCATTGCGCGGAACGTCTTGACTGACTGGCGTCGCCGGGCCCGGCTCCGGCAGTACGTCCCGATAGGGACCCTGCACGACCTGGCCTGCGACGCCCCCTCACCCGAGGAGCGGCTTCTCCGGGAGGAAGAGGTGGGCCGCCTGATGGACGGGATCGCCGCCCTGTCAGCGGCGGATCGAGAGCTGATCGGATTGCGCTACGGGAGCGAGCTCGATACGGCGGAGATGGCGAGCGTTCTCGGTGCAAGCGAGGGCAGCGTCCGCACCCGACTGTGGCGGGCGCTCCGACGGCTGCGGGAGGCGCTGATTCCATGAGCGACGAGCGCCGTCCGCCGGAAGACCTCCGGGAGCTCGACCGAGCGCTTTCGGAGATCCGATTCGTCCCCAGAGCGTCACTTGGGCCGGAGGTGTTCGGTCGGCTGCGTCGCGGCGAGCGATTGAAGGGTGTCGCTCCGTCGCGGCTCAGCCGACCGGCCCTCTGGGCCATTGCCGCCGGCATCATGGTCACGGCCGCGGGTGGGCTTTGGCTGGCCGGGCGGCACCACGACGTTACCGTGGACCGCTGCTGCTTCGACTTCGACGGAGGCGGCCCGACCGACGACGGCGTGCTGGTAGTCGCCCGACGGGGGGAAGAGGTGCGGCGGATCGCGGTCTACGAAGACCGGGATGGGTCGCGGAGCTTCACACCCGAGGATGTCGTCCGCTTCGAGCGGGGCCCTCGGCTTGCCGTGGCGGCCGGACTCCCGGATGGAGCCGTGACCAGTCGCCACTGCTGCAGCGATCTGGACGGCGCGGGGCCGGCCGATGACGGGCTGCTGCTCGTGGCCGTTCCCCCGGACCGGGTGACCCTGGCGGCGCTGTACGAACGCCGGCCCGGAGTCTTCCTGACGCAGTTCCCATTGCGCTGATTCCGATCACATCGGCTCGTTTCACCACCCACGCGGGAGCGGCGGATTGATGCGTGCCCGAGTTGGATCCCTCCTGGTCCAGATCCCTCTGCTCGGGGCCCTCGCGAGGCCGCTCGCCGCGCAGCAGCCCGGGCCGCCGGCGGCGGGGCGCGACACCACCAAACAGGACACGGTCCATACCCTTCCGCCCATCGAAGTGGTCGGGAGCATCCGGCCCGCGGCGAATCCGTCGATCGGCTCGGGCGTGCCGGCGCGCATCACGATCCTGACCGGTCGCGAAGTGGATGCCTACGAGCCGCGCCTGCTCTCGGAGGTCATGCAGCAGCAGGCCGGCTTCTCCACCTACGACGACCTGGGCACGGCGTACAAGATGACGCTCTCTTCGCGAGGCTTTTACGCCTCGCCCGTCGTGGGCGTGCCCCAGGGCGTGTCGGTGTTTCTCGACGGGGTGCGGATGAACGAGGTCGATGCCTCGCAGGTCAACTTCGACCTGCTGCCCATGGAGCACATCAAGCGGATCGAGATCCTCTCGGGCAACGGGTCGCTGCTGGGCCGCAACTCGCTGGGTGGCGCAGTCAACCTGGTCACGGCGCGGGGAGAGGGGCCGCTGGGCGGGAACGTCGAGCTGTCCGGCGGCAGCTTCAATTCGTTCCGGGGCGAGGGCAGCGTCTCCGGCCTGACGCCAGGCGGGCTCGACTACTACGTCGGGGGGATGTACAACCGTGAGAACGGCTGGCGGCAGGTCACCGGCGCCCGGGAGTACAACGGCTTCATCAACGTCGGGAAGCTGGGCGAACGCATGGGCATCCGCTTCCAGGGCCTGTATGCCAAGTCGCGGGCCGAGACCGCTGGCTCGCTGCCGGAGTCGATCTTCGGCCTGAACCCGGACTCCAATTTCTCACCCGGCGACTATGAGGACTTGTGGCAGGCGCAGGGATCGGTGGCCGGCTACGCCCAGCTCGGGCCCGGGCGCGCCTCGTTCATCACGTTCTTCCGACACCACCGGGCGGAGCGCTTCAACGCCAATCAGGAAGACGACCCCGACGCCTTCGGGACCGCCAGCAACAACAGCTTCGGGTACACGCTGGACTATCGCTGGGCGACTCCGGTGGGACGCAACGCCGCGCTGAGCCTGCGAGGCGGAGTCGATGGCAGCATCAACCGGGCGAACATCGAGCTGTTCGCCGACTCGATCAAGTTCGGGGGCCAGCGGGTGCTGACGACGCAGGCGCGTTCGCCGGTCTGGGACATTGCGCCGTTCGCGCTGGCGGACCTCACGACCGGCCGGGTCACGTGGTCGGCCGGGGTCCGCTACGACCATGTCGCGATTCCGTTCCATGACCTGCTCGACCCGAGCCTCGACACGGCCGGGGTCTACAACCAGGTCAACCCGAGGGTCGGCGTGAACGTCGACTTGGGCCGGGGACTCTCTGTATTCGGGTCATGGGGCTTGAGCTTCCGGGCGCCCGCCGTGATCGAAAACGCGTGCGCCGACCCGGATCGGGGCTGTCCGCTTCCCTTTTTCGTGGGCGCGGACCCTCCGCTCAAGGCCGTGAAGGTCAGCACGTTCGAGGGCGGCGCGACCTACGCCTCGTCCCGGCTGTACCTCGGCGTCACCGGATACTACGCCAACGTCAAGAACGACATCTTCGTGACCCCGAACGCCAACGCGCCGCAACAGAGCACCATCGCCGGATACTTCATCAACCTGGACAAGACCCGCCGCAAGGGCATCGAGGCGAACGCGAGGTACCTGATCCCTGGGGGCCATTCCGTCTATCTCAACTACGCCCACACGCTGGCGACGTTCCAATCGGATGCCGACATCTTCAGCCCGGTCGAGGATGCCGCGGCCGGCGTCAGCAACACGGCTCATCCCGGCGATCACTTCCCTCTGGTGCCCAAGGACCAGGTGAAAGGCGGCGTCGAGGTGCATCCTGTCCCGCAGGTCACCCTGGGTCTCCAGGGCCGCTACGTCGGCCCCCAATGGGTCCGGGGCGACGAGGCTAACCAGTTTCCCCAGATCCCCAGCTACGTCGTGACCGATGCACGGGCGGGCCTGAGTATCGCGCAGTGGGAGGTGGTCGGCATCGTCACCAACCTGTTCGACAAGCATTACGCCAATTACGGCGCCTACAACTTTAACGAGAGCGAGCCGGGCTCACCGCTCGAGCGCTTTCTGACGCCAGGCCAGAAGATCGCCTTCCGGGTCGTGGTTCGCCGCTCGTTCGGCGGCGCGCACCAGCCAAGTGGGGGCGATAACGATTGATCGGCCGAAGGGAGCTCAGGTCGGCCGGTTCGAAGCGCTCGGCGTGATGCCGAGCTGACGGCAATAGACCTCCGACAGCACGTCGATCAGCTCGTCGTCCGACAGGGTAAGGTCGGCGGGGCGGGCGTCACCGAAGAGGATCGTCTCCTTCGCCGTGGCATCCACGATCAGAAAGCCAAGCAACACGGCTCGGTCCGGCGCAGGGTGCGCCATCGCATCCCGGCGCAGCAGCAGCAGCGCCGTCAGCCGCTGCACGAGCTCGCGATTGAACGCCGCGGCCTGGTCCTGGAACTCCGGGTCCGGATGGGTGCGCACGTAAAGGTGGAGGGCGCGGAGCAGCCGGCGCTTGGCCCGGTAGCTCTTCACCAGCACTCGGACGAGGGCGGTGACCAGCTCGCGAGCGGGCAACGCCCGCCAGCGAGGGTCGTCCAGCAGGGCGTCGGCGGTGCGCCGGGCGCGCCCGAAGAACGCGACGGTAAACGCTCTCAGCAGCGCGTCCTTGCTGGCAAACCTGGTGTAGAGCGTGCCGACCGCGAGCCCGGCCCGGCGGGCGACTTCCTGGACGGTGAGGCTGGCCACGCCACGCTGGGCGATGACGTCCTCGACCGCGGCGAGGAGGCGGCCCATGGCGGCTCGGCTGCGGGCCTGGCGGGGTGAGGGCGGCGCGGGCGCGGGCTGGCTTGGCGTCGTGGTTCACGGTTGAGGTTGTGCTAGCTAGTGAACATGAATTCATGTTCACATTACCCAAACCACAACCCGCCCGCAACCCGCTACCCCCTGCTCGCGCGCCTCACTACCTTTGCCGCGGCTTTGCCGAGCGCGGTCCCAGCTGTCGCTCCCCCCTTACCTGGTCGCTGCCGAGGATGTGCGCTTGAAGATTGCCGTCTGCCTCAAGCGGGTGCCCGATACCGTCGCCAAGATTACGATCGGGTCGGATGGCAAGTCCATCGACGAGTCCGGTCTCAAGTTCGTGCTCAATCCCTACGACGAGTTCGCGGTCGAGGAAGCCATTGCCCTGAAAGAAAAGGCCGGCGCGGGCGAGACGGTCGCCTACTCGGTCGGCACCGACGCCGCGCAGGAGACCCTTCGCGCGGCGCTCGCGATGGGCATCGATCGCGCCGTGCTGCTTCAGAATCCCGGCTCGCCCGACGGGCTCGAGGTGGCGAAGGCGCTCGCGGCGGAGCTCGGGGCGGGCGGGTTCGATCTGATCCTGTTCGGGAAGCTGGCGGTGGACGACTACAACCATCAGGTGGGCGTGATGGTGGCCGAGCTGCTGGGGCTGCCCTGCATCTCGTCGGTGGCCCATCTCGCCATCGCCGACGGCGCGATCGAGGCCGACCGGGAGATCGAGGGCGGGCTCGAGGTCGTGAGCTGCCGGCTTCCGGCGGTGCTGACCTGCGACAAGGGGCTCAACAACCCGCGCCTCCCGTCGCTCAAGGGAATCATGGCAGCGAAGAAGAAGCCGCTCGAGAACAAGCCCGCGACCCTTGGCGCGGGCTCGATCGAGGTGCTGAGCCTGGAATATCCGGCCGAGCGGCAGGCCGGCAGGATCGTGGGCGAGGGCGCCGACGCGGTACCCGAGCTGCTGCGGCTGCTGCGCTCCGAAGCGAAGGTGCTGTAGCCATGCCGGCCAAACCGGTGCTCGCGGTGCTGGAGACGCGCGACGGCGTGCTGCGGAAGGTGTCCCACGAGGTCCTCGCCGCGGCTCGCCGGCTCGCCGCCGCGAGCGAGGGCTCGGTGGACGCGCTGGTCTGTGGCGTGACGGTCCCGGGCGGGGTGGACGACCTCGCGAGCCTCGGTGCCGATCGCGTGCTCGCGGTCACCCACCCGGACTTCGGACGCTATCATCCCGACGGGATTGCCTCTACCATCGCTTCGATCGGTGCCGGCTACGGCGCCATCGTGTTCGCGGCGACGGCGACGGGCAAGGACCTCGCGCCCCGAGTGGCGGCCAAGCTCGGTGTCGGACTGGTCGCGGACGTGGTCGGTCTCGCCATCGAGGGTGG
>DASQPE010000090.1:0-8352 GCA_035644115.1 Gemmatimonadales bacterium
GGCTCGAGGCCGTGGCGCGGACCGGTACCGGAACCACGCCGGCCCGCCCCGCCGGGCCGCCGACCAGCCATGACCGGGTCACCGACGAGAAGGCGCCGGTCCAGGTGCTGCGCCCGGCCGACCCCGTCTTCCGGATCCCGAATCGGATCGGCCCGGACGACTGGAACGGGTGGGTACAGGAGCGCGGACTCTACTTTGCCCGGACCTGGGACAATGCGTACCGGCCGCTGCTCGAGACCCACGATCCCGGTGAGAGCTCGCTGGAGGGTGGCCTGCTGGTGGCTCGAGTGGGGAAGGGGACGTACATCTACACCGGCCTGAGCTTCTTCCGCCAACTCCCGGCCGGCGTGCCGGGCGCGTACCGCCTGTTCGCGAACCTGCTGGCGCTCGCCAGGCCGGCGTCCCGGTGAATCCAAAACAAACGATTCACCACAGAGGCACGGAGGGCACAGAGGAAGCATCAAATCGTTCACTCTCTGCGGCCTCCGTGCCTCTGCGGTTCAAATTGGGGGTGGTGGGGGTCCTGCTAGTGGTGGGGTGCGGCGGCGACCGGCGGACGCCGTTGCTCCTCTATTCGCCCCACGGCCGCGACCAGCTCACCCTGTTGGAGCACGAGTTCGAGCGGCGCCGCCCCGACATCGACGTGCGCTGGCTCGACATGGGGAGCCAGGAGATCCTCGATCGCCTGCGGTTCGAGCGGGTCAACCCGCAGGCCGACGTCTGGTTTGGCGGACCAACCACGCTGTTCGATCGGGGCGTGGAGGACTCGCTGCTGGCACCCTACCGGCCGGCCTGGGCCGACCACGTCGGCCCCGACGGCGTCGGGCCCGGCGATCTCTACTATCCGGTCTATCGTACCCCCGCCGTCATCGTCTTCAATGCCCGGGCCGTGGCCCGCGCCGAGGCCCCGCAGGACTGGGACGACGTCCTGGCACCGCGGTGGCGCGACGAGGTGCTCATCCGGGACCCGATGGCGAGCGGCACCATGCGGGCGATCTGGGGGCTGATCCTCACCCGGAGCATCCGGGCGACCGGCGACACCGGCGCCGGCATGGCCTGGCTCCGGCGACTCGACCACCAGACCCGGGCGTACACTCTGAACCCGGCCGTGCTCGATGCCAAGCTCGCCCGCCAGGAGGGGCTGGTCACTCTCTGGGATCTGCCCGACGTCCTGATCAGCCGCTCCAAGGGCATGCCCTTCGATTACGTCTTTCCCCGGAGCGGAACCGTCGTGATCGATGACGCCATCGGCCTGGTGCGCGGATGCCGCCATCCCGACGCCGGCAAGGCGTTCATCGATTTCGTCGGCAGCGTGGAGGGCCAGCTCCTCGCCGCGCGTCGGGTGTATCGGCTGCCCGCGCGGCGGGACCTGCCCTCCGACTCGGTGCCCCCGTGGGTGGCCGAAGTCGAGCACGAGATGGTGGTTGCCGACGTGGACTGGCGCCGGCTGGCGCGGGATGGGGCTGCGTGGATGAGTTACTGGGACCGGCACGTGCGCGGGACGGGGCGGCGGTGACCGCGTTCCTGCGGCTCGACCAGTTGACCCGGCGATTTGGCGCGACCGTCGCCGTGGACGGACTGTCCCTTACGCTGGTCCGGGGAGAGATCCTGGCGCTTCTGGGCCCGAGTGGAAGCGGCAAGACCACCACCCTGCGGCTCCTCGCAGGCTTCGAGACCCCGGACAGCGGCAGCGTCGTCGTCGACGGGACCGACGTCACCCGCGAGCCGCCGGTCGCGCGGCGGTTCGGCATGGTCTTCCAGCACTACGCACTGTTTCCTCACCTCGACGTCGGCGAGAACGTGGGGTTCGGGCTCGAGTCGCTGGGCGTGGCTGGCCCCGAGCTCGAGCGGCGGGTGGCCCGGGCCCTGGAGCTGGTGGATATGACTGGCTTCGAGCGGCGCCGCATCGCCCAGCTTTCCGGCGGCCAGCAGCAGCGGGTGGCCCTGGCCCGGGCGATTGCGCCAGAACCGCGGGTGCTACTGCTGGACGAGCCGCTCTCGAACCTCGACCCGCTGCTCCGGGAACGAACCCGCCGCGAGCTGCACGAGCTGATTCGCCGCATCGGCATTACCACACTGCTGGTGACCCACGAGCAGGAGGAGGCGTTCGAGCTGGGCGACCGGGTCGCGGTGCTGCGCGATGGACGGCTCGAGCAGGTGGGCACGCCGGACGAGCTCTATGCCCGGCCGGCCAATCCCTTCGTGGCCGGGTTCGTTGGCCGGGGGTCGGCACTGGAGGGGGTCATCGTGGACCGGATCGCTGGCGGCACGCGGGTCCGGGTCGAGGGAGTGGACTGGGGAGTGCCGACCGATGCGGGCGTGCAGCACGAGCTCGCGCCGGGGCGGCGCGTGCTGGTGCTGATCCGGCCCGAGGCGCTCTGGATGTCGCGCCCCGAGGCCGGCTCGTTGGGCGCGACGGTCCGCGAGCGGCGCTTCGCCGGGGCGACTTCCCTCTTTCTGGTGCAGACCGACCTGGGCACGGAGCTCGAGGTGGTCGGGGCGGGTCGCTCATTGTCGGTAGGTGAGCGGGTCGGTCTCGTGCCCAGTCGCCGAGCCGATGGTGGGGCCGGCATCCATCTATTCCCGCTGGAGCCGTGAGGATGGGGCGCCGGGCTCTCCCTCGCGGGCAGGTGCTGGCCCTGGCTCTACTCGCGGTCATCGTCTGGCTGGTCGCGTATCCGCTCGTGCTGGTGCTGCTCGACGCGGTGCACGACGCCCGGGGTTGGACTCTCGACTACGTCCGCCAGTTCGTCAGCCGTCCTACCGAATGGCGCGCGCTGTGGGGAAGCCTCTGGATCGCGCTGGCGAGCGTGGCGCTCTCCGCCCTCGTCGGCCTCCCGCTCGCCGTGCTGGTCACCCGCTACGACTTCCCGGGTCGGCGGGCGCTCACCACGATCCTTGCGCTGCCCGCGGTGCTGCCGCCGCTGGTCGGGGTCGTAGCCTTCCTGTTTCTCTACGGCGAGTCCGGTTTCCTCGCTCGGGCAGTGCAGGCTCTTTGCCGACTCGACCGGACGCCGTGGCGGCTGGAGGGCGCGGGAGCGATCCTGCTGGTCCATGCCTACTCGATGTACGTGTACTTCTACCTCTTCGCCCGGGCCGGGTTGTTGGCGCTGGACGGCTCGATGCTGGAGGCCGCGGCCAGCCTCGGGGCAGGCCGCTGGCGGACACTGCGCCGCGTGGTGCTGCCGGCGCTCCGTCCCGCGCTGGCCGGCGGGGCCCTGCTCACCGCGATGACAGCGCTCGCCTCCTTCAGCGCGCCCTACGTTTTCGGCGGCGGGTTCCGGGTCATGACGACCCAGATCGTATCCACCCGGCTGAACGGCGAGAACGCGCTGGCCATGGTGGAGACCGTCTCGCTCACCGGACTGGCCCTGCTCGCGCTCGTTCTGTTCCGCGGGGCGGAGCGTCAGGTTGGCGGCAGCAAGGGGACCCCGCCGGCGCCGGTGCCGGTCCGGCAGCTCTGGCTCCGCCGAGCGCTCGCGGGCCTGGCCTGGGCGCTCGCGGTCATCCTGCTCCTCCCCCACCTGACCCTGCTGGTGGTGTCGTTCGTGCCGGTCGGTACCTGGACCACCGAGGCGATCCCTCCGGCGTGGACCCTTCGCAATTACGCGACCCTGGTGCGCGACCCGGTGCGGGTCCGCCCCCTGCTGAACAGTCTCTGGCTCGCGACGGCCGCCACGCTCGCGTCGGTGGCGATCTCGTTGCTCGCGGGCGCGCTGGTCGTACGGCGGCGGGTCGCCGGTCGCCGGTTGTTGGAGACCCTCCTGGCGCTCCCCTGGGCCGTGCCCGGAACGGTGTTCGCGATCGCGATCGCGACCGCGTTCAGCGTGCACGCGCCCTGGGCCGGCCGCGTCGTCCTGGTCGGCACCGTCTGGATCCTTCCGTTGGCCTATCTCGTACGGAACCTGCCTGTCACCAGCCGGGCCACGCTGGCCGGCCTCCGCGCCCTCGATCCCTCGCTGGACGAGGCCGCCGCATCCCTCGGTGCGGGCCGCTGGCGCACCCTCTGGGCAGTGACGGTCCCGCTGCTGTGGCCGTCGCTGGTCGCCGGCGCGACCCTCGCCTTCGCGACCGCGCTGGGGGACTTCGTGACCTCGATCGTCCTGTACACCTACGATACCCGACCGATCTCGCTCGAGATCCTCTCGAGTCTGCGCCAGTCCGACGTCGGGGTGGCCGCTGCGTACGGCGTGGTCCTGATGGGGGTGAGCGCCCTGGTATTCGCGGCCGGCGGCGTCCGGAGCGGGAGCGGCGTGGGATGACGGCGACCGGTCCCAATCAGGAGCTCCGCCGGCTCTCGGTCCTGATCGCGATCAGCCTGGTGGACATGATTGGCTTCGCGATCGTGTTGCCGCTGCTCCCGTTCTACGCGTTGAAGCTGCAGGCCACGCCGTCCCAGGTCGGGCTCATCATCGCCGCTTTCTCCGTTGCCCAGATCCTCTCGGCCCCGGTCTGGGGCCGGCTGTCCGATCGCTACGGCCGCCGGCCCGCGCTTCTCATCGGGCTGTTGGCGTCGGCGGTGGCGTACCTCGTCTTCGGTGTGGCCGATGCCCTTTGGCTGCTGTTCGCGTCGCGCATCGTTCAGGGCGCGGGTGGAGGGACCACCGGTGTCGCTCAGGCTTACGTCGCTGATTCGATCGAGCCGTCCCAGCGGGCCAAGGCACTGGGCTGGCTGTCGGCGGCGACCGGGGCCGGGTTCATGGTGGGTCCGCTGATCGGCTCGCTTGCGTCGCACTTCGGACAGGAGGCTCCCGGTTTCATCGCCGCGGGGCTCTGCATCGTCAACGCCGCATGCGCCTGGAAGTGGCTCCCCGAGTCGAAGCGAAAGGAGGGCTCGGGGGCGACGCCGGTATTGCGGAAGCCGGTCTGGCACACGGCGGGACAGGTCGTCGCCCACCCGGCAAGGCCGGCATCGCGCCTCATCTTGATCTACGGAGTCGGCATGCTCGCCTACTCCGTCCTCACCTCCGTCCTTGCGCTCTATCTCGGCGCGGAGTTCGGGACCACCGAACGCAGCATCGGGAAGTGGTTTTTCTACATCGGCGGCATTCAGGTGGTGATGCGGGTGTTCCTGCTGGGGCCGATCGTGGATCGGATCGGGGAGATCTGGGCCATGCGCGCGGGCACGCTGACGCTGGTGCTGGGGCTGTTCTGCCTGCCCCTGCCGACGTCGGTCTGGGTGCTCGCCGCCATCGTGCCGTGCGTTCCCGTGGGGACGGCGCTCCTGTTTCCGTCCACCACGGCGCTGGTGTCACGCCACGTCGTGCGCTCGGAGTATGGCACGGTGATGGGCGTCATGCAGACTTTTGCCGGACTCGCCCGGATCGTGGGCCCGATCCTCGCCACCGGCGCGTTTGAGCGGCTGGGACAGGGTGCGCCATTTTACCTGGCCGGCGCGATCGTCGCAGTGGTGGGACTGCTGGCCTTTCAGGTCGAGGTCGAGCCGACGATTGTCCAGCCGGTGCCCGGGTCGGCACCCAAGTCTCCCGCATGAGCGTCCGGAGGCGTCCATGAGCGTCGAGGAGCGACTCGATCGGCTGGAGCAGCGGCTCGAAGTGCTGGAGACGTTGATGCGCCAATCGCTGCGCGCTCCCGCACCGCCGAGCCGGCCTCCCGCGCCGGCAGAAGAGAAACGCCCACCCAGTCCTGCCGCACCAGTGGCTCACCGGCCGCCGGTCGAACCGCTTGCCTCCCCGCCGGCAGGCTCGCTCGGATCCGAGGAATGGATCGGCCAGCGCGGCCTGCTGGCGGTCGGCGTGCTCGCGCTCATTCTCGCCGCCGGGTATCTGCTCAAGCTCTCGTTCGAGCGCGGCTGGATCTCGCCCTTCGTCCGGTGCGTGGGTGGTGTGCTGGCCGGCGGGGTGGTCGGCGCCATCGGGTGGCGGCTGCTGGGCCGCTACCGCACCTACGGCGCGTCGCTCATCGGCTGTGGGGCCGCAATCGTCTATCTGGCGGTCTGGGCCGGTGCCCGGCTATACGGCCTGGTTCCCCCGGCCAGTGGCATCGCCGGGCTGGCGCTGGTCTCGCTTTCCCTCGCCGCGATTGCCTATGCCATCGATGTCGAGGCCCTTGGCACCACTGCCGCGCTGGGTGCCTTTGTCGCCCCGGTGCTGCTGGGGCGGCGAGGCAATCCGGACAGCTTGCTGATCTATCTCGGCGCCGTCGCGCTGGCTCTCGGCTGGGTAGTCGCGCGCAAACGCTGGCGCACCACGGCTGCCCTGGTTGCATTGAGCTTCTTCGGGCTCGGCTGGTCCGGTGCGGCCGACTCGCGACACCCGCTCGGTGCACTGGCCTACGCGATGGCCGGCGGGGCAGGCGGCATCTATCTGGGCCTGCGCGAGCGTTGGTGGGAGACCCGGATGCTCGCGTTCTGGGGTGGCTGGGCCCTGCTCGCGACCGTGCACGACAAGCTGGACCCGACCTGGCCGGTTCTGGTCGCAGGTGTGCTCCTGGCCGCGCCGGTCTGGTGGCACGCCATGCGGTCGCCAGGCTGGCAACCGCTTCGCCTCCTCGCCACGGTGCCGGGGGAGGGGTGGACCGCTGGCGAGGCGCTCTACTTCGTCGCGACCCCCTTCCTGCTGGCCTGGGCGGTGACGAGCCTGGCCCCGGAGCGGTTCGCCGCCCAGCACGGGCTCGCCGCCCTGGCGGTCGCGCTGCCCTATCTCGCCGCCGGCTACGCCCGGCCCCAGCCGCCATTCGCCCTGGTCGGCGTGAGCGCACTCGCCGTTGCCGTGCTCCAGCACTGGTCCGGGGTCGAGGGTCCCGCCATCCTGCTCGCTTTCGCCCTCCTGTGGGCCGGCCTCGATCATCCGTTTGGCCGATCGGACGGCCGCTGGTATGCGGCGGCGACGCTCGCGGTGGCCCTGCTGCAACTGGTCGGCGACGTCGCCAGGCGGAGGGGGTTCGAAGACGCTGCGTTCGTCGGGCCGTGGGCCCGGGTCTTGTGGCTCGGGATCGGTGTGGCCGCGGCGCTGGCGGCCGGCCTCTGGCGGCGCGACCCGGATACCGCCGCGTCGCGATTGGGTCCGCCGGGGCTCTGGCTCACCGCGGGAGCGTTGGCGCTGTTCGGCGTCACCGGCGAGATCCGTCGCTTCTTCAGCCTGCGCGAGACCTCGGTAGAAGCGGCCCAGCTCGCGGGCGGACTCGCGGTGAGCGCGTGGTGGCTGGTCTTCGCGGCCGTGCTGGTGACCCTGGGACTCCGCCGCCGGATGCGCCCGGTGCGCTTGGGCGGCCTGGCCGTGGCCGGCCTCGCGGTCCTCAAGGTGATGGTGTTCGATCTCGCTTCGCTCGACGCGCTCTACCGGGTCGGCTCGGTGTTCATCCTTGGGCTGGTGTCGCTGCTGCTGGCCTATCTCTATCATCGGCAAGCTCGCGGCGCGCGAGTCGGATGATGCCCCGGCTTGAATTGTCGGCCGGACGGGCTATCATGCCCGCTTGCGCGATGCGAGACAGCATGTGATTGGTTCGGCCCTCCCGTCATCCCCCGAAGCCTTCGCCAAGGCTGCGTGGGACGACATCGCCCTTTACTACGATGAGCTGCAGGAGCGGCCGCTCGACCCCGGCACGGTCGAGGGTTGGCTGCAGGCGTGGTCCACCCTCGAGGAGCTGCTCACCGAGGCGGCCGCTCGAGCGATGATCGCCTATACCATCGACACCGGGGACGCGGAGAAGGAAGCCGACCATCTCCGGTTCTCCAGCGACATTCTCCCCAAGGCGGAGGAGCGGAGCGTTGCGCTGGCCAGGCGCCTGGTCGAGTCCGGCTACAGCCGGGCCGATCTCGAGACCACCATTCAGCGTTTCCGAACCTCGATCGAGATCTTCCGCGAGGCCAACGTTTCGCTCTTCGCCGAGGTCGAGCAGCATTGTTCGACCTACCAGCGGGTCACCGGGTCGATGGCGGCGGAGTGGGACGGCGAACAGCGGCCCCTGCCGCAGCTGCTCCCATTCCTCAAGAGCCCGGAGCGCGCGGTGCGGGAGCGGGCCTGGCGGGCCAGCACGGCGCCCTATGTGGCGCGGCGCGACACGATGGCGGAGCTGTTCGACAAGATGTACGCGCTCCGGCAGAAGGCGGCACGAAACGCGGGGTTCGCGAACTTCAGGGACTATGTGTTCCCCGCCAAGTTTCGGTTCGACTACACTCCGGCTGATTGCGAGCGGTTCCATCAGGCAGTCGAGCGCACCGTGGTGCCGGCGGTGGAGCGGGTGCTCGGTTACCGGCGCGCCCGGCTCGGCGTCGACGCTCTCCGTCCCTGGGACCTTCAGGTCGACCCTTACCGCGACCAGCCGATTCGCCCGTTCCGTACCGCGGACGAGCTTGTCACCAAGGCGCGCCGCGTATTCGAGCGCGTCGCC
>DASQPE010000091.1:0-8872 GCA_035644115.1 Gemmatimonadales bacterium
GTGACGCTCACTGATGGGGCGGAAGTGGACGGCAAGGTCCTGGGCGAAGATCCGGTCACCGATATCGCGGTGGTGAAAGTGGACCGGAGCGGTCTGCCCACCATTCCGCTGGGAAAGAGCACCGACCTCATGATCGGCGAATGGGTAGTGGCCCTGGGCAACCCGTTCGCCTACCTGCTCGGCAATGCCGAACCCACCGTCACCGTGGGGGTGGTGAGCGCGACCGGCCGCAACATTCTTCCCACCGGCGAGCAGCCGGGACTCTATCTCGACATGATCCAGACCGACGCGGCCATCAATCCCGGCAACTCAGGTGGCCCGCTGACCAATGCGCTGGGGGAGGTCGTGGGGGTGAACTCCTCGATCTTCTCCAGCAGCGGCGGCTCGATCGGTCTGGGTTTCGCGATTCCGATCGAGCGTGCCTTGGCGGTCGCCGACGCGATCATCCGCACCGGCTCGGTGCGCCGGGCCTGGACCGGGCTCGACGTGGAGGGGCCGTCGGGCATGCGCAGCTGGCGCAACTCCGGCGGCGTCACCATCGCGAGCGTCGCGCCCGGCGGACCAGCCGAGCGTGCGGGATTGCGGACCGGCGACGTGCTGGTGGAAGCCAACGGGCGTCGCATTCGCAACTTTCTGGATTGGGAGGCGGTCAAGCTCGATCTCAAGGTCGGAGACCCGGTCGAGCTGACGGTACGGCAGGGAGGCCGGACCAGTGGGCGTCGCCTGGTCACCGGTGACCTGCCCACCGTCACCGCGGAAAAAGTGACGGTGCTCCGGGATCTACAGCTGGTCGACGTGACGCCGGCCGTACAGGCTGAACGCGGCGTCAGGAGCGAGCGCGGCGCGCTGATCTTCCGGATCTCGCCGCAGGTGAGCCAGGCGACGGGGTTGCAGGAAGGCGACGTCATCCTGGCCATCAACCGGACTCCGGTGCGCACCGCATCCCAAGTGAGCGACCTGCTGCAGAGCCGCTCCGGCGTCCAGCGGGTCTATTTCGAGCGCGGCGGCCAGATCAACTTTACCGACCTGGTGTTCCGATGACCGACGAAGGCTACCGCTCTCCGCTCGGCACCCGCTACGCATCGCCCGCGATGCAGACCCTGTGGGGCGAGCCGCGGCGCATCGGTCTGTGGCGGCGGCTCTGGCTCGCGCTGGCCGAAAGCCAGCGCGAGCTGGGCCTGCCGATCCCCGAGCAGGCACTGGCGGAGATGCGGGCTCACCTGGACGACGCCGATCTTGCCGCCGCCGCTCGTTACGAGCGCAGGTTCCGCCACGACGTGATGGCTCACATCCACGCGCTCGGCGAACAGGCCCCGGCGGCGCGCCCGTACATCCATCTCGGCGCCACCAGCGCGTTCGTCACCGACAACGCCGACCTCATCATCATGCGAGAAGGGTTGCGCCTCCTGCTGGGGCGGCTGCTGGCGGTACTGGCCGCGCTGGCGACGTTCGCCCGCCGCAACGCGGCCCTCCCCTGCCTGGCGTACACCCATTTCCAGCCGGCCCAGCTCACCACCGTCGGCAAGCGCGCGACCCTCTGGATGCAGGACTTCGCGGCCGACGTGGAGGAGATATGCCACCGGATCGAGACCTTGCGGTTCCGCGGCTGCAAGGGGACTACCGGCACGCAGGCCTCGTTCCTGGAGCTGTTCGGCGGTGACCACGCCAAAGTGCGGGAGCTGGATCGCCTGGTGACCACCCGCATGGGATTCGCCGAGGCCTTCGCGGTGACCGGCCAGACCTACCCCCGCAAAGCCGACAGCGTCCTGCTCGATGGGTTGAGCGGGGTAGCCCAGTCCGCGGCCAAGATGGCGGGCGACCTGCGGCTCCTGCAGCACGAGGGCGAGCTGCTCGAGCCGTTCGAGCCGGAGCAGGTCGGATCCAGCGCGATGGCCTACAAGCGCAACCCGATGCGGGCCGAACGGATCGCCGGGCTCGCGCGGTTCGTCCTGTCGCTCCAGGCAAACGGCGCGCATACCGCGGCCAATCAATGGCTCGAGCGGACCCTGGACGACAGCGCCAATCGCCGGCTCACGCTGCCGGAGGCCTTCCTCGCCACCGACGCGATTCTCATTCTGGCCACCAACATCGCGGCCGGGCTCGAGGTGCGCGAGCCGGTGATCGCCGCCCACGTGGCGGCGCAGATGCCCTTCATGGCGACCGAGCGCTGGCTCATGCGCGGTGTGGCCGCGGGCGGCGACCGGCAGACGCTGCACGAGGCCATCCGCCAGCATAGCCTCGCCGTGGCGGAAGCCGTGGGTCGCGGCGGGGCCAACGATCTGCTGGAGCGTCTGGCTGCCGATCCCTGCTTCCGGGGCGTGTCAACGGCCGCCCTCCAGGCCGAGCTCGACCCGGCGCTCTACACCGGCCGCTCCGCGGCTCAGGTCGAGGAGTTCCTCGGCGACTATCTCGAACCGGTGTTGGTCCGCGCCCATCCCCTGGCCGCCGACGCCGAGACTGCGGAGGTGCGGGTGTGACGAAAACGCTGGCTCAGAGCAAGCTGCCGCTGGCCCTGTTGCGTCGCGGCAAGGTCCGCGAGGTGTACGAGGTAGACCGGGAACACCTCCTCCTGGTCGCGAGCGATCGGGTGAGCGCGTTCGACGTCGTCATGGCCGAAGCCATTCCGCACAAGGGCGCCGTGCTGACCCAGGTCAGCGCCTTCTGGTTCGAGCGGCTCGCCGCCGTGATCCCGTCGCACTACATCACGGCCGACGCCGACCAGATCATCGCGCGGATCCCGCGGCTTTCCGCGTACCGGGACGAGATGTGGGGCCGCGCGATGCTGGTCCGCCGAACCGAACCGGTGCCGTTCGAGTGCGTGATACGCGGCTACATCTCGGGCTCGGCTTGGGGCGAATATCGCGACCGCGGGACGCTGGCGGGCGAGCCGCTCACGGCGGGGCTGGTCGAGAGCGACCGGTTGCCGGAACCGATCTTCTCGCCGGCGACCAAAGCGGAAACCGGGCACGACGAGAACGTCACCTTCTCCGCCGTCGCCCAAGCCGTCGGCTCCGATGTCGCCACCCGGCTTCGCGCCGCGAGTTTCGCGGTGTATGAGGCGGGGCGTGACCATGCGGCGGCCCAGGGCATCATCATTGCCGACACCAAGTTCGAGTTCGGGTTCGATCCGGCGGGCACTCTTCGACTGATCGACGAGGTGTTGACCCCGGACAGTTCTCGGTTCTGGCCGGCTGACCGCTATCAGCCGGGAGGCCCGCAGCCGAGCTTCGATAAGCAGCCGCTCAGAGACTATCTTGCCTCGGTAAAGGCTGCCCGCGGGTGGAACGGGGAAGCGCCGCCGCCCCCGCTGCCTCCGGACGTGGTCGAGGCCACCAGCCTGCGTTACCTCGAAGCTTTCCGGCGACTCACCGGACACGATCTGGAGGTCCGGTGATCCGGGTCGCCCCCGAGGGACGGTGGTTCATCGCGGTGGCCTGGGCGGTGGTGGCGTTGCTGGCGCTGCGGGGGTGGTGGCTGGCCGTCGCGGTCGCGCTGCCGATAGCCGTGTGGGTCGTGGCGTTCTTTCGTGATCCCGAGCGAGCCGGACCCCGCGGCGAAGACCTGGTCCTCGCGCCGGCCGATGGCCGAGTGGTCGGTGTCAGCGAGGTGGACGAGCCGGCGTTCTTCGGCGGAACCGCGACCCGGGTCTCGATTTTCATGAACGTCTTCGACTGCCACGTCAACCGCTATCCCACCGACGGGACGGTCGCATACCGGAACTACAACGCGGGGCGGTTCCTGCACGCCGCGGACGAAAAGGCGAGCCTGGACAACGAGCAGTCGTCCGTGGGGCTCGACACGCCGCGCGGCAAAGTGCTGGTCCGTCAGATCGCCGGTCTGATCGCGCGCCGCATCGTCACCGACCATGAGGTCGGGACGGCGGTGCAGCAGGGCGCCCGGTTGGGCATGATCCGGTTCGGCTCGCGCGTCGATCTCTTCCTGCCCCGTGGGGCGCACGTCCTCGTTCGCGAGGGCGACAAGACCCGCGTGGGCCTTACCCTGGTGGCCCGATGGAGCTGATGCCCCGCCGTCCCCATCTTCGCCGGCCCGACATGCGGCGAGTCGTGGTCGTGATGCCGAGCGCCTTCACTCTCGGCAATCTCTTCTTCGGCTTCTGGTCGATCGTTTCCGCCTTCAACGGCAACTTCCGCTGGGCCGGCTGGTTCATCGTGTTCGCGGCGATCCTCGATGTGGTGGACGGCCGGGTCGCGCGGCTGTCGAAGACCAACAGCCGCTTCGGCGCGGAGCTCGATTCGCTGGTGGACGTGATCTCCTTCGGCGTCGCGCCCGCCCTGCTCATGTACTTCCTGGATTTCGCCTCCGGGGGCCGGTTCGCCTGGGTCCTGTGCTACATCTACGTCGTCGCGGTCGCGCTCCGGCTCGCCCGCTACAACGTTCTCGCCGACACCAAACCGACGCCGGGCTGGTTTACCGGCATGCCGTCGCCCGCCGCGGCGTGCACCCTGGCAGTCTACTATCCGTTCAGCCAGACGGCCTGGTACCGCGCTTCCCTCGCCTACCTCGATCTGCAGCACCAGGGGCTCGTGGTTCTGATCCTGCTCCTGGCGGTGCTGATGGTGAGCAACGTCAAGTACCCGCGCTTCCCCGCCATCGGGCTCAAGAGCGCACGAGGGATCTTCGGGCTGGTGGTGCACCTCGGCATTCTTCTGGGTGGACTCCTCGCGCCCGAGCACTCGCTCTTTCCGCTGGGACTGGTCTACATGGTCTACGGCGTCGGCCGCGCGGTGGTGCTGGGCTTGATGGAGCGCGGCGAGGCGGAGCTGCCGGCCCCGGAGCCGGTCGTCACCGGCGCCCCGGAAGAGCCCGAACCCGGCCGCGAACGCCGCCGGCCCTGGAGCGACCGCAGCCGGCAGGGGCCCACCCCATGAGCTTTCGGGTCCACGTCCGGGTCATGCCGCGAGCGGGGCTGCTCGACCCGCAGGGTCGGGCGGTCGAGCACGCGCTAGGCGCGCTCGGGTTCGCGGGAGCGGGAGGCGTCCGGATTGGACGGGCCATCGAGCTCGACGTCGCGGCGGCATCCCGCGACGAGGCCGAGGCTCGGGCCCGGCAGATGTGCGACCGCCTCCTCGCCAACCCCGTCACCGAGGACTTCACGGTGGAAGTGGAGGACTGATGCAGCGGGTCGCCATTGTCCGGTTTCCCGGCAGTAATCGAGACCTCGACGCCCTCCGCGCCGCGGAGCGGGTCGGGAGCGAAGCCTATTTCGTCTGGCACCGCGACACCGCTCTCGAGGGCGCCGACATCGTCGTCCTGCCGGGTGGCTTCAGCTACGGCGACTACCTGCGCTCCGGCGCGATCGCCCGCTTCAGCCCGGTCATGCAGGCCATCCAGCGGCACGCCGCCGACGGCGGCGCCGTGATCGGCATCTGCAACGGCTTTCAGATTCTGTGCGAGGCCGGCCTGTTGCCGGGTGCACTGGTCCGCAACGCTCGGCTCTCGTTCGTGGCCAAGCCGGTCGATCTCCTGGTCGAGCGCACCAGCACGGTCTTCACCAGCGCCTTCAGCCGGGGCGACCGGATCCGGATTCCGGTGGCCCACGGCGACGGGCGCTTCGTGGCCGATCCCACGACTCTCGACCGGATCGAGGCGGAAGACTGCGTCATGGTCCGCTATCTCCTCGCGGGCCCGGGTATCGAGGCCAATCCCAACGGCTCGGACCGGGACATCGCCGGGATCTGCAACCCTGCCGGCAACGTCGTGGGCCTGATGCCGCATCCCGAGAACGCAATCGATCAGTTGCAGGGAACCCGGGATGGCAGCGGGTTCTTCAGCTCGATGGCTGCGTGGCAGCCGCTGGCCGGGAGGCGCTGATGCGACTCGCCTCGATGTTGACCGTCGTGACGCTCGCCGTGGCGCCCGCGGCCCACGCGCAGGACGTGAGGACCATCCGGCCCGGCATGAGCGAGGCGGAGGTTCGCACGGCGTGGGGCGAGCCGGTGACCAAACGAACCACCGGCGACTATGCCTACCTCTTCTACCAGAACGGTTGCCTGCGTGCCTGTGGCACCTACGACGTGGTCATTCTCCAGGGCGGGCAGGTTATCGACGCGATCGCGCGCGGCAAGGAACACCGTTACGACGGCGTCTCGTCGTCTCCAGCCGACCGGGCGCCCCGCTACACCCCGCCAGGCGATTCAGCCAAGAGGAGCCCATGAGCCTCGAGAAGCCCAGTAAGAACGAAGAGGAGTACTTCACCCTGCTCGACCAGGAGCTGCTCAAGAAGCAGCGTGAGCTGGCCGACGCGGCGCGCGTGGCCGCCGAGCGGCGCTCGCATTACATGAAGTGCCCCAAAGACGGGCACGACCTCGAGAGCCAGGAGTTCCACGGCGTGCAGATCGAGCACTGTCGCGAGTGCGGGGGCATCTGGTTGGATGCCGGTGAGCTCGAGTCGATCCGCGCTCACGAAGATCATACCGGTCTCTTGGGGCGGATCGTGAACGACGTGCTGGTGACCCTCGGCGGCGACCGGCGAAAGGGCAAGCGTGGCTGAGCCGCGGGTCTCCAACGCGCCCCGGGGCCGCGCCCCCGCGGCGGCAGAACCGTTCCCCGGCGAGCGGCCGATCACGCCTGAATTGATCCGCGAGCACAACCTCAACGATCTGGAGTACGCCCGCATCGTCGCGCTGCTCGGTCGCATCCCGACCTTGACCGAGCTGGGCATCTTCTCGGCGCTCTGGTCGGAGCACTGCTCCTACAAGCACTCGAAGTCCATCCTCAAGACCTTCCCGACCAGCGGCCCGCAGGTGGTGCAGGGCCCCGGAGAAAACGCCGGCGTGCTGCGACTGCCGGACGGGTGGGCCGTCGCGTTCAAGGTCGAGTCGCACAATCACCCGTCGGCCGTCGAGCCCTATCAGGGCGCGGCGACCGGAGTCGGCGGGATCCTGCGCGATGTGTTCACCATGGGCGCCCGCCCGGTCGCCGTGCTGAACAGCCTGCGGTTCGGACCGCTCGATCTCCCCCGCAACCGCTACCTGTTCGGCGGGGTGGTCCGCGGCGTGGGCGACTACGGCAACTGCGTCGGCGTCCCGACCCTCGGCGGCGAGGTGGGCTTCGCGCCCGGCTACACCGGCAACCCGCTGGTCAATGCGATGTGCGTAGGCCTCCTGCGGGAGGACGATCTGATCCGGGCTCGGGCCCACGGCGTGGGCAACGTGCTGCTGGTGGTCGGGTCCCGCACCGGTCGGGACGGTATCCACGGAGCGAGCTTCGCATCGGAGGAGCTGTCGGAGAAGAGCGAGGCTCGCCGGCCACAGGTGCAGGTGGGCGATCCGTTCACCGAAAAGCTCCTGCTCGAGGCGACCCTGGAGCTCATTACCTCCGACCTGACCGTCGCGGTGCAGGACATGGGCGCGGCCGGACTGACCAGCTCGTCGGCCGAGATGGCCGCCCGCGGCGGTGTGGGCGTCGAGATCGACACCGGGCTGGTGCCCTGCCGGGAAGAAGGGATGACGCCATACGAGATCCTGCTGTCGGAATCGCAGGAACGCATGCTGGTGGTAGCCGAGCCGCGCCGGATTCCCGAGATCCAGGCCGTGTGCGCCAAGTGGGAGCTCACCGCCACTCCGATCGGCCGGGTCACCGACGACGGCCTCTTCCGGGTTCGGCATCACGGCAGCGTGGTCGCGGCGATTCCCGGGCAGCCGCTGGTGGATGACTGCCCGATCTATCACCCGGAGGCACGCGAGGCCGAGGATGCCAGCGCCCGGCGCGCCGCCCGCCCGCCTGCCCGCCTGCACGACCCCGAGGGGGCCCTCGAGTGCCTGCTCGACAGCCCCACCATCGCGAGCAAGCGATGGGTCTACGAGCAATACGACTGCACCGTGCAGTCCGGCACTGTGCTGGCCCCCGGCGGCGACGCCGGCGTGCTCCATGTCCCCGGAACCGGTTACGGGCTCGCCGTCACCGTGGACTGCAATGCGAGACTGGTGGCGCTCGATCCGTATGAGGGGGGCAAGGCCGCGGTGGCGGAGGCGGCGCGCAACGTTGCCTGCACCGGCGCCCTTCCCCTCGGCATCACCGACTGCCTGAACTTCGGCAACCCGGAAAAGCCCGAGGTCTTCTTCCAGTTTCGCGAGGCCTGTCGCGGCATCGCGGACGCCTGCCGCGCGTTCGATGCGCCGGTTACCGGCGGGAACGTGTCCTTCTACAACGAAAGCCCCAGCGGCGCGATCGATCCCACGCCGGTCATCGGCATGGTTGGCCTGCTCGATCCCGTGAGTGCCCGGGTGCCCAGTCATTTCTCCGAGCCGGGTGACGCGATCGTGATTCTCGGCGCCACCCGGGGCGCGTTGGGCGGCTCAGCTTATTGGGCCGAGCTTCACGGCTTCGTGGGTGGCCAGCCCGCTCGGATCGATCTCGCGGCGGAGCGGAAGCTCCAGCTGCTGCTGGTCGCCGGCGCCCGCGCCGGACTGCTGCGCTCCGCCCACGACTGCGCCGACGGTGGGCTCGCCGTCGCGCTGGCGGAAGCCGCCATCGGCGGCCCCTACGCTCCTGGCAGTCTCGGCGCCGCCGTGGATCTGAGTGACTATGCTACGGGAGTGCCGCTGGACGGAGTCCTCTACGGTGAGGACGGCGCCCGGGCCGTGGTGTCGTGCGCCCCCGGCGCGCTGGCCGGACTGATGGCGCTGGCGGCGGAACATGGGGTCCCGGCCGTACGGGCGGGCCTGGTCGGCGCGGCCGGCGGTCGCCTGGAACTGCGCGCCGCCGGGCAGCGGTTGGCGTGGGACACAATCGCGCTCCGGCGCATCTATTACGATGCGATCCCGCGGCGCATGGCCCATACGGAGCAGGATCGCTAGGAGAGGCCCATTCATGTGCGGGATCATCGGAGTCTCCGGCCTGTCGGACGCGG
>DASQPE010000092.1:0-8070 GCA_035644115.1 Gemmatimonadales bacterium
GTGAGGCGGCGTCATGGTCGCGAAGAGCGACCGGCTCAACGCCTGGGTGCCGCCTTGCACCATGCCGACCAGGATCGCGAGCACGAAGAAGTGCGCCGCCGTGCGCATGAAGTAGCCTAGCACGCTGATGACGGTGTAGGCCGCCAGGCCGAGAAACACGGCCCGTTTGGCGCCGATCCGGCCGGCCAGCGAGCCGAACAGGAAGGAGAACGGGATCCCCACGAACTGCACCAGCAGGATCGCCGCGATCAGTGCACCCTGCCCGATGTCGAGCTCGGTGCCGTACGCGGTCGCCATCTTGATGATGGTCTGGATCCCGTCGTTGTAGATCAGGAACGCAAGCAAAAAGACGAACGCCTGCCGGAAGCCCCGCAGCTCGCGGAAAGTTTCGCCCATGCGCGTGAACGCCATCCATACCGGGTTCTCGCCCCGGCGTTCGTCGGTCTCGAGCCGGCGTGGCGGCTCCGGCACCCGGCGGAAGAGCGGGATCGAAAAGAGCGCCCACCAGGCCGCGATCGAGACGAACGCCAGCCGCACCGGAAGCGTGGCCGCTGCCTCGGACAGGCCCGGTCCGGCCGGCAATCCGAACCAGGCCGGTTTCTGGATCCAGGCCAGGTTGAACGCGAGCAACACCCCGCCGCCGACGTACCCCAGCGCGTATCCCGCCGTGGAGACCCGATCCACTTCTTCGGGTGATGCGATGTGGGGCAATAGCGCCTCGTAGAACACGAAGCTGCCGGTGGCGCCGATCATGGCGAGAACGAACAGGACCGAAGCGAGGGTGAGGTCGCCGGTATGGACGAAGAACATCCCGCCGATGGCGGCGAGCCCGAGCGCCATGAAGCCGGCGAGGAACCGCTTTTTCGCCGCGGCGTAATCGGCGGCGGCGCCGAGCAGCGGCGAGAGCAGGGCGACGACCACCAGTGCGACGGTGTTGGCGCTCGCCAGCGCCTGCGTCGCCGCGCTCCCGGCAAGGTGCGCGCCGGCGACCTTGACGTAGTAGATGGGGAAGATGGCTGTCATGATCCCCACCTGCATGGCCGACATCGCCCAGTCGTACATGGCCCAGGCACGAAGCTCGGGGCGATGGAGGCCGAGGCGATCGAGCAAGCGAGTGGTCCGCATGAGTCGGAGAAGGGTGGCGGAGGCCGGGCGGTGGCGGAAGGGGTCGCAGCGCGCTTTGACATCGCGCGTGCGGCGCGGCACCTTGGGGAGCACGGCTGATGCCGGTCGAACTACCCACTCAAGGACCTACCGATATGAAGATCCTGGCGCTGGTCGCGGCGGGAGTGCTCGCCGTCGCCGGTCCACTTGCGTCGCAGCAGGCCTCGGTCGCGCGGCTGGTTGTCTCCCCCGCGCACCCCGAGGTCGTGGCCGGCGATTCGCTTCGCCTGACCGCCCAGGCGCTCGACGCGAACGGAACCCCCGTCCCGGACGCCACGATCACGTTCCAGAAGAAGGGCCTTCAAGGAGCGTCGGTCGAGGCCGACGGTCTCTTCCGGGCTGGCGCGCGCGGCACCATGCAGGTGGTCGTATCCGCCATCGTACCGGGGTCCAAGCCGGTCATCGAGGAGGTGACCGTTCGCATGCTGCCGGGGCCCGCCACCCGGATCGAGATCGGCGCGCATCCGGAGCTGCTGGTTCCCGGCCAGCGATTCCAGCTGGGTGCCCAGGTGCTCACGGCCAGCGGAGACTTGCGCGACGACGCCGTCGCATGGACCAGCTCGGCCCCTGCGGTGGCGCGGGTGAATCGAGACGGCATGCTCGAGGCTCGAGCGGCCGGCAAGGCCACGGTCACGGCGACGGCGGGAGGCGTCCGCGCCAGCGCCCCAGTCGCCGTGCGGGCCACCGGCCCGGCAGCGCTCACGATCGAGCCTGCCGCGCCCAGGGTGCGTCAGGGGGACGTGGTCAGGTTCGCGGCGGTGGCCCGCGACGCGGGCGGCAAGACCATCCCAGGCCTGTCACCCACCTGGTCCTTGAGCCCGGGGCAGGGCGAGATCGATCCCGATGGCGCCTTCGTCGCCTACGAGCCCGGCACCTACACCGTCACCGCGACGCTCGGCAACCGCTCGGCGGTCACGGCCGTCACGGTCGGACTGCGCGAAGTGCGGCGCCCCGCCACCATCGTAGGCAAAGCGGTACGGAAGGCGTTCCCGACGTCCGAAGTCTGGGTCCATCCCAACGGCAAGGTGCTCTATCTCGGCACCCACCTGGGCGGCGACCGCTTTTATACGATGGACATCAGCGATCCCGCGAACCCGGTCATCGTGGACTCGGTGCAGGCGAACACACGGCTGGTCAACGACATCATGACCGACAAAGAGGGGAAGGTCCTGGTATTCACCCGCGAGGGGGCCGCCGACCGGAAGAACGGGCTCGTGATCTGCACCCTGGACGATCCGCTCCACCCGAAGGTCGTGTCCGAGTTCACCGACGGCGTCACCGCGGGAGTTCACTCGGCCTTCGTGTTCACCCAGCCGAAGTACGGGACTCACGTTTATCTGACCAACGACGGCACCGGCGCGCTCCACATCCTCGACATCAACGATCCCGCGCACCCGAAGGAAGTGGCGCGCTGGAAGACGGCCCGGGCCGATCCTGGCCGGACGCTCCACGACGTCGACGTGCAAGACGGCCTGCTCTACGCGAGCTACTGGGACGATGGGCTGGTGATCCTCGACATCGGCAACGGGATCAAGGGCGGCAGCCCATCCAGCCCGCAGCTCGTGTCCCAGTTCAAGTACGATCTGGACAAGCTCTATCGGGAGGTAAGCGAGACCAGCGGACCCGGGTTCATTCGTGGGACCCACACGGCCTGGCGCCACGGTCGATATGTCTTCGTGGCCGACGAGGTGTTCGGGCTCGACGCCCTGGTGGACGAGCACCGCCCGGCCCGGGCCTACGGCCGCCTCCACGTGGTGGACGTGAGCAATATCGAGCACCCCAGGGAAGTCGCCTGGTACGAGCCCGAGTATGGCGGCGTGCACAACGTGTGGGTCGCCGGCGACACGCTCTACATGGGCGCGTACAACGCCGGGTTCCGGGCATTCGACATTTCGGGCGAGCTGCGGGGCGACCTGCGGGCCCAGAACCGGGAGATTGCCCACGTGAACCCCATCGACCAGGACGGCTTCATTCCCAACGCTGCCATGACCTGGGGCGTGGTGGTGAAGAACGGGCTCGCCTACGTCAACGACTTCAACAATGGGCTCTTCGTCGTGCGGATCGAGCCGCGACGCGGCGAGGGCCAGCCACTCGTGCCATGAGCGTCGCCTTCCTGCTCTTGGCTCTGGCCGGTGCGCTCTCGGGGCCGCCGGAGCGGAACTACTTCGTGTTCGTGGCTTCCGAAGGGGTGGACCGGATCCAGCTGGTCCGCTTCGGCCCGACCGGCGCGTCGGTGGAGCGCGGGTTCCGGATCGGACTGATTCCCACCGAGCGGGCCGGCCCGCACGGCCTCGCGGTGGCGCCGGACGGCAAATCGTTCTTCGTCTCCACCGGGCACGGCACGCCGTACGGGTCGCTCTGGAAATACGGCACGGCGGACGACAAGCCGGAAGGGAGAGTCGAGCTGGGGTTCTTCCCCGCGACGCTTCAGGTGTCGCCCGACGGCTACCTGGCGTACGTGGTGAACTTCAATCTCTACGGTGAGATGGTGCCGTCGTCGGTGTCGGTGGTCGCCACCGACCAGATGGTCGAGGTGGCCCGAATCCCGACCTGTACCATGCCGCACGGGTCGCGCCTGAATCCCCAGGGCACGAAGCACTACTCCGCCTGCATGATGGACGACATGCTGGTGGAGATCGATACCCGGAAGCTCGCGGTCTCCCGGCACTTCTTTCTGCGGAAGGGGCAGGAGCGCGGCATGGACGGGCCCATCGTGACGACCGCCGGCGCGGTGAGTCACACCTCGCATGACATGGGCGGTCACGGATTGGAGCCGCCCAAGCCCGGCGATGTCTCCTGCTCACCCACCTGGGCCCAGCCCTCCGCCGACGGAAGCAGGATCTACGTCGCGTGCAACAAGGCGAGCGAGATCATGGAGGTGGACGCGGCGACCTGGAGCATCACACGGCGGTGGCCCGCCGGCGAGGGCGTCTACAATCTCGCGGTCACCCACGACGGCAAGCTGCTCATCGCGACCAACAAGCGGGGCCAATCGGTGTCGGTGTTCGAGCTCGCGAGCGGACGGGAGCTCAAGCGGCTACCCACCAAGCGGAAGGTGGTGCACGGTGTCGCGGTGTCGCCCGACAACCGCTACGCGTTCGTATCGGTCGAGGGTATCGGCTCGCAGCCTGGAACCGTGGAGATGATCGATCTGCGGGCCCTCGCGACCGTGGCCACCCTCGACGTGGGATCCATGGCCGGCGGGATCGACGTCTGGAAGGAGGAGTAGTCCTCAGGCCGCGAGCCGCTGCTTGCGAGCCCCCCGGCGGATCGACAGGACGACCGCCCCGGCTAGCGTGCCCACCACGACGCCGAGGGAGAGCCCGGTGGACAGGTGCACCCAGTGGTTCAGCGCCATCTTGAGCCCGACGAACACCAGGATGAGCGCAACCCCGGGTCGGAGATACACGAACTTGTCGATCATCCCCGCCAGCACGAAGAACAGCGCCCGCAGCCCCAGGATCGCGAACACGTTGGAGCTGAACACGAGAAACGGGTCCCGGGTGACCGCGAATACCGCGGGAATGCTGTCGATGGCGAAGACCAGATCCGACCATTCGACCACCAGCAGCACCAGCAAGAGCGGAGTCGCGAGCCTGCGACCGTCCACTGCTCGGGTGACGAAGGCAGACTGGTCGTAGCTGGTGGAGAGGGGGAGCAGGCGCCGGGCCAGACGGACGACCGGGTTGCGCTCCAGCTCCATCCGCTGCTGCTTCTGCACCCACATGCGGATCCCGGTGATCACCAGGATGGCGCCGAAGACCCAGGTGATCCACTCCCAGCGCTGCAGCAGCAGGGCGCCCAGGGCGATCATCGCGAGGCGCATGCCGATGGCGCCGAAGATCCCCCACTTCAGGACCTTCGGCTGAGCCGCCGCCGGCACCCCGAAATACTCGAAGATCAGGATGAAGACGAAGAGATTGTCGACGCTGAGCGAGAGCTCGACGAGATACCCGGTGTAGTACTCCAGCGCCGCCCGACCACCTTCGCGCCATAGCACGAACAGCCCGAACGCCAGCGCGAACCCAATGAGCCCCAGACTCCAGCTCAGCGCCTCCTTGAACCTGAGGACGTGCGCCCGCCGGTTGAGCACGCCCAGGTCGACGGCCAGGAGCAGCGCGACCAGGGCGGCGAAGCCCAGCCAGACGGCGGGCGCGTGATGGCCCAATCAGCGCCCCGGGACCATTGCTTCCAGGCGGGCGACCCGCTCCTCGGTCGGCGGATGGGTGCTGAAGAGTTTGAGCATGCCGCCGCCGCGGGCCGCCAAGGGGTTCACTTGGGCCAGCGGGGCGACGGCCGGGGCGACGTCCATCGGAATCCGTTGCGCCAGCGCGTCGAGCCGGCGGAGTGCATTGGCCAGCGGCATCGGGCGGCCCAGGATCTCCGCGCCCACCCGGTCGGCCTCGAACTCGCGCTGGCGCGAGATGGCGAACTGGATGAGCATGGCGCCGATGGGGCCGAGCAGCATGAGCGCGAGCCGCGCGGCAGGATGGGCGTTGTCGTCATCGCGTCCGCCGCCGAACAGGAGCAGATAGGGCAGGTTCGAGATCGCGCCGGCAATGCCGGCGGCTACGGTCGAGATCAACATGTCCCGGTTCTTCACGTGCGCCAGCTCGTGCGCGAGCACCCCCTCGAGCTCTTCCGGCGGCACATACTTGAGGATGCCCGTGGTGACCGCGACCACGGCGTGCTCCGGATTTCGCCCGGTGGCGAACGCGTTGGGCTGCTCATGCGGCGCTACCGCGATGACCGGCATCGGAAGCCCCGCGCGCTGACGCAGCCGATCGACCATCGCATACAGCTCGGGCGCCTGCTCCGGTCCGACGATCTGCGCGCCGTACATCCGCAGGACCAGCTTGTCGGAGAAGTAGTACATCACGAAGTTGAAGAGGCTGCCGAAGACCAGGGCGATCACCAGGCCCTGCGACCCTCCCAGCAGCTGGCCGGCGAGCAGGAACAGTCCCATCAGACCGGCCATCAGTACGAATGTCTTTACGTTGTTCATCGTCGGCTCCTTCACCGATCGGACTACCCCCCAAAAAGCGAGCGAGACCTTCGTCCGCTCCCCGTGGGGCAGCGTGGACGAAGGTCTCGCTCTGAGCGCGGGGGCCGCTTGGCCTCGCTTCCCGCCGGACCGTGCCCGCTGTGCGGACAGTCTTGACGATCCCGGCGTCCGCCATTGGGCGGATGAGCTACTCCCCTTCTAACAGCGGCGAACTCTAGTCGGCCGAAGTCCTCCCGTCAACCGTAACGGACACGGGGGGCTACCCGCCCACCCCCACCGGAAGTCGCGCCTCCCGACTCGCCTCGCTCGGCGCTGCTGGGGTCGGTCGCTGGCCGGCGCCTGCGAGATCCCGCCACAGCAACGCCCCGGGGATGTTGGCGACGAGCTCGATCACCCGGAACGCCGCGGCTACGGTCAATGCGTGAGTCGGCGGCACGAAGTACAGTGCCTTGAGCAGAAAGGCGAACCCGCCATCCGCGACCCCGATGCCCCAGTAGGTGATCGGCAGGCGGTGTAGCACGAGAGTGAGCGGCACCACCACCAGCAGCATCGCTGTGGTGATGCCGGTGTGGGTCGCCGTCGCGAGGAACCCCATGCTGAACACCACCAGCACCGTCTCCGCCAGCGACAGCACCAACACCAGAACCAGCACCCCCGGCTGGTGCCGGTACGCGTAATACGCGTTCCAGAAGCGGGCGATCGTCCGCATCCATCGTGAGTCGGCGTATCGCGACAGCCTGCGGTTGATCCAGCTGCGGCGGATCAAGGCCCTGACCCGCTCGTTCAGGGGAAGCAGCATCGCGATCAGCCCCCCGGCCGCGAGCGCGAGCGACCCCAGCGCGAAGCGTCCGGGCTGCCGGCCTTGCAGGGCGTAGAGCGCGGCGAGCAGATTCGCCGTCACCAGCGCCACCCCGCTCAGCATGCGCTCCATCGCGATCGCGGCGGTGACCTCAGGCACCAGCCCGCGCCCCCGACCGAGCGCGACGGCCCGCAGCACGTCGCTGCCGAACCCGGTCGGCAGCAGGTAGGCGGCGGAGCCCGACGCCAGATACGATCGCAGGCAAACCCAGAATGGAAGCTCGGATGTCTGGATTCGCATCAGCGGGTACGACCGGGCGGCCTTCACGAACCGGCTGAGGCCCAACATCAACAAAGCGAGTGCCACGCCGGTGCGATCGGCGTGGATCAGATGGCGAGCAGCCTCGCCCAGATCCACCTGGTGGACGAGACCGGCGACCAGCGCCAGCGCGACGACCCAGCGCGTGATCCGCCGAAGGGTTTCGCGCGTCTGGCGACGAGGACCTGGGCTGCTGGTCATTGTTGCGACGTCATCGCTTCTCCGGAAGTCGTCGGCAGGACAACCTCCCCGGTGTGGTGTTGGGCCCGAACCGCGCTCTCTTCCGAGGGGGAGGGCGTGTTAATACCCCGGTGGAACATCGAAGCCGAGCCGGCCAGCCCGGCTGACATCACCGGAACTACTTCGCGGTCAATAAGCGGTGTGGTGGGGGGGCGACGAAAGGTCGCCGGTCACAGAAACTGTGGCCGTATCGGTGTCGTTACGCGATCGCTGGGTGAGTGACGTCACGGACCAAGTGGGAAAATCCGACGCGCTCTCAGGGCCAGGTGGCGACCATGTCGCTCAAAAGCCGGGCTCGCGTTGATGGACCGGATCGTCGAGCAGGATTGCGGTAACGTCGGCCCCGGCCGGGGTCTCGAACTGGCCCTCCGGAATCACCAGCAGCGCGTTGGCGCGCACCATGGACGTGAGAATTCCCGATCCCTGCGGGCCGGTTAGCCGCGCCTCGATGCCGGTGGGCGTTTCCGTGGCGACCGCACGCAGGAAGTGTTGCAGCTTGGGCTTGAGCGTAATGGGCTCGGCAGCCCGGACGGTCCGCGATCGC
>DASQPE010000093.1:0-10605 GCA_035644115.1 Gemmatimonadales bacterium
GGTCTCGGACCAGCGGCGCGAGCCCGACGAGGGCGGAGGCGACGAGTGCCGCCGGAGGAGCGCCGTAGTCGCCGCTGCCGCTCGCCGCCGCCGATCCGAGCCGCTCGCCGACTACCCGGTGATCGTCGGTCCAGCCGCCAGCTGCATCCCACCACACCACCCAGCTTGCCAGCGGTGCGGCTCCGGGCGCGTCCGGCCAGGCGTGGAGCGCGAATCCGGCGAGGACGCCCTCAGGCTCGGCGCGAACCAGCGCCACTCCGTTTGCCGGCGCTAAATCGCGAAACCGCTCTGCCAGGTCCACCCGCCAGCGCCAGAGTGCGCGGCTCGAGTCGGCCAGCCCAACGGTGACCGGCAGCCGGCGTTTTCCTGCGAGGCACGCGAGCTGTCTGAGCCTGGCTTCGACCACGGGCGGCGGCTCGAACTGAACCGCCTCGATCTCGGCGTGAGTTGCCCCGGCCCGCCTGGCCCGTCCCTCCCGCTGCTCCAGCCGAGCGGGCGTCCAGGGCAGATCGTAGTGAATCACCCGCTCCGCTCGCTGGAGATCGAGCCCCTCGGCCGCGACGTCCGTCGCGACCAGCAGCCGGGGAACGAGGCCGTTGAGTGAGCCGTTGGCTCGGTCCGGACCCGGCCCGGGGCGGAACCAGTCGAGCACCGTGCGCCGTGACGCCGTCTGGCGTCCCACCCCCGCGCGCTCCCCCGTACACCAGGCGACCGGTCCGCCGTCCAGCCGGTCGCGGAGATAGCGCACCGTCTCCCGCGCGGAGGTGAACACCAGCGTGCACCGCCCGTCGGCGAGCAACTCGGCGAGCCGCACGAGCTTGGCATCGGGCTGCCGAGCCGCCACCCCGACCTCGTTCCGCACTGCGTCCAGCGCCGGCAGGTCCTCGATCGCCAGCTCCGAGCCGGTGTCCGGGACGCCGAGCAACTCCCAGAGCAGAAGCTGATCGTCCAGATCGCAAGTGAGAGCGCGGAGCGTTCGCCGGTCGAGCACCTGGCCGGCGCTGGCAGCGTCGCGCGCATGAAGCAGCAGGCGGCGGTAGCGATCGAGCGAGGCGAGCAGCGCGGCCGGACTCGAGGCTGCGGCCCTCCAGAACGCCGCGCGGACCAGCGCCGCGACCGGCCGGCTGGTGGACAGCCGAAGCCGGTCCAGTGCGCCAAGGGCCCCGGCCAATGGGGCGAGCGTCCCGTCGTCGAGCGGAACCACTCGCTCGCGTGCCGCGGGTCGCCGTGCCATCGCCGAGGCGCGTACCACGACGACGTGACCGAGCGCTGGGTGTCCCTCGGCGCCCCGCACCAGGGCGGCGAGGGATGGGAGCCCGTGCCGCGCCAGCGCGTCGTCGCGGATCGTAAGGACGAGCTGGTGCTGGAGGTCCGGAAGCCGGTTCACCATCGGCGAGGCGCTTATCAGAAGAGCCTGTCGGCCAACCATCCAGCGCGCGAGATGGCCGTAGCGGTGGGTGGCCGGATTGCGGAAGTGGTGGCTCTCATCGACCAGGACTAGTCGGCCGCACCCGTCAGGCAACGCTCCCCGGCTCACTCGCTCCTGGGACCACACCAGCGCCGGCACGGCGACCCGCTGCGCGACCTCGCGCCACTGGTCCACCAATGCAGCGGGAACGACGCAGGCCGTCTGGCTCCGGCGGTTGACCGCCGCTGCTACCGCGAGAGCGACGTAGGTCTTGCCGGTGCCGACCGGGTCGGCCAGCAGGGCACCGCCGTAGCAACGGACCGCCGCGAGCGCGCGGCGGAACGAGCCGATCTGCTCGGGCCAGAGCCAGCCGGGTGCGTCATCGCTCGCCTCGAGCGGGCCCAGGCTCCCGGCCAGTGCGCCGGCGACCCGTGCAACCGGTGCCGGCGGTCCGGGGTGGAGGGCCGTGAGCAGCGGCTCGCGCACGGCCACCAGCGCCTCAGCGACGAGGGTCGGCGGGTCGATCCACGCGGGCGAGCGCCTCGGCCGCCGCCGGCGCAAGCCCGAGGTGGCGGGCAGTGATGGCATCGAGGTCCGGCTGGATATCGCGCCCGATTGCGCCCGCGACGGCCAGCTCTTCCAGGGCGGGGTCGGTGAGGACCGCGTCGGGCAGCGGCAGTCCGCCGATAACGTGTGCGCCGAACCGCGCGAAGCCGCTCGCGGCTGGAGGCGCGGCGAGTCGGGCGACGGCCCGCACCCAGGTCGAGTTGAGCCAGGCCGCGAGTCGGAGCGCCGTGGGCGCATCCGGCGAGGTGACGAGGTAGCAGGTGTTGAGCGGGATCTGGTCGCGCGTGGTGCGGTCGGCGAGGGCAACCGCGGTCAATCGGCGCGCGAGGTCGGCCCAGACCACCCGATAGGGCGCCGCGGCCGCCGTAGTCCGAAACAACGACCAGGGCGGCCCGCCCGCGTCATCCGCCCGCGCGCGCAGCCGCTCGACGTGGGGCGCGAGATGCGCCCGCGCGCCGGGCGGCAGCTGCGGCAAGGAACGTCCGGCCTCGTCGCAAGGCCAGAGGAGCCGCCGCGCTCGCGCGGCATGGAACGGTGCCAGGTCGCGCCCGCGAACCGCCCAGCGGACCACCTCCGCCTCGACTGTATCGGGCGGATCCAGGAACAATTGATTCGCCCCGGTCTTCACGCCGAGGTGGCAGGTGACGCGGTCGCCGAAGCGGGGATGGTGGGCCAGGCTTTCGAGCGCGGCGAGCGCGGGGCCGGCGACGAGCGGCCATGGGCGGCCGCCCACCAGCTCGGACTGCGGCACTCCGTGAGCGAGGGGGCTCTTTGGTGGGGGGAGCACGGTCCGGACCCGATGGCCGTCCGGTGGCGGCTCCTTGGCGACGACCAGCGCCATCGGGTACACCGTCGCGTCGAACGCAGCTTCGGGAGCCGTCGTGAGATCGGCGGCCGCGCGGATCGTTCCCTGTGTGGCGAGCGCGTGCCGCGCTCTCGCGCCGTAAGCGGCGGTCGCGAGCTTGGCCGGAACCAGCAACGCGACCACGCCGCCGGGCCGGGTGAGCTCCCATGCCCGCTCGAAAAAAGCGAGCGCCAGGTCGGGGCGATGAGCAAAGCCCGTTGAGTTGCCGCTTCGCCACCACCGATAGCGCGCGGCGAGCTCCTCGCGGCGCTGGGCTGGCAGCTCTTCTGCCCGAACCCAGGGCGGATTTCCCACCACCAGATCGAAACCGCCACGGGCGAACACGTCGGCAAACTGGCTCTGGTAGTGAAACCAGGGGAGCTCGCCGTCGCGGCGGAACCGCCGGCGCGCGGTCCGTACATCGCGGCGTGCCCCGCGGAGCCTCCGGAGCTCCTTCGTCAGGGTCCTGTCGAGACCGCGCGCATCGCCGAACAGGGTCGGGGCTCGGGCGTCGGCCAGGCGCTCGGCAATCTCCGAGTCCAGCGCCGCCTCGGCCGCGCTCAGTCCGTCCGCGAACGCCCGCCCTTCCGCTCTCCGCAGGTCTCGGGCGAGCACCCGCTTGTCGGCCCCGGCTGCGGCCACCAGCGCCCGGCGTAGCCGAGCCAGGGCGACCGCGTCGGCCCGTGCTGAACCGTGCCCGCCGGGCCAGTGGCCGCTCGGATCGAGCAGGCTGTCTCCCTGGCGCACCAGGCAGTCCAGATTGGGGAGCGGCTCCACTGCCTCCGGCTCGGCCGCCCGATCTTCCGCGATCACCGCGAGCCAGAGCCTCAGCTCGGTGAGCCGTACCGCCGCCGGGTTCAAGTCCACGCCGAACAGATGTCGGCGCAGCACCCGCCGCCGGGCGGCGGCAGTCGGCCGCTCACCTCCGGTGATCTCGCTCAAGAGCTCGAGCCCGCCGAGGAGAAACGCGCCGGAGCCCACGGCGGGGTCGAGCACCGTGACGTCGCGGAGCGCGCGCCGCGCCGGTGCGGCGCGCTCGGTGAGATAGCGCTCCGCCCGCGACTCGGGACACCCCAGACGCTCGGCCAGAAGCGCCACCAGCCCGGCCCGGATCAGATGCCGCACCAGAGCGGCCGGCGTGTAGAACGTGCCGCTCCGGCGCCGAGCGCCCGGCTCCATGACGCCCTCGAACACGCGGCCCAACATGTCGGGTGCGACCAGACCGGGGCGGCCGGTTTCATCGGCCGTGAAATCGAAGCGCTCGAACAGCGAATCGAACGCCTCCCGCCACACGCTGTTGGGGAGATCGGCCGGCCAGCGGCGCTCGAGCGGGTGGGGCTCGAACAGGCCGCCGTTCAGAAACGGGATTCGCCCCAGCGCGCGGGTGACCCGGCTCCGCTCCAGGGCGGGGCGGTTGAGCGTGCCGAAGAAGAGCGGGCGCAGCAGGTCGCGCTGCAGATGCCGGCCGCGACCGAGACACCGGTCCACCTCGCGGGCCAGAAAGTCGGAGCAGCCGTCCAACCACCCCTTGCTCTGGATGAAGTAGAGGAAGAGCACTCGCGTGAGCTGAAGCAGCGCCCAGCCATGCCGCTCCTGGGCCGGGCACGTGCGGGGCAGCGCCGCGCTCATGCTCTCGAGTACCGCTTGGAAGCGCCGGAAGAACCGCCGGCCGACCGCTTCGGCGCCGAGCGCATCGGCGGCGCGGGCCGCGAAGGCGAGCGCTCCGCCGGGCGACGCGGATCGAATGCGATCGAGTCGGGTGAGGCTCAAGCGATCGGGCCGGTCGAGCGCGCATTCCACACAGGGCGCGTCGCCGAAACCGACCGCGACAGCAAGACAGCGGGCGAGCGGCCCTAAGGCGAGCACCCCGCCGACCCGACCCCGCACTACCAGCCGCCGCGCGACCGCCCGAGCGCCGGCGACAGGATCGGCGGCCTCTACGCCGAACCAGGCGAACTCTCCAACTCGGCCCACCACCGCCGCGCGGGTTACCGGTCCGTCAGGCGCAAGATCGAGCCAGCCCGGAACCGGCAGCTCCTCCCAGGCGGACTCGTGACCCAGCGCCGACACCAGCTCGGGCAGATCTTCCAGGCGATGGAGGGAGGACAGCGCGGCTGCCGTGATCACGCGAGCGGGGCTCCCGGGGAGGGACAGCCCACATTCGCGCTGCGCGGCCCATCGCTCGGCACCATTCGCGCGCGGGCGGTGCCGGGAACTTGCCTGCGGCCCGGAGGACCGCTACGATGCTCGTCCCATGCCTACATCACTGCTGTTGGCGCTGCTCCTGCTGGCCGCGCCCGGGTTGGTAGCCGCCCAGACCGGTGCCAAGAGCCGGTTCGTGATCCGCCGCGGCGCGGACACCGTCGCTACGGAGGAGCTCGACCGTACCGACACCGAGCTCCACGGCACTTTGGCCATCCGCGGCGTGAAAGGATCGGAGAGCTATCGCGCGGTCGTAGCACCAGACGCGACCATTGCCCTGATCGAGGTCACGGTCCGCGAAGGCGCCGACACCGGCGGGGTCAAGGCACACGTCGCCCAGACGACTCGCATCATCTTCCGCAACGACAGCGTCGCGGTGGACGATGTGACTGGCCATGGACTCGATACCCGCATTCTCCCCACTCAGCAGGGCGCGGTTCCCTACCTCAACCTGTCGTTCGGGCTGCTGGAGCAGGCGATCCGCCGGGCGGCGGTGCTGGGGAAGGATTCGGCCCGGGTGGCCTTCTTCAATCTGAGCGGGAGCCGCTCACAGGGCGGCGGGGCCACGGTGGTCGGCACCGTCACCCGGGTGGCCGCCGATTCGGTGACGCTCGATCTCGGCTCGGTGGAGTTTCGTCTCCAGATCGATCCCCAGGGCCGCCTGATCTCCGGCGGGATCCCGGCTCAGCGGCTCTCGATCGAGCGTCAATGAGCGCTCAGGGCAGCCCCGGCCGCACGTCATACACCCGACCCTTCCACTCCACCTTACGCGCGCCCCGGCTGGCCGACCGGAGCACGATGTAGAGGCCCACCAGCGCACCGAGCGGATAAGCCAGGCCGTAGAGCGGGGGGATGCCCATTCCCAACGAGACCAGCATCCAGAACGTCGCAGAAAGCGCGATCGCCCCGAACACCCAGCCGCCCACCTGCACCAACCCCCCCAGTCCGGCCAGCGCGAGCATCGGCGGCACCAGCCAGAACAGCATCACTCCGCCGATCATGACCGGCACCAGGGCCCGGCGCACGGGCTCGTCCGGAAAAGTTCGCCGCCCGCCCAGATACACGTTCTTCGACCAGCCCTCGACCAGGTGCCCGAAACTGTGGTACATGCGGGTCGTGATGAGCGGCTCCGCGTGTGCCATCACCATCCGGCCGCCGCTTCGCACCACCTGCTGCGCCAGTGCGAGATCCTCCGCCACTTCGCCGCGGACGGCTTCGTGGGTGCCGATCGCCTCGTAGCCGGTACGGGGGAAGAGAATGAACTGCCCGTTGGCGATGACGTCGCGCGGCCGCCGGGCCCGGCTCACCGTTCGGGGATGATACCGGAAGCCGAGCAGGATCCAGATCTGCGGCATCACCACCCGCTCCCAGAAGGTGGCGCAATGCTGTCGGGTGGCGACCGTCAGAAGCTGGACGCCGGTCGCCTCGAGCGCTCCCACCGCGCGGCCCAGCAGCTCGGGCCCGTGAGTGGTGTCGGCATCGGTGAAGACCAGCAGCTCGCCTTGGGCAACCCGGTACCCCTGCAGGCAGGCCCATTGCTTTCCGAACCACCCTGCTGGGAGCTCGGCCCCCTCCACCAGCCGAACCCGCGCATCCTCGCGGGCGAGTCGTTCGACGATCGCGGGCGTGTCGTCGCTGGAGCGATCGTCCACCACGAGCAGCTCGAGCGGCTGGTAGGCGCTGGCCAGCACGGAGCGCATCACCGTCTCGATCGTGGCCCCCTCGTTGCGAGCGGGCACGATAACGCTGACCAGACGTCCGGAGGCGAGGGGGAACTTGCAGAGATCAGGACCGCGGCGAGCGAAGCTGGTGAGGCCGAGGAGCGGGCTCAGCCAGGGCAGGGCCGGCCACAGGGAGGCGAGGCTCATGGTGAAGGCGAGGACAGGCGCGTTAGCGCTTCCGGGCCTTGATCAAGCCGGCGAGCTCGGAGTCGAGAGCGTGCAGCTGGCGCTCCACCTCCGTGCTGTCGTACTCGCTGCTGGGCGTCGGCACGCCGTTCTGGGCGAAGAGCGTTGCGACCAGGGCGTCGGTGTAGCCCACCACGGCGACGGCGATGCCCCGGTCGAGCACCCGGTTGAGCCGGAGCACGATCGCGAGCGCCTGGCGCGGACGCATGGAGACGAAGGCGTGGGCCAGGTTGCGGATGAGGAGCTCCCGGAGGTACTGGAGCTCCTCCACCACTTCGCCGGCCGCCAGGCCTCGCGCGGCGGCGACGCGTCCGTAATGCTCGCACACCCGGATCCAGATCGCCGTCGCTTCGCGCCGAAGCGGGCCGACCATGGCGATCATGGTGTTGACGATGAGCCGAAACTCCCGCTCGACTGTCGCTCGCGGTATCGTGGAGACGGCGGTGATGCGGTCACCCACCCAATCGGCCCATTGGGTGACCATAGCATCCCGCATTTCAGAGATCACGCGACCGGCGGCGAGCAACGCAGGTTGCGAAGCGCGCACTGCCGTTCTCCCGTGCGTAAGAGGTTGGTTCCAGCTACGGCTGGTGAATCTAAGGAGGTGGTGACGATGGGGTCAAAAGCGGTGAGGCATCCGCCACGGCTCGCGCCGGGAAGTCGCATCGCCCTGGTCGCCCCGTCGGGACCGCTGCTCGAGCGGGACGAGCTCACCCGCGCGGCCGAGCTCTGCGGTGTGCTCGGTCACCAGGCGGTGCTGGGCGCCCATGCTGCGCGACGCCATGGCTACCTCGGCGGCACCGACACCGAGCGGCTGGCCGACCTGAACGCTGCGCTCCAGGATCCATCGATCGACGGGGTCTGGTGCCTGCGGGGCGGCTACGGTCTCACCCGGATTCTGGACCGGGTGGACTACGCGGCACTCGAGCGGCGGCCGAAGCCCATCATCGGCTTTTCCGACATCACTGCGCTCCTGCTCGCCGTGGTCCGCGCTACCGGCGTGGCCTGCTTTCATGGTCCCACCGCGCGCCAGCCGATGACGGCCTTCTCCCGGCGCCACTTTGCCAAGGTGCTCTGGTGCGCGGAACCTGCGGGCGTGCTGGAACGGCTCGAGCCCGTCCCCGACGTGCTCGTGCCCCGCGCTCCCCGCATCGTGGCGATCAGGGAGGGCCGGGCCGAAGGACGGTTGATCGGGGGCAACTTGTCGCTGATTCAGTGCCTGGTCGGCACGCCGTGGCTTCCCGAGCTGGACGGCGCGCTCCTGTTTCTCGAGGACGTCGGCGAGGACCTCTATCGGGTGGACCGGGCCCTCTCGCATCTGCGGCTCGCCGGCGTGCTCGATCGCCTTGCCGGGATCATCGTCGGCCAGTTCACCGAGATGCGCAAAGGCACTGCCGACGGTGCGCTTGGCTTCGACGAGGTGCTGGAGCACTACGTCGGACCGCTCGGCATCCCGGCCGCCTACGGATTTCCCATCGGCCACGTGGACGACCAGTGGACCCTGCCGCTCGGGGTGCGGGCCCGGCTCGATGCCGGAACCGGCGAGGTCGAGATCCTGGAGGCAGCCGTCGCCTAGAGGCCGGTGAGCCGGGCGCTCTCGTCCCACAGTCTCAGCGCCGCGAGATAGTCGTAGGTGGCGGCGCTCGACGGCACTGCTTTCCGCTTCACGAAATACTTTCCCGAGACGTCCTCCAGCTCCGGTGCCGCCGCGAGATAGACCGGGGTGTCCGCTCCCTGCGCCGGCGTCCCGGCGAAGCGGTACATGAGCGGGGTGGAGATGGCAGGGAAGGGTAGCGCGCTCGCGAGCAATTTGGTCGCGACGCCGCCCGGGTGCGCGCAATTCACGGTGACGCCGGTTCCACCGAGTCGGCGGGCTAGCTCGTAGGCGAACAGTACGTTTGCCAGCTTGGCTCGCGCATACGCTCGTACCGGCCGCCACCCCCGCACGAGCTGCAGATCGTTGAGATCGAGCCGATGGGTCCAGTGGGCGTCCGACGCCACGATGATGATCCGCGCGGGCGCGGACATCTTCAGCCGCGGAAGCAGGAGATTGGTGAGCAGGAAATAGGCGAGGTGGTTGACGGCAAACTGGGTCTCGATCCCGTCCACTGTGACCGTCCGATGGCGGGTAATTACCCCCGCGTTGTTCACCAGCACGTGGAGCCGGTGATAGCGGTCAAGCACCTCGGCGGCGAGGGCGCGAATCGACGCCTGGGAGGAGAGATCGGCGACGAGGAGATCAACTGCTTCGCTGCTTGTTGCCCGTTGGATATGGGCGATCGCTGCCTCGCCCGCGGCCGGGTCACGCGCCACGATGACCACCCGCGCACCCCTTGTCGCCAGGGCCTGAGCCGTGGCGAGCCCGATCCCCCGGTTGCCCCCCGTAATCAGGCAGGTCTTGCCCGCGAGGCTCAGAGGAGGTGTCGCGAGAGCCACCCGACCGTCTCCTTCATGACCAGATCGAGGGCTGGAGTGGATCCCTGCCAGGGGTGAACCGCGCCGAACGTGTGGGCCGCGCCTTCGACCCGAAGGAATCGGGACGTTGCGGGTGGCGCGGCGCGGGCCAGCCGCTCGCCCTCGGCGATGCTCACGCTCGAGTCGGCGCTGCCGTGGACGATGAGCCAGGGCGCCGGCGCGTTCTCCGCTGCCGCCAGGATGTCGAGCCCGGCCGCTGCCGCGCGCTCGATGTCGTACAGCACGTCGATATAGAGCGGAAGCACCTGGCCGGTGCGGGCGTTCACGACGTCGAGCCTGCCCGTTTTCCGCCAGCGGGCTCGTTCCTCCTCGTCCGGCCAGCGTTCGACCGTGGAGATCGCGGACCAGGTGACGAGCGCAGTCACCCGCGGGTCGCGCGCCGCGTGCAGGATGGCCACCCCGCCGCCGCGGGAGTGGCCCACCAGTCCGATCCGGGTCGGAGCGGCAGTGCCGAGCTTGCCCGCCGCCAGGGCGTCGAGCGTCGTCGCGATGTCGGCCAGCTCGATCGAAAACGTGTTGTGTCCGAACCGCTCAGGCCACACGAAGTCGCCGGCGTCGTCCACCCCGCTGCCGCTCAGGTTGAGCGTAGCGGCGGTGAACCCCGCCTGCGCCAGGCGAGTGGCGAGCGGCGGGAACATCCCCCAGTCCTTGAACCCGTTGAAGCCGGGAATGACGAGCACTGCCGGGCGGGGCGTGTCGCGCCCGCCCGACCGTACATCCACCAGGATCTCGCCGAGTGCACCAGGGAGCGTGTGCTTGGTGAGGGTGGGTGTCGCCATCCCGGGAAACTACGCGGGGGCCCGCCCGCCTGCCCGCAACAGACCCACTCCGAGCACCAGGATGCCGGCGGCCAGGACCGCCGCGCCCGCGTAAGCCAGACCAATCAGCCCGTTGGGTGCGGTGGCGTCCGGCCTCAGCACGGACAGAAAGAACGCGGTCGGCAACAGGATCGCGGCCGAAGGGAGGGCGAGACGGACGAACCACTTGAGCCGGGCGGAGAGCGCGGCCTCGTCCACGTACCGCAGCGCCACCAGCGAGAGCACCAGCAGCACGCCGGCGTGCGCGTGGCCGGCCCGCCACAGATTCTGGCGGAGCGGGTTCTGCATGTAAGCGGGATCTCCGATGAGCAGGCCGAGGATGGTCACGCCGCCGTACATGACGGTCGGCAAGACCAGAAGAAGGATCCCGGCAAGGCGGCGCGA
>DASQPE010000094.1:0-13431 GCA_035644115.1 Gemmatimonadales bacterium
CCGGTGGGCGTCACCGTGACGCTGCGGGGCGCCCGCATGTTCGAGTTTCTCGACCGGTTCATCACCCTCGCGATTCCGCGCATCCGGGACTTTCGCGGGCTCCCGAACAAGAGCTTCGACGGCCGGGGCAACTACACGTTCGGCATCAAGGAGCAGATGATCTTCCCCGAGATCGACTTCGACAAGGTCGAGAAGATCCACGGGATGGACATCACGATCGTGACATCGGCCAAGCGGGACGACCTGGCGCTGGCGCTGATGCGGGAGCTGGGGTGGCCGTTCCGGGGCGAAACACCCGCGAGGGTAGCGTAGCGAAAACGTGGACGGTAAACGGTAAACGGTGAACGGGACGATCCGTTCACCGCGACCCCGTTCACCGTTCACCGTTCACCGTTCACGCAGTTGAGGGTACATGGCAAAGACGGCTTGGATCGAACGGGCAAAGCGCACACCAAAGTTCAAGGTCCGCGCGGTGCGGCGGTGCCAGCGGTGCGGCCGCAGCCGCGCCGTCCTGCGGAAATTCGGACTCTGCCGCATCTGCTTCCGTGAGCTCGCGCTCAAGGGCCAGATTCCCGGCGTGCGCAAGGCCAGCTGGTAGGGGGACAACGGATGAACCTGACAGATCCCGTCGCGGACATGCTGACCCGGATCCGGAACGCTTGCTCGGCAGGGCACCGGCGGGTGGACATGCCGGTATCCAAGTTGAAAAGCGAGCTGGCCCGGCTGCTGCGCGACAATCATTACATCGCGGACTTCAAGGTGCTGGACGACGGCGCCCACGGTGTGCTCCGGCTCTATCTCAAGTATCACAACGATGAGCCGGTAATTCGCGAGCTGCGCCGGGTGTCCGCTCCGGGCCTGCGCCGCTACGTAAAGTGCCGCGAGATCCCGCGGGTGAAGAACGGCCTCGGCATGGCGATCGTGTCCACGCCCAAAGGCCTCATGACCGACCGCGAGGCCCGAACCGCCAATCTCGGCGGCGAGCTGCTCGCGGTGGTCTGGTAGGAGGCGGCATGTCCCGAATCGGCAGGAAGCCGGTCGCGATTCCCAAGGGCGTGACGGTCTCGCTCGACGGGCGCACCCTGGTGGTCAAAGGCCCCAAGGGCGAGCTCAGCCGGACGTTTCACCCGGACATGGCGCTGAGCGTAGGCGCCGATGAGGTCTCGGTGGCGCGGCCCACCGAGGAAAACCGGCACAAGGCGTTGCACGGCTTGAGCCGCACCCTGGTCCAGAACATGGTGGACGGCGTGTCCAAGGGGTTTGCCAAGACGCTGGAGATCCAGGGCGTGGGCTACAAGGCGGAGTCCAAGCCGTACGGCATCAACCTGATCGTCGGGCTCTCGCACCAGGTCAAGGTCGAAGCGCCCAAAGGCATCAAGCTGTCGGTCGAGGGCAACGTGCTGGTCAAGGTCGAGGGCCCGGATAAAGAGCTGGTCGGCCAGGTGGCCGCGGAGATCCGCCAGGTGCGTCCCCCCGAGCCATACAAGGGGAAGGGCATCCGCTACCAGGGCGAGCAAGTACGCCGCAAGGCCGGCAAGACCGGAGCGAAGTAATGAGACCGATTCATGCCCCGAAGACGAGAGAAGCCCGGCGCTACCGGCGTCATCTCCGGGTCCGGAAGCGGGTCACGGGCACGGCGGAGCGGCCTCGCCTGGTGGTGTTCCGGTCGCTCAAGCACATCACGGCCCAGCTGGTCGACGACGACCGGGGCGTCACCCTGGTCGGCGTGAGCGATCAAAGCGAAGGCGTGCAGGTGAATGGGGGCGGCAAGGTGGCCAAGGGCAAGGCCACCGGCAAGCTCCTGGCGGAAAAGGCCAAGGCGGCGGGAATCAAAAAGGCCGTGTTCGACCGCGGCGGGTATCGCTATCATGGTCGCGTGCAGGCCGTCGCGGACGGCGCACGCGAAGCCGGATTGGAGCTCTAGCATGGCTGACGAGCAGACGACCACTGAGGGAGCCGCGACCACCGGCGATCGGCCGGCCGCACCGAGCGCACCGGCCGGGGAGCAGCCGCCCCGGCCACGGGGCCGCGGGCGCGGTGGCGATCGGGGCCGGGGCGGCGACCGCGGGGGCCGGCGCGACCGGGACCGCGACCGCGACCACGGCAACGACATGGTCGAGAACGTCATCGCGATCAACCGGGTGGCCAAGGTCGTGAAGGGCGGCCGGCGGTTCTCGTTCAACGCGCTGGTCGCCGTGGGCGACGGCCGCGGCAAGGTCGGGATCGCCACCGGGAAAGCGAACGAGGTCTCCGAGGCCGTGCGCAAGGCGGTCGATGCCGCCCGCCGCACGATGGTGGACCTCCCTCGCACCGGCTCGACCATTCCGCACGAGATTATCGGCCGGCACGGAGCCGGCAGGGTGTTGCTCAAGCCCGCCGCGAGCGGCACCGGCGTTATCGCCGGCGGGCCGGTGCGCGCCGTGCTCGAGTGCGCCGGCATCGCGGACATCCTCACCAAGAGTCTCGGGTCCACCAACCCGCACAACATGGTCCGCGCCACCATGGACGGGCTCACCCACCTGGTATCCGCCCGGCAGGTGGCGCGGGAGCGCGGGGTCGACGTGGACCAGATTGCGTACAAGCCGAGGCAGGAGGTCTAGCGATGGGGCGGAACCCGGTCGTGGGCCGCCAGGGCCCGGTCTACTACGCGGCCACGATCCCCTCCGAGGCGGACGCCGGCGTGCTTGCAGTGAAACAGATCCGTTCCGGTATCGGCCACGCGGCCACTATGCGGCGGACCCTGGCTGCGCTCGGTCTCCGGCATCACCAGCAGACGGTGCAGCTCCGGAACACGGCTTCGATTCGCGGAATGCTGTACAAGGTGCGCCACCTCGTCGAGGTGACGCGGGCGAAGGAGCAGTAATGGCAGACGACACCAAGGTCCCGACGATCTCCCTCTCGAACCTTCGTCCGGCTCCCGGCTCGAACCCGGTGCGCCGGCGGGTCGGACGGGGACCGGGCTCGGGCCTCGGCAAGACCTCCGGGAAGGGCCACAAGGGCCACAAGGCCCGCACCGGCGGTTCGACCAACCCGGGCTTCGAAGGCGGCCAGATGCCGATGTACCGGCGGCTGCCCAAGCGCGGGTTTACCAATCCGTTCAAAGTGACGGCCCAGGTCGTGAACCTTCGCCAGCTGGCGAAGGTCACCGGCCAGACCGTCAGTCCCGAAACACTTTTCGCCGCCGGCCTCATCAGCAAGCGCGACGTCCCCGTGAAGCTGCTGGCCACTGGGGATGCCGATCGCGCGTACACCGTGCAGGGGGTCTCCCTCTCCGCTTCGGCGCGCGCCAAAGTCGAGGCTGCCGGCGGGACCATCGAGGCCTAAGGTGTCCGCCCCGCGCGCCCCCACGCTCGCCATCGACGACGAGCTCAAGCGAAAACTCCTGTTCACACTGCTGGCGCTGGTGATCTACCGGATCGGCGCGCACATCGCCGCTCCGGGCGTCAACGTCACCGCGCTGGCCGATTTCATCCGCAACTCCGGCGCTGCCGGGTTCTTCGGACTGTACGACACGCTGGGCGGCGGCCTGTCCCGGGCCACCGTCTTTGCGCTCGGGATCATGCCGTACATCTCGGCCTCAATCATCTTCCAGCTCGCCGGCGGAATCGTCCCGTCGGTGGGCAAGATGCAGAAGGACGAGGAGGGCCGGAAACGCATCACCCAGTGGACCCGGTACCTCACGGTCTTCATCTCGTTGTCCCAGGCCTACACCTTCGCGCTCTTTACCGAATCGATTCCCGGGGCGATGCCCGATCCGGGCTTCTTCTCCCGGCTGATCATGGTGGTCACCCTCACCGCGGGCGCGATCTTCGTCATGTGGCTCGGCGAGCAGATCACCGAGCGCGGCATCGGCAACGGGATGAGCCTGCTCATCACCTTCTCGATCCTCGAGCGGCTGTGGCCGTCGGTGGTGGAGTTGGCGAACTTCATCAAGGGCGGCATCGTGTCGCCGGTGGGCGCCACGTTCTACATCGTCGTCGTCATCGCCGTGATCGCGGTGGTGGTCGCCATGACCATCGCGGCCCGCCGCATCCCCATCCAGATTCCGCGCAAGGTGATGGGCCGCGGGCGCATTCGCGAGGGCCAGAAGACCTTCATCCCCATCCGCCTGATCACGGCCGGGGTGATGCCCATCATCTTCGCCCAGACCATCATCATCGTCCCCGGGACGCTGGCGAGCTTCACCAAGAACCCCGCGCTCCAGGACGTCGCCAACTTCTTCTCGCCGGGCGACCTGCCCTACGACCTGACGTTCGCCATCCTGATCGTCGTCTTCAGCTACTTCTATACCTCGATCATCTTCAACTCGGTGGATCTGGCCGAGAACCTCAAGAAGCAGGGCGGGTTCATTCCGGGCGTGAAGCCCGGCGCCAGCACGGCGGATTACATCGACGCGGTGCTGGGACGGGTGACCCTGCCGGGGGCGCTGTTCCTCGCGTTCATCGCCCTGCTCCCGGTCATCATCTCCAAGCGGGTCGGCATCCAGACGCACTTCGGCGGCACGTCCGTGCTGATCGTGGTCGGCGTGCTGCTGGACACCATCGCGCAGGTGGAGCAGCACCGCACGCTGCGGAAGTACGACGGCTTCATGAAGACGGGGCGGGTGAAGTTCCGAGGGAGACAGCAGAGATTCATGTAAAGCGGTGAGAAGTAAGAAGTGAGAAGTAAGAAGGGCGCTCCGGAAATGGGCGCCCTCCTACTTCCCTCTCACCTCTCACCTCTTACCTCTTACTTCTTACCTCTTACCCAGCGAGCTCGCTTTGGACATCCTGCTGATGGGCCCCCCCGGGGCCGGCAAGGGCACTCAGGGCGCCATTCTCGCCCAACGGCTCGGCCTCCCCAAATTCGCGACGGGGGACTTGCTCCGCGATGCCGTCAAGCAGGGCACGCCCCTTGGCCGGAAGGCCAAGGCGGTGATGGAGGCTGGGCACCTGGTGAGCGACGACATCATTCTCGGCGTGGTGCGCGAGGAGCTGGCCAAGCCGAACGCCGCCAAGGGCGTGGTCTTCGACGGCGTAGTCCGGACCGTCCCGCAGGCCGAAGGCGTCGACCGGATCCTGGCCGACCAGGGACGGGCCCTCGACGCGGTCCTGTTCTTCGACGTGACCGACGCCGAGCTGCTCGCCCGCCTGGAGAAGCGACGCTCCATCGAATCCCGCCCTGACGACGACCCCAAGGCGGTCGCCAACCGGCTCCTGGCCTACCGCGAGCAGACCGCACCGGTGTTGGCCTGGTACGAAGACCGGGGGGTAGTCCGTCATATTCCAGCTATCGGCAGCGTCGACGAGGTGGCCGAACGAGTCCGGCACGCGCTCAACCACGCATGATCACGATCAAGTCCCCTCGGGAGGTCGAGACCATGGCCCGGGCGGGACGGATCGTCGCGGGGGTGCTCGCGATGATGGGGGAGTTGGTGCGGCCGGCCGTCAGCACCGAAGAGCTGGATGCCGCGGCCGAGTCCTACATCCGCAGTCACCCCGGCGCCACGCCGTCGTTCAAGGGGCTCTACGGCTTTCCCAAGACCCTATGCACCTCGATCGACCAGGAGATCGTGCATGGGATCCCGTCGGCCAAGCGCATCCTCGCCGAGGGCAGCATTCTGAGCGTCGACGTCGGGGTGCATCTCGACGGCATGCACGCGGATTCGGCCGCCACGTTTGCGGTGGGAGCAATCCCTCCCGAGGCTGAGCGGCTGCTGCAGGTTACCCGGGAATGCCTCGCGGCGGGAATTGCCGAGGCCCGGGTGGGCAATCACGTGGGCGACATCGGTTACGCGGTGCAGCGGGTGGCTGAAGGGGCCGGCTACGGCATAGTCCGGGAGCTGGTCGGGCACGGCATAGGAACTCGTTTCCACGAGGAGCCGCAGGTGCCCAATTACGGGGCGCCGAGACGAGGCCCGCGCCTGCTCGAGGGGATGACCATTGCCATTGAGCCCATGATCACCGTAGGGAGCCCCGCGACCCGGACGCTCTCCGACAAGTGGACTGTGGTCACGGCCGACGGCAGTTTGTCCGCCCACTTCGAGCACACCGTCGCGATCACCAACAACGGCCCCCGGATCCTCACCGCCGCCTAGACCCGCTCCCCCATCCGGAGCCCCACCCGGTGCTCGAGCGCTTCGACCTGCTCGAGCCGTTCGATCGCCGCGGCCGCGAGGCGATCCGCCTCCGGGTCCTCGTAGATCCGGCGCAGGTTGCTGCGGATGGCCCAGTAGCCGCTGCGGCAGGCCGCCGCCGCGAGAAACACGGCTGATGCGGCGTCGCCGACGGCGCTGCGCAGGCCCCGCTCGACCAGCGCCTCGGCCAGCTCGGCGGTCTGCCCGGTCAGGAGCATGAGCTCATACTGCACGCTTGCGGCGCCCTTGAGCGCGTCGGCCCGGGCCGAGTTGCGGTGGGCGATCTCGGCCTCCGTACCGCGGGGCAGAGCGAGCGCGGTCATCACGTCCTGGAAGGCCGTGGCGTCCTCGGTTGCGAGCTCCATCAGTCGCCGGCGCAGGGTCGCCGCCTGGTCCGCGGCTGCGGCGACTTCGGTCCGGGCTCCGGCGTAGCTTTCCCGCGCTTTGGTCAGACTCGCGACCATCTCCACCAGGGCCGCGGCGAGCGCCCCTCCGATGGCCGCGGCCGACCCGCCCGCGGGCGTCGCGGTGGCCGCCGCGAGGGCGTCGCACCAGGCTGCCAGCGAGTCGTCAGGTGCCGTCATGCAGCGTCTCCAGGAGCCACTGGTGGATTGCCGGATTGCCCGCGACCACGGGCCCATGCCCGATGCCGAGCTCGCGCCCCTCGTAGTCGGTGACCACGCCTCCCGCTTCGCGGATGAGCAGCGTCCCGGCGGCAACGTCCCAGGCCGCGAGGTGCTGCTCCCAGAACCCCTCGAACCGCCCGGCGGCTACGTCAGCCAGATCGATCGCGGCTGAGCCGGCTCGCCGGATCCCGGCGGTCCCCGCGGCGACTCCCGCGAACTGTCGCTGGTACTCCTCGAGCCTGGTCATGTCCTTGAAGGGAAAACCGGTGCCGATGAGGGCCTGCCCCGGCGTCGTGATCGGCGAGACCCGGAGCGGCTGGTCGCGGCACCAGGCGCCGACACCACGGGCGGCGCGGAACACCTGATCGCGCGGAATATCGTGGACCACAGCTGCCTGCAACACACCGTCCACTGCGGCCGCGATGGAGACCGCATAGGCTGGATAACCATGGAGAAAATTGGTGGTGCCGTCGAGGGGATCGACCACCCAGACGAGCCCCTCCGTGATGACCTCAGGACTCAGCTCCTCACCCACGATCCTCGCCGCCGGGTCGATGGCCAGCAGCTGGTCCTGAATGAGCCGCTCGGCCGCCCGATCGACCTCGGTAACGAAGTCGTGGACGCCCTTGGCGGACCAACGGCTCGCGGCGGGCCGCTCCACCCCGCAGACAAACCGGGCGGCGGACCCGGCGGCGGATTGGGCTCGATCCAGTAAGTCCAATGGCGACAGCATCTTGTGGCTCTCGCTCCGAGTGGGTAGCTTCGGTGATGCCACGCATCTTTTCGGGAATCCAACCGTCCGGTGAGCTCCACATCGGCAACTACCTCGGCGCGGTCCAGAACTGGGTCCGGCTCCAGGCTTCGTACGAGTGCTTCTATGCGATCGTCGATCTGCACGCGATCACGGCCAAGTACGACCCAGCTACGCTGTCAGTACGAACCCGGGAGATGGCGGTCGGCCTGCTCGCGTCCGGAATCGATCCCGACCGGGCCACGCTGTTCGTGCAGTCGCACGTGGCCGAGCACTCGGAGCTCATGTGGTTGCTCAATGCGGTCGCGCCGCTGGGCGAGTTGGAGCGGATGACGCAGTTCAAAGATAAGGCCCGGCGGGTGGAAAGCGTTCCGGTCGGGCTGCTCAACTATCCGGTCCTGATGACGGCCGATATTCTGCTGTATCGCGCGGATCTGGTGCCGGTCGGCGAGGACCAGGTGCAACATTTGGAGCTTGCCCGGGAGATCACTCGCCGGTGGAATGCCGAGTTCAGTCCCGATGCCGACTTCTTTCCCGAGCCCAAGCCGCTCATGACCGAGGCCAAGCGGATCATGGGGCTCGACGGACAGACCAAGATGTCGAAGAGCCTGGGGAACACGATCGGCATTCTGGAAACGCCGGAGGCGATCTGGCAGAAGCTCCGCCCGGCAGTCACCGATCCGGCGCGGGTAACCAAGAAAGACCCCGGCACTCCGGAGATCTGCAACCTCTATCATCTGCACCGCTACTTCTCGACGCCGGAGATCGTGGTGGAGGTGGCGGAGAACTGCCGGGGGGCCAAATGGGGGTGCCTCGACTGCAAGCGGGTGTTGGCGGAGTCGATGGCGGCCCACTTCGCGCCGATCCGGGAGCGGGCCCGGGAGCTCGAGGCCAGGCCGGAGCGGGTGGAGGAAATTCTGGCGGCCGGCGCCGAGCGGGCGCGGGGCATCGCGCGAGAGACATTACGCCAGGCGCGCGAACTGATGGGCTACTTGCCGGCGCGGCGGGCTACCGTCAATGATTGAACCGCAGAGGCACAGAGGGCGCAGAGGAAAGAAATCCATGTGTCAAACACCCACAACAAGCACTCTCTGCGTCCTCTGCGCCTCTGCGGTGAAAAACTAGCGATCCTCAAGGGCGGACATGGAAAAGATCATCAAAGCCGCGGTCGAGCGGGGGGCGTCAGACCTCCACATCAAAGCCGGTGACGTCTTCCGCGCCCGTATCAACGGCAAGCTGGTCGCGCTGACGAAGCAGCGGCTCACGCCGGACCAGACCAAGGCGATCGCGCTCAAGCTCATGAGCAGCGAGACCGACCGGGCCCGGATCGATCACCTGCGGGACTTCGACTGCTCGTGGGGCATGCCGGGCGTCGGGCGCTTCCGGGTCAACGTCCTGCGCCAGCGGTCCAGCTTCATGGTGGTCATGCGGGTCATTCCCTTCACCGTCCCGTCGATCGAGTCCCTGGGCCTGCCGGACACGCTCAAGTCGATCGCTGAAGCGGACCGGGGGCTGATCGTGGTGGCCGGGGTCAGCGGCAGCGGCAAGAGCTCGACCGTCGCGGCCATGGTGCACCACATCAACAAGACCCAGCACAAGCACATCGTCACCATCGAGAACCCGATCGAGTTCCTCCACCGCGACCTGACCTGCTCGGTCACCCAGCGCGAGGTGGGAGTGGATACCGACGCGCTGGCTACGGGCCTCCGGGCTGCGCTGCGCCAGGACCCCGACGTCGTCGTGATTGGCGACATGGCCGACGCGACCACGATCGATACCGCGATCAAGGCGGCCGAGACCGGCCGCCTGCTCATCGCCACGATGCCCACGCCCGACGTCACCACCACGGTCGAGCGGATTCTCGCGACGCTGCCGGCGGAGGAGCGCGAGATCGGTCGGATGCGCTTCGCCGAGGCGGTGCGGGCGGTCATGGCCCAGCAGCTCCTCCCCCGCAAGGACGACAAGGGACGGGTGCCCGCGATGGAGATCCTGATCGGAACTCCGGCCATCCGCGCCGCCCTCAAGTCCGCCGCGCGGCAGGGCGAGCTCAAGAAGCTGATGAGCGACGCGAGAGGTGACGGCATGCAGATCTTCGAGCAGCACCTGGCCGAGCTCGTCGCGGGCGGACGGATCGCGTCGGAAAGCGCGAAGGCGGCCCTGGTCCCTACTCCCGGATCTTCCTCACAGTCGGCCAAGCGTGGCAAGCAGGCCGCGTCCGCTTGACGCGGCGCTGCTCGATGTTCTGACCAGCCCGCGTGAAGCCGGCACGCCGGCGGCCGCCGCGGCACGCGAGGTGGTCGCCGCGCGCCTCCGCGCAATGGGCTACCGGGTCGAGGTTCATCCGTTCCGATTCCATCCCTCCGCTCTGCGCGCCCTCCCCTTGCTGGGCGCGGGCCTGGGCTGGATGGGGCTGGTCCTGCTGCCGTTGCTGGTCTCGCCCCGGGTCTCGGCCTGGGCCGCGCTCGCCGCGTGGTTGGTCGGCGCCGCGGCGCTGGCCGCTCTGGTATTCGGCGTCGGTTCCGGCGCGTCACCCCTTGCGCAAGGCGGCGGCGTGCGGGAGGACGCCAACCTGCTCGCCGCCCGCTCATCGGCGGTGCGGTGCTGGATCGTGGCGCACCTGGACACCAAGGCCCAGGGACACTCGATGGCCGGCCGTCTGGTCGCCGTGTGGCTGGTCATCGTCGCGGTGTTCGGGCTGACCGGGCTGGCCCTGGCTCGGCTCGCCGGCCCGCTTCCTGTCGCCGCGGCGGCGGCGGGCGCAGCTCTGGCCGTCGGCGCCGGTGCGCTGGCGGGTCGGGGGCGGTTGGTCGGGCAGTCGCCCGGCGTGCGGGACAACGGGAGCGGCGTCGCCGCCGCGCTGGCGGCCGCGGCCGCCAGCGATAATCCCGCCGTCGGGATCGTGATCACCGGCGCCGAGGAGTTCGGCCTGATGGGAGCACGTGCGCTCGTGCGGGAACGGGCGGAGCTGTTCGCGGGCCGCACGGTCGTGAACATCGACACCATCGACGAGACCGGGGCGCTCCGGGTGGTGAGCCATGACCGACCGGGCCGGCTGGCCGCACAGACGTACGCCGCGCGGTTGGGCGGGCTCGATCTCCCGGTAACGGTCCGCCGTCTTCCGATTGGCATCCTGGTGGACAGTCTTCCATTTGCCCGGGCCGGCGCGACCGCGGTGACCATTGCCCGCCTCGACTGGTCGACCCTTCGGCGGCTCCACACCGCGCGCGATTCGACTGAGGGCTGCTCGTTCGAGACCGCCGTCCGCGTGGGAGAAGCGGTCGTCGCTTTGATTGACGTTTCCGATTTCGACCGCTAGGTTCGTGTGAGGATACCCGAGCCCCACGCGGGGCTTTTTTGTTTGGCCGCCGGAGGAGCTTGATGTTCGACGGGCGCATCGCGTGTGTCGTAGTGGTAGGCGCCCAATGGGGCGACGAGGGAAAGGGCAAGCTGGTCGACGTCCTGGCCGAGCGGGCCGACCTGGTGGTCCGCTATCAGGGCGGCGCGAACGCCGGCCACACCGTCGTCACCGGCCAGACCCAGTTCATCCTCCAGCAGATTCCGTCGGGCATCCTCCACCCGCGGGTCACGTGCGTGGTCGGCAACGGGGTCGTGCTCGATCCCGATCAGCTCTTCGCCGAGCTGGACCAGCTCGAGAGCAAAGGGATCGATCCCGCCGGACGGCTGTTCGTCTCCGATCGAGCCCATCTCGTCCTCCCCTACCACAAGCTGCTCGACAAGGCGAGCGAGCGGAGCCAGAACATCGGCACGACGGGGCGGGGGATCGGGCCCACCTACGAAGACAAGTATGGCCGTCGCGGGATCCGGGTAGGTGACCTGCGGCAACTCGCCTGCCTGCGGCCGGTGCTCACCGAGCGGGTCGAACGCGCCAATCGGCTGCTCGCGCTGATGGGGAGCCCTGACCGGGCGTCGCTCGACGCTGAGATAGCGCTGCTCGAGCGCTGGGCGCCGCGGCTGTTGCCGTTCGTGGTAGATACCGGCCTCCTCGTGCATCGCGCCATCAAAGCGGGCAAGCGGGTGCTGCTCGAGGGAGCCCAGGGTTCGCTCCTGGACGTGGATCACGGGACCTACCCCTTCGTGACGTCGTCCAACACCACGGCGGGTGGCGCGGCGGTGGGCGCGGGCATCGGGCCTACCGCGATCCACGGAGTGCTGGGCGTGGTGAAGGCCTACACCACACGGGTCGGCAACGGTCCGCTCCCCACCGAGGCCGATGACGCCGCCGGAGCCCGGCTGCGTGATCTCGGCGGCGAGTTCGGCGCCGTCACCGGCCGACCCCGTCGCTGCGGCTGGTTCGACGCCACCGTGGTGCGCTATGCGGTGCGGGTGAATGGCCTCACCGGGCTCGCCGTCACCAAGCTCGACGTGCTCGATGAGTTCGAGGAGATTCCGGTCGGGACGGCTTATCGGTTGGACGGCTCCTCCTGCGCCGAGATGCCGTCGGAGGTGGATCTGCTGGGCCGGGTCCAGCCGGTGTACGAGGTGCTTCCCGGGTGGCGCCGCCCCACCACTGCCGCGCGCCGGCTGGCCGATCTGCCGGCCGAGGCACGCCGCTATCTCGACCGGTTGGAGGAGCTGTCGGGCACCGCCATCCGGTATGTCAGCGTCGGGACGAGGCGGGATCAGATCATTGACGTCGAAACAACGTGAAAAGTGAAAAGTAAAAAGTGAACGGGGGGTCGGTGCCACGCGGGAGCCCCTTTTCACTGTTCACTTTTCACCTTTCACGCAGTTAGGGGACAAATGGCCGACCACGAAACGGAATCCACTCACCTCCTGGTCATCGGCGCCGGACCCTGCGGTCTGGCCGTCGGGGTCGCAGCCAGGGATGCCGGGGTCCCCTGCATCCTGCTCGACCGGCGGAACATCGTCTCCACCATCGAGCGCTACCCGCTGGCGATGACGTTCTTCTCGACCCCGGAGCGGATCGAGATCGGTGGGGTCCCGTTCGTGGCCAGTCACGAGAAGCCGACCCGGCGGGATGGGCTCATCTACTATCGGCGCGTGGCCGAGCATTACGGGCTGGACATCCGCCCGGGGGAAGAGGTCACCGACGCCGTGCGCGAGCCGGACGGTGGCTTCCGCCTGGCGGTCCGGCGGCGCCATGATACCAAGAGCTACGTGGCCCAGGCGGTCGTCTTCGCCACCGGCTACTTCGACAATCCAAACCTGCTGAACGTGCCGGGAGAAGATCTGCCCCACGTCGCCCATTATTTCACGGAGGGGCACCCGTATTGGCATCTGCGCGTCCTGATCATCGGGGCGGGGAACAGCTCGGTAGATGCGGCGCTCGAGTGCTGGCGGGCCGGTGCCCATGTCACCCTGGTCCATTTCGGCGACGTGCTCGACCGGACGGTCAAGCCGTGGGTCTTGCCGGACATCACCAACCGGATCAAGGAAGGGAGCATCGCCGTGCGCTGGCGGGCACGGGTGCGCGCGATCACGCCCACGCACGTCGAGATCGAAACCGACGGCCGCCCCGGCATCGAGGGGATTCCGGCGGAGGCAGTACTCGCGATGACCGGCTACCACGCCGATACCGCCATCCTATGTCGTCTGGGGGTGCCGGTCGACGAACGGACCGGGATTCCGGCGCACCAGGAGTCCACCATGTCGACGCCGGTCCCGGGCTGTTACCTCGCCGGCGTGATCGCAAGCGGCAATGACGCGAACCGCCTGTTCATCGAAAACGCCCGGGGACACGGCGATCTGATCGTTCGGGACATCCTGGAGCGGCGCAAGGCGTCGTACGGGCCGAGTGAGCGGCGGCGGAACCGAGGAGAGCGGTAAAGAGGTGAGAGGTGAGAAGTAGGAGGGGGCCCCGTGGATCGACGGAGCCCCCTCTTACCGCTTACGTCTCGCCTCTTACTCTATGACGCCTTCCTGCGCGAATGTCTGGATGATTCGCTGGACGTCGGCGA
>DASQPE010000095.1:0-6829 GCA_035644115.1 Gemmatimonadales bacterium
GATTCGGCCTCGTGACGTTTGCGCAATCGAACTGGCTGATCTGGCTCGGCGTGCTGCTGTGCCGGGACGGGGGAGCCGCCCAACCGGGGCAGCCAGGTTGAGCAGGCGGGCTACAAGCTGCATCATCTACTTGACCTGGCGCCAGGGCCGCGTCCCTTACCAGGGCTGGCAGCCCGTGTGCCCTCAACGGCCGGGAACTAGTTCCGCCCGCATGGCATTGAGCGGGTGACTGTCTGTCCGTCTGAAGCCTTGCCGAACCCGGGGTAGATCCAATGAGAGAGACGGCCGATGCCTGATCCGCGACCTTTGAGCATCCCGGTCATCCTGGGCACCGCCCGGAAAGGGCGCATGAGCGCCCACGCGGCGAACCTGGTGCTGGGCGAGCTGCGGAAGCGGGAAGGCGTCGTCACCGAGCTGATCGACATCGCGACGCTCCAGCACTGCCTCGACGACAACGGCCAGGGCACCGCGGATCCGGCGTGGGCGACTTGCATGACCTGGGCCGACGCAATCGTCATCGTCGCCCCGGAGTACAACCACGCGATGCCCGGACTGCTCAAACACGTCCTGGACAGCTGCCTCAAGGAGTACATCCACAAGGCCGCCGGTATCGTGGCGGTTTCCGCCGGGCCGTTCGGAGGTACCCGCGTGATCGAGAGCTCGCTGCCTGTCTTTCGGGAGCTTGGCCTGGTGACGATCTTCTGGGACTTGAACGTCGGCAGCGTGGGCAAAGTGTTCGATGAGACCGGGAAGCTGCTCGACCCCGCCTTCGTCCGCCGGACCGACAAGTTTCTCGGCGAGCTGATCTGGATGGCGAAGACGCTGCGACACGGACGGGAGAACGTCACGCTTCAGTGAGGACGGCAGCCATGGCACAGACGACGCAGCGGGGGATGCGGTGCCCCAAATGCGGGGCGCAGATGAATGCCCACGCGCAGAAGCTCATCGTGACGGCGAACACCCGCGAACCGGGCTTCGACCCCCAGCTGGGCGGCTTTCTGGAGGAAACCAACGCGTGCCCCAATTGTGGGAACGTGGAGGCACGGAGAGTCTAGGGTCCGGAGCGCGCGTGATCGTCATTCGTCACAAGCACACGGGCGCGCCGCTCGTGGAGGTGGCCGCCGACAGCCTGGCCGGCGCGGCGCTGGCCCGGACCGTCCTGTTCGGCGCTGATCTCCAGGCGGCGGATCTGCGAGGCGCCGACCTGCAGGGCGTGGACCTGTGCCAGGCCGACCTTCGGGGAGCCAACCTCGCGGGGGCTCGGCTGCAGGGGGCCGACGTTACCCTTGCCAACCTCGCCGGTGCGAGCCTTCGCGGCGCCTGTCTCACGGATGTGCGGTTTCAGGCGGTCACCCTGGAGCACGCCGGCGCGGCGGGCACCGATTTCCACGGCGCCGACCTGACCCGCGCCACCCTCAAGAACTCGAACCTGAGCCGGTCCGACTTTACGGATGCCAAGATGCGGCGGGTGGACCTCACCCACGTCAACCTGGCCGGCGCCGACCTGGGCGGCGCGGATCTCACCGAGGCCAATCTGAGTCAGTCCACGCTGGCGGGGGCACGTCTCGCCTATGCCATGCTCGCGCACGCCCTCCTCAACGGGGCGGACCTGCGGGGAGCGGATCTGAGAGAAGTCGACCTGGCGTACGCGGCGCTCAACGGGGTGAGCCTGGCGGGCGCCGACCTGGCCCGAGCGCACTGGTCCAAGACCGTGCTGGTGCGTTGCCGGGACCTCCACCTCGCGAGCGGTCTTCCCTCGATCGATCACGTGAGCCCGAGTGCGCTGGACTTGGAAACGCTGCGGCACTGCGGACGGTCGGTGCCCCGGGCGTTCTTGGAGGGAGTCGGCCTCGAGCGGGAGGAGATCGAGCGGCTGCAACCGGCGAGCGTCCTCGCCGGATAGTGGTCTACTCCGGGTCCGGCGGGCTCGGGGTTCGATCCGCGAGCTGAGCCGAGATTCTCGCCAGCAGCTCCGGCGGCACCGCGACATCGCGCAGCTTGTCCCGCACGTGCTCCAGCACGCTCCGTTCGAACGTAAACTCGGTGAGACACGCGGCGCAGGTTGCCAGATGTTCGTCGATCAGCCGCATCTCCTCGGCATCGAGGGCGCGATCGAGATAGTCGTCCAGCTGGCGGAACGCCGCCTCACACGTGAGTCGGTCCACTCGCCACCTCCCCTGGTTGACCGACCGGCACCGGAGTGACAATCCCCGCTTCTTGAGCCACCTGCCATAGCGCCTTCTGGAGCATCTTCCGGCCGCGGTGAAGCCGGGATCGGACGGTCCCGATGGGACAGTCGAGCGCGTGGCCGATCTCCTCGTAGGTCAGATCTTCCATGAAATAAAGCGTCGACACGATCCGGTACTCCTCGGGGAGGCGCTCGATCGCGCCGGCCACTTGCTCTGCGCCCAGGCGCTCGAGCAGCTCCGCGGCCGGGTCGGGTCCCCCGGTGGGGAAGCCGGTCTCGCCCGAGCGCGCATAGAGATATAGGTCGGGGGTGTCGTCCCAGTCCACCGTGGACGGCCTGCGCTGGCTGACCCGGTGCCGGGAGTAGAAGCAGTTCATCAGAATGCGGAAGAACCACGCGTTGAAGTTGGTCCCGGGCTGGAAGGAGCCGAAGCCACGGAACGCGAGCAGTGCGGCCTCCTGGACCAGATCCTCGGCGTCGGGGCGGTTGCGGATCAGGCGGAGGGCCGTGCCGAAGGCGGAGTCCACCACTCCCAGGAACAGTGCCTCGAAGGCTGGCGGAGAAGCCATGCGGGGCCTCGGGAGACGAGAAGCCGGTGTTAAGCGGTGGGGCAAGGGGCGGCTAATAGTTCCGCGGCGATCGGCCGACTGTCAAGCCGGTGCGATGGAACCCCGCTTGGGCTGGCGACGTTAACGCCGCGTACCCGCCGGATCGGGAGCCGCCATGCAATCCTTCATCGTGACGTTCATGGCCCGCCTGGCCGTCGTGGTGGACTTCGTCACCGGGCTCATCATTGCGTTCGCGGTCGTCGAGGCCACGGTGCGAACGGCGCGGTCCTACATCCACCAGCTGACCCGGATGCCGGGCCACGACGACGCCGTCCGAGTACGCCTCGGCAAGTGGCTCGCGCTGGCGCTCGAGTTTGCTCTGGCCTCCGACATCATCCGCACGGCCGTTGCCCCGAGCTGGGACGAGATCGGCAAGCTCGCCGCGATCATGGCGCTGCGGATCGTGCTGAACTACTTCCTGGAGCGGGAGTTCGACCAGGCGGCCCGTTTGGAGCTGCCGGAGACGATCCGTGCCGTCGCTTAGCTTCGCGGCCGGCGCGCTCGCCATCCAGCTGCTCGCGGCGCTGGTGATCGCGGCCCACCTTGCGGCCGCGCTTCTCACGCTCGGGCGTACCCGGTGCATTCCGCTCGCCCGGCTCCGGGCGGCCGACGGCGTGATCGCGGGACTCGGCCTGCTCACCGCCGCCACCTTGCTCAAGACGATCGAGCTCCGCACCTGGGAACAGATCGGGCTCTTCGCGGTGGTGCTCTCGCTCCGGATCGGGCTCAAGCAGTTTTTCACCTGGGAGCGCGGGCGCATCCTCGGCCGGGGGACCGGACCACCCCGACGTGATGAACGCGCTGGGCAGCATGGGGATCAACCTGGCTGAGCGGGGGCAGACGGCTCGGGCGGAAGCAGCCTACCGGGAGGCATTGGCCCTGGCAACGCGGAACAAGACCATCGCCCCGGTGGCGTACGAATGGATCGACTACCGGCTGGCCGGGTTGCTGCTGGACCAGCGCAGGTTTGAGGAGGCGGAGCCGCTGGCGCTCCGGGCACTGGCGATCCGGGACAGCGCCAACGGCCAGGCCGACGCCGATACCCGGCAATCAATGGACCAGGTCATCAAGCTCTACCAGGGGTGGGGGAAGCCGGAGTGGGCGGCGAAGTATCAGCGTTCGCCCGCACCTCCTTGAGGGTGTCCTCCAGGCGGTTGAGCAGCTCGTCGATCAGCGGGGTCGGAATGTTGAGCGCGGGCTCGATGCGGATGACCTGCGCCTTGGAGTAGGTGCCCGCCACCAGCACGCCCCGCTTGAAGAGTCCCGAAGCGACCTGCCAGCCGATCTCTTGCCGGGGAAACTCCATCCCGATCAGCAAGCCCTTCCCCCGCACCTCGTGCAGCACGCCGGGGTACTTGGCGCGGAGGCGGTTCAGCTCGCCCAGGATGCGCTCGCCCTTTGCCGCCGCCTGGCCCGGCAGGTCCTCGTCGATCGTCACCTGGATCGCTGCCAGCCCGGCGGCACAGGCGAGCGGGTTGCCGCCGAAGGTGGTGGAATGGATGATCGGGTTGGGGATCATCACCTCCCAGATCTCGGCGGTCGAGACGAAGGCCGAGAGCGGCATCACGCCGCCGCCGAGGGCCTTGCCAAGGCACATGATGTCGGGCGCGACGTTCCAGTGGTCCAGGCCCCACATCTTGCCGGTGCGCCCCATCCCGGTCTGGATCTCATCGGCGATGAGCAGCACACCGTGCCGGGTGCAGAGCTCCCGCACCCGCGGGAAGTAGTCGTCCGGCGGCACGACCGCCCCGGCCTCGCCTTGCACCGGCTCCACCACGAACCCCGCGATCTTCGCGCCCACCGCCTCTGCCTTGACCAGCTCGTGTTCCAGCGCCGCTGCGTCGCCGAACGGGACGAAGCGCACATCCTGCAGCCCCTGCTCAAACGGCTGCCGGAACGAGGCCTTGCCCATGAGCGAGAGGGAGCCCAGCGTCTTGCCGTGAAATCCGGAGAGCGTGGAGATGAACGTGTGGGCCTTGGTGTATAGCCGGGCGAGCTTGATCGCGCCCTCGATGGCGTCGGTCCCGTTGTTGATGAAGAACGAGTTGTGGAGCTCGCCCGGTGTCACCTCCGCCAGCACCCGCGCGAGCGCGCCGCGCCAGGGCTCGAGCAGCTCCTGGCTGTTGAGCGCCATGCGCGCCAGCTGGTCGGTGACCGCCTGCACGATCCTCGGATGGTTGACGCCCGCCGAGAAGATGCCGTAGCCGCCGAGGCAGTCGATGTATTCCCGGCCGAGGATGTCCTTGAGGATCGATCCGGAGCCGGACCACTCGATGGCCGCGAACTGGCCGGCCTCGGTGACCGATTTTCGGTAGGTGACGAACCCGCGATTGTAGTGGTTGGTGTAGTTCTCGACGGTTTCCCGGATGAAGGCTTGCTTCTCCTCCAGGCTCAACTCATGCGCAGAGAGCAGCTTGAGATAGCGCTCGGTATGCTTCAGCACCTCGGAGTTCGGCAACCGCAATCAATCGGCGCTCCTCTCTTCTATGGGCGGGTCCGCCTGTCTCGCGGACAGAGATTACACCCGGCCGGGGCTTCCGGCAACGTCGCGTTCAATCCATGCTTCGCAGGAGAACCGCCGGAGGCCGCCGGGTAGCGCGCCACGCTGGCAGCATCGCGCCGGCGATGGTCGTGCCGAACAGGACGCCGGCAAAGCGGGCCGCGATCCCTGGGTCCCATCTCGGCAGCTCCCCCGCCACGCTCTGAAGCACATCCCAGACGCCGGGACCCAGCCAGAGCCCGACCCCAAGGCCGCCCACGCCCACGGAGGCGGCGCGCCAGAAGACCAGCGCCAGAAGACGTCGGCGCGTTGCGCCCACGGCGCGCCGAAGGCCCAGCTCCGCCAGCAGCGACAACACCCAGAGGCGCATCAGCGTGTACGCCCCGGTGACCGCGATCGTGAGCATTGCCCAGCCTTCCATGCGGAACCGGTAGCCGAACCAGTGGAGGGGGGCGGTTTGGGCCGCCAGCAGTTCCGGCTCTGTCATCTGCAGGAAGCCCCCGCGCCGCGGGGCCAGCGCACGCTTGAGGACCACGGGCAGCAACGGATCGGCAGATTGCCCCCGCGACCGAACCAGCAGCTCGACCGATGACGCTGGATGCTGCAGGATGCTCAAATAGACGGTGTAAGGCGGCTGCAGCCCGGCTCCGAGCCCCGAAGCAGGGGGATCTTCGACCACACCAACCACTCTGTGCCACTCGGTGTCGTTCCCCGGCCGGATCATCCCGCCGATCGCCGCTCCCTTCGCGAAGTGCCGGATCGCAAGGCCGCGGCTCACTACCGCCACCCGGGGCGCATCCCATTCATCGGCGGCGCCAATCCCCCGGCCCGCAAGGAGGCGGACGCCCAGTGCCTGGAATGAATCAGGGCTCACGAGCTGGTGGCTGGCCGACACGAAGTGCCAAGGAGCTCTGATCCCCCCCTCCGTGCATGGTCTGCAGACGGTCGTCACCACGCTCACGGTGCCGAGACCCAGCAGCACGCCCGGACTGGTGAGACTCACGGTGTCGAGGTCGGTACGATTGGCCAGCTGGCTGAGGAGCTCTGCGTACTGTCCGGCGCGTTGGGCGGGCGGGAGGTCACGCGGGGTGATCTCGAACACGCTGCCATTAGCTGTTGCGACCCGCTCCGGCGTTAGCCGAATGTCCGCCTGCCGAATGAGGACGGCTCCAAGCGTGAGGACCAGGAGGCTCGTGCCCAACTGGAGGGCCGGCACCAGGAGTCCCAGCGGCCGCGAAGGAGTCTCGGCGATGCGTCGTCGAGGCGCGAAGACCGCTGGCAGCACGGCGCCGAGCCAGATCGCGGCGGAGGTAGCGCCGACGGCGACGACACTGGCCCCCAGTGAGCCTGCCACGGTGACACCGGGCCAGGTAGCAAGTGCCAGCCGGGCGCCCGCCGCGCCCGCGCTGATACCGACGATGAGCGCCACCAGCGCCAACGCTCCCGCTTCGAGCAGGGTGGAGCCGAGCAAGCCATAGCGCGACGCCCCCACAGCACGACGCACGGCCGTTTCATGAGTCCGCTGGGACGCGC
>DASQPE010000096.1:0-13394 GCA_035644115.1 Gemmatimonadales bacterium
CGATTAGGCCGCTTGTCCACCCGGTCACTCGGCTAGCTCGAACCGCCGCACCCGCAAGTCCGCCGAGTTGGTCCCGACGCCGACCGTGAAGAAGCCCGTTTCTATCACGGGGTGCCCGCCAGGCCCGGGGAACGCGAAGTCGTCCGGGCGCAGGGTGAACGCCACGGTCCGCCCTTCCCCCGCGGCAAGAGTGATCCGCAGAAACCGGCGCAGCTCCTGCACCGGCCGAGTGATGCTGGCGACCTCGGCGCGGACGTAGAGCTGGACCACCTCGTCTCCCGCACGCCGGCCGGTGTTGGTCACTCTCACGCTCACCACGATCGAATCGGACTTCCGGATCCGGCCGGCGCTGAGTCGGAGGTCGTCGTACGAGAAAGTCGTGTAGCTCAATCCGTAGCCGAACGGGTAGAGCGGGGTCCAGGGCGCGTCGAGGTACTTGGAGGTGTAGTGGTCTCCTGGATCCGGCGGCCGGCCCGTGGGCTTGTGGTTGTAGTAGATCGGAATCTGCCCTACGGTCCGCGGCACGGTGATGGGGAGCTTGCCCCCGGGGTTGTAGTCGCCGAAGAGCACGTCGGCGAGGGCCGGCCCGGTTTGCACTCCCAGGTACCAGGCTTCGACGATGGCCGGCACGTTGGCCTCGAGCCATGGGGTGGAGAGGGGGCGGCCATTCATCAGCACCACGACGACCGGCTTCCCGGTCGCTTGCACCCGCTCGGCGAGTTGCTGCTGCACGCCCGGGAGGTCGAGCGAGGTGCGACTGCTCGCCTCACCGCTCATGTCCCGGTCTTCCCCCAGGACCAGAACGACGGCATCCGCCGCCCGGGCGGCTCGTAGCGCCTCCGCGAAGCCGGTCGTGTCTTGATCACGAACGCTCGCGCCCCTGGCGTACAGCACCCGGCTCCCCGTCATGGCCTGCCGGATCCCGGTGAGCGGCGTGACGGCGTCTTCGGGGCGGCCGGCACCGGCCCAGGGGCCCAGCGCCGAGGCGGCGTCGTCAGCCAGCGGGCCGATGACCGCGAGCGTCCGGAGGGTCTTCGAGAGCGGTAGCGTGTTCCCCGCATTCTTGAGCAAGACGATGGACTTCCTGGCCATGTCGCGCGCGGCTGCCAGATTCTCCGGCGTGAGCGTGCGGGCCTGCTCCCGTGCCGGATCGCTGTGGCGGTACGGGTCGGTGAACAGCCCTAGATCGCGCTTGGCCCGGAGTACGTGCCGTGCGGCCTGGTTCACCAGCGACTCGGCTACCACTCCCTCGCGGATCAGGCCCGGGAGCTGGTTCAGATAAGTCCGGCCAACCAGGTCTACGTCCACCCCCGCACGCAGCGCCACCGCGCCTGCCGCGGCGCTGTCCCCCGCGACGCCGTGGTGGATCAGCTCGGCAATGCCGGTGTAGTCGCTCACGACCACGCCGTCGAATCCCCAGGCGCCGCGGAGCACGTCGCGGATCAGGTGTCGATTGGCATGCATCGGCACGCCGGCGATCTCGTTGAACGCAGTCATCACCGACTGGACGCCGGCGTCCACCGCGGCCCGGAAGGGGGGGAGATAGATCTCGTGGAGGGTGCGGTCCGAGACCTCCGCCGTGTTGTAGTCGCGCCCGCCTTCGGCCGCACCATATGCCGCGAAATGCTTGGCGGTGGCAAGCAGGGTGCTGTCGGCCGCGAGGTCGCGGCCCTGAAAGCCGCGCACCCGCGCCGCCGCCATGATCGAGCCGAGGTAGGGGTCCTCGCCTGAGCCTTCCACCACCCGTCCCCAGCGCGGATCGCGCGCAATGTCGACCATCGGCGCATAGGTCCACTGCACCCCGTGGGCGGTAGCCTCCACCGCGGCGACGTGGGCGGACCGCTCTACCGCCGCCGGATCCCAACTGGAGGCCTCGGCCAGCGGCACCGGAAAGATCGTGCGGAAGCCGTGGATGACGTCATCAGCAAACAGGAGCGGAATGCCGAGCCGGCTCCGCTCGACCGCTACCCGCTGAAGCTCGCGGGTGGCCGCTGCCCCCCTGACGCCTAGAAAGGAGCCGATACGGCCAGCCCGGATCTCCGCCTCGGTGCCCGCTCGCGCGGTCGGGCCGGTCTGGCTGCCGGGGCCGGCGACCTGGGTGAGCTGGCCGAGCTTCTCCTCGAGGGTCATCCGCGCGAGCAGGGAATCGATGAACCGGTCGGCGGAGGCGGCCGCGCCGGCGGCAGAGATGGGACCGCTCGGGCTCGGGCCTTGGGGGCGCCCTGCGTGGCAGGCCAACGCAGCGAGCATGGCCGCGGCGATGGGTGCGAGGCGGGCTCGCGAGGCGGTCTCGAGCGGGCGCCACCGCTGCCTTCGTCTCACTGCTGGTCTTGTCTCATCGAGGGACCTGGTACGACGGCCTTGGGGAGCGGGCATCGGCTATCAGGTGGTGATGAACCGGATCACGGACCTGCCATTTCTGTTCGGAATCCAGTTCAGCGGCCTCACTACCCTCGGCCCGGCCGGCCCTTCAACCAGATCTCGTTTACCGACGTTCCCGGTGTCGGGAGGGTGAAAACCGTCCTGGGCCTGGTTCGCCCGCAGAAGTTTAACTTTATTATTGGGGGGCCTAGGCCTACCGGGACGTGGACCTGCGGCTGCGCAAGGACTTCCTCAGTTTTCTGGGGACTTGCCTGGAGGTGACGACCGATCTTTTCAACGCGTTCAATTACCAGAACCTCGATCCGTCGGCGTTCGACCAGACGTACAGCATTAACGGCGTGCTCCAACCCAACTTCGGGAAGGGCAACGCCTTGCTCAGCGATCCGGGCCGGTTTCAGCTGGGCATGCGGTACGACTTCTGGGCGCGTGGCGCCGCCGGCTGGCACGAACTTCGCTGGCGGCGCGAGCGGGTTCGACTGACAAGGACGCAATGAACCGTCAGGGCTGGAGCTATAGTACTGTTTGCCGGATGCTCGTGGTGGGGGCACTGCTACAAGGCTGCGCCCACGCGCCCCCACCTGCTCCGGCCCCAGCGGTTGGCATTACTCCCCTCACCCAGCGCCAGCGTGCCTTTCTGGACACGCTGGAGCAACGCACCTTCGCCTTCTTCTGGGAGCGGAGCGACACGCTGACCGGTCTCACCCCCGACCGGTGGCCTTCGCCGTCGTATTCCAGCATCGCCGCCGTCGGCTTCGCGCTCACCGCCTATCCGATCGGCGTCGAACGCGGATACGTGAGCCGGGCCGATGCCGCGGAGCGGGTGCTCCGCACCTTGCGCTTCTTCTGGCTGGCCCCCCAGGGATCGGGGCCCACCGACGTCAGCGGCAATCACGGCTTCTTCTACCACTTCCTCGACATGCGGCGCGGGTACCGGTACGGGTCCGTCGAGCTCTCTACCATCGATACGGCCCTGCTCATCGGAGGCGCCCTCTTCTGCCAGTCGTATTTCACCGCCCCCGATGACCGCGAAGTCGCGATCCGAAGCTATGCCGAGTCGCTCTACGCCCGGGTGGACTGGCACTGGGCTCAGGCCGACTACCCGCTGATCTCGCACGGGTGGACACCCGAGTCGGGCTTCATCAACTACGACTGGTCCGGCTATAACGAGGCCATGCTGGTGTACCTGCTCGCGCTGGGCTCGCCCACCCACGCGGTGGAACGCGACGCCTGGGACACCTGGACCGCGCCGTACCGATGGGGCCGGCACTACGGCACTCTCGAGCATGTCGGGTTCGGGCCGATGTTCGGCCACCAGTACACCCATCTCTGGATCGATTTTCGGGGCATCCAGGACCAGTACATGCAATCCCGGGGCATCGATTATTTCGAGAACTCGAGGCGGCAGACCTACGCCCAGCGGGCTTACGCGGTGGCGAACCCGGGCGAGTGGGTGGGCTACGGCGCGGATGCGTGGGGTCTCACTTCGTCGGACGGCCCGGGCGACCTCCCGCTCACCATTCGCGGCCGCCCGCGGGCGTTCTTCGGCTATGCCGCGCGCGGCACGTCGTTCACCGAAGTGCGCGATGACGGTACCCTGGCCCCGACCGCGGTCGCCGGCTCGGTACCCTTCGCCCCCGAGATCACCATCCCCACGCTGATCGCGATGCGCGAGCGCTACGGCGATCATCTGTTCGGCCCATATGGATTTCTCGATGCCTTCAACCCCACGTTAGCGGTCGAGGCTCCAGTCACGCTCGGTCGCGTATCGCCCGGGGAGGGCTGGTTCGACACCGATTACGTCGGCATCGACCAGGGACCGATCGTGGCTATGCTCGAGAACTACCGCAGTGAGCTGGTCTGGCGCGTCATGCAGCGCAACCCCCACGTTCTTCAGGCGCTCCGTCGAGCGGGCTTCAGCGGTGGCTGGCTGGCCCGGCCCGTCGTCATGCGGTGAGCTGGTAGGGAGGCCCCTGGGCCGGTCTGCTCGCTTTGGCTCTAGGGCTGCCCGGCTGTGGGCGTTCGGCCTCCCGGCCTTGGATTGAGACCATGCGGTCCGAATCACGTCCGTATAGGAACGGGCGCTGGCCTTGGGAGTACGCTGCTGGGTCTCGAAGTCGACTGCACCAGGCCAAACCGTTTTGGCGTAGCACAGGCTCCACTCGAAGTTGCCGGTAGCCGCCGTCCGTGACGACCCACGGCTCGTTCAGTGTGACCCACAGCGCCACGCGATCGCCGAGCGCCCGGTACATTAATCCAATGATAGAGCGCCGCCACCGGCTGGATTCCCGCGGCCAGCAACGCATCGGTCAGCCGATCGTAGAACCCGAGTCCCGCCGGGTTGGGGGCGCCCGTCCATGCCAGATGCTCGGCCCCGCGCCGTCCGCCAGCGGCGAGCCCTCGATCTGGTAGGCCGAGGTCGCCGCCCCCCACAGAAAGGCGTCGGAAAACCGGATCAGGTCAGACATCCGGGTGACGGATCCTCGTGGCACGGAAGACGCCGGCGGGCAACGGCAAAATATACGACGGGCGCGGCCGGATACACGGCGAGATGGCCTTACATTCAGGGATATGCCTGACCCCGAATCGGCCACCGGACCGATCGAGCAGGACCCCATGAGCGGCTCGAAGACTGGACGAGGCGCGTGGGGGGAGCGCATGCGCGCGCTGCGCAACGTCCCCCCAGTGCTTCGCATCGTCTGGGAATCCGGCCCGGGTACGGTGCTGGGCGTGATTGGGGCCCGCGGGATTGCCTCGGTCCTGCCCCTCGGGCTGCTGGCGGTGTCGAAGCGCATCGTGGACGGCGTGGTCGCAGCGGCCGCGGCGCACCAGGGTGTGCCGGTCGCGCTGTGGTGGCTGGTGGGGCTCGAACTGGCACTCGCTGTCTCCGGCAGCTTGATCAGCCGCACCGTGGACTACTTCGAGGCGGTCCTCGCCGACCGCTACATGCGCCACGTCAGCGTGAAGGTCATGGAGCACGCGGCTCGGCTCGATCTGGTGACCTACGAAGATCCGGCGTTCCAGGACAAGCTCGAGCGGGCACGGGTTCAGTCGACCGACCGGGTCGGCATGATTCGCTCGGTGGGACAGATGCTCCAGCAGGGCGTGACTGCCGTGACCCTCGCCATCGGCGTCGCCACCTTTTCGCCCTGGCTGCTCGTCTTGCTGGTCGCCTGCGTGGTGCCGGTCTTTCTGGGCGAGAGCCATTTCGCCTTTGCCGGATATGCACTCAACTACCGGCAAACGCCGGTGCGGCGCCAGCTCGACTATCTCCGGGTCCTCGGCGCGAGCCGCGATTCGGCCAAGGAGCTCAAGCTTTTTGGCCTGGCCGATTTCCTGACGCGGCGCTTCGTCGGCCTGGCCGACGGCATCCATGCCCAGAGCATCGCGCTCGCCCGACGCCGGCTCGGCTGGGGAGCGCTCCTCTCGATGGCGAGCACCGCCGGGTATTACGGGGCCTACGCCTACGTGGTCTATCGGGCGGCACGGGGAGACATCAGCGTCGGCACGCTGACCTTCGTGGCCGGTGCGATCGCGGGGGCCAGCACCAATCTCCAGTCGTTTTTCTCGACGGTGTCCGGTATCGCCGACCAGGCGCTCTTCGCCTCCGACCTGCTCGAGTTCTTCGCCATCCAGCCAAAAGTGCGCTCCCAGCCGAACGCGCGGCCGGCGCCGCGACCCATTCGCACTGGATTCGAGTTCCAGGACGTCTCCTTTCGGTATCTCGATGGCGGCCGCTGGGTGCTCGACCGCCTGAACCTGCAGATCGCGGCCGGTGAGCGGATTGCGCTGGTGGGTGAGAACGGCGAAGGCAAGACGACTATCGTGAAGCTGCTGACTCGGCTGTATGATCCGAGCCGGGGTCGGATCACGCTCGATGGCGTCGACCTCCGGGAGTACGAGCTGGCCGATCTGCATCGCGAGATCGGCGTGATCTTCCAGGACTTCGTCCGCTACGAGATGACCGCCGCGGAGAACATCGGGATGGGGCGGGTGGACGCGCTGAACGACCGGGCTGGTCTCGAGGCGGCGGCGCGCAAGAGTCTGGCGGAGCCGATCGTGCGCGGCTTGCCGGGCGGATACGACCAGCTGCTGGGCCGGCGGTTCGATGGCGGGGTGGATCTCTCGGGGGGCGAGTGGCAGAGGATCGCGCTCGCGCGGGCCTATCTCCGCGACTCCCAGGTGCTCGTGCTCGACGAACCCACCGCCGCGCTCGATGCCAGGTCGGAATACGAGGTATTCCAGCGGTTCGCCGAGCTCACCTTGGGCCGAACGGCGCTGCTGATTTCCCACCGGTTCTCGACCGTGCGTATGTGCGACCGGATTCTGGTGCTTGCGGGAGGGCGGATCGTGGAAGACGGCAGCCACGACGCGCTGGTGCAGGGCGGCGGTCGCTACGCCGAGATGTTCGAGCTCCAGGCGTCGAGCTACCGATGACGCCCGAGTCGAGGCTCCGAGCAGCTGGAGCGGCGGTTGCCGGTCGCTGGCGCCTGCTCGAGCGCCCTCCCCGCCGGTCCAGCGGCCCGGCGCAGGCCTGGCACGACACGGAGGAGGCCCTCGAGGGTGCACCGCAGGAGTCGACAGCGGGCGCCGGGCTGCTGGCCGACGCGGTTCAGCTGTTGCATGATTCGGCCGCGGACTGCCGCCACGCGGCCACCCACCTCCGCCGCGTGCCCCACGTCGTCGCCGGGCGCGAGGCGGTGCCCCGGGCGTACGTGATCGCGGGAGCCTACCTGGCGGCGACCGGCGACGTCTTCACCTCCGCGGACCTGGTTGCGTTCGCCGACGGCGTCCAGGAAGAGCGGCCGCTCGATCTGCGGGAGCTTTGGGCCATCAAGCCGATGCTCCAGCTCCAACTGCTCGAGCGGCTGGCGACGGCCCGCACCGGAGACGGGGCGCGGGTCCCGCTACTGCTCGCAAGCCTCCGCGCAGTCGGCGACACGCCCTGGCGGGACGTGGTCGAGGCCCTCAGCGTGATCGAGCGGATGCTCCGGGAAGATCCGGCAGGGGCATATGCGCGGATGGATCCGGCGAGCCGGGACTTGTGTCAGGGTGAGGTCGAGCGCCTCGCGGTCCGGGCCCGGACGTCGGAGGTGGCCGTGGCAGAGGCCGCCCTGGCGCTGGCCCGCGACGCCGCCAATCGGCCGGTTCCCGACGCGCGGGTGCAGGCTCGCCGCACCCACGTGGGCTTCTACCTGCTCGATCGGGGCGCCGTCGAGCTGCGGCACCGGATCGGCTACCGATCGCCGCCCCGGCTGTGGCTGGTCGAGACCGTGCTCGGCGCCCCGGCGACGTTCTACATGGGCGGAGTGCTGCTGCTCTCGGCGGTCCTCATCGGGCTGGTGCAGCTCCAGCTGGGCCGGTACTTCGCGTCTCTGCTCGGCGCCTTGGTTCTGGTGCCGCTCGTCGTGCAGACCGCGGTCGAGGTGATGAACGGCCTGACCGCATTCCTGGTCCCGCCTCGCATCCTCGCCAAGCTCGATTTTTCCGGTGGGATTCCGGACGACTGCGCGACGATGGTGGCGGTGCCCACGCTCCTGCTCGACGCCGACCAGGTACGCACCCTGGTGAACGAGCTCGAGGTCCGCTTCCTCGCCAACCGCGACCCCAACCTCCATTTCGCGCTGCTCACCGACCTGCCCGATTCGCTGGAGCCGGAGCGGGACCGGGACGCCCGGGTGGAGCTCGCGGTCGAGCTGATCGAGGGCCTCAACCGCAAGTACGGCGCGGAAGCGCGGGGGACCTTCTTCCTCTTTCACCGCCATCGGGTGTACAACCCGGGCGAGCGGGCATGGATGGGCTGGGAGCGGAAGCGGGGCAAGCTGCTGGACCTGAATCGGCTGCTCCGGGCGGACCAGGACAGCTTTCCGATCAAGCGGGGCGATCTGTCGCTCCTCCCCCGGATCGCCTACGTCATCACGCTGGATGCCGACACCCAGCTTCCGCCGGGCGTGGCGCACCGGCTGGTTGGGGCTATTGCCCACCCGCTCAACCGGGCAACCATCGATCCGCTGCGCAACATCGTGGTGGAGGGATACGGCATCATCCAGCCCCGGGTCGGCGTGAGCGTCACCTCGGCCCTGCGCTCCCGTCTGGCCAGCATCTACTCCGGCCAGACCGGCATCGACGTGTACACCCGGGCCGTGTCGGATGTGTACCAGGACCTCTTTGGGGAGGGCTCCTTTACCGGCAAGGGGATCTACGAGGTCGATGTGCTTCGGGCCGTGCTCGAGCACCGGTTCCCCGTCAATGCGCTCTTGAGTCACGACCTGATCGAAGGCGCCTACGCCCGGGCGGGGCTCGCATCCGACATCGAGATCATCGACGACTACCCGTCCCACTACTCGGCCTACAACCGGCGCAAGCACCGCTGGGTCCGGGGCGACTGGCAGACGGTGCAATGGCTGCTGCCGCGAGTGCCCGACTACTATCATCGGTCGATCCCGAACCCGATCACCGGCCTCTCCCGCTGGAAGATTCACGACAACCTCCGCCGCAGTACCCTCGAGCCGTTCACACTCGTGCTGTTCGTCGCGGGATGGCTGGTGCTGGTGGGCACGGCGACGGTCTGGACGATCGTCACCCTGGCGCTCATTGCGCTCCCGCCCTACGCGCTGCTGCTGCTGGATCTGCTCCGCATCCGACGATTCCGCGACGTCGTGCCCCACATGCGCGGGGCGCTCGACCGGCTGGTACGGGCCCACGCAGGTCAGCTGCTCTACCTCGCGTTCCTGGCCCACCAGACCCTCGTGCTGCTGGACGCGGTGGTCCGCTCGCTGGTGCGGAGCCTCATCACCAAGCGAAAGCTCCTGGAGTGGGAGACCGCGGCGCAGGTCGAGAGCGACCGGACCCGGCGGACGCCGATCGACGCGTACCTCGATGCCATGCCGCTACTGGTGGTCGTGCTGGCCGTGACCATCACCGCGTTCAGCCCCTCGTCCCTGCCGATCGCGGCGCCGATCCTGCTCTTGTGGGCCGCGTCGAAGCCGCTGGCCCAGTGGCTGAACCAGGCGCCGCGCGATACCAGCCGGGAGCTCACGCCGGCCACCCGAGGGTTTCTCCGTGAGCTCGGGCTCCAGACCTGGCGGTTCTTCCGCGACTATGGCGGCGCCGAGCACGGCTGGCTGATCCCCGACAACGTGCAGGTCGAGCCGGCGCTGGTGGCGCACCGAACCTCGCCCACCAATCTGGGCCTTCTCCTCAATGCTCGACTGGCTGCCCTCGAGCTCGGCTATCTCACGCTGCCGGAGGTCGTCAGCGCGAGTCGGCACACGCTGGACGCGATCGAACGACTGGAGCGGTGGCAGGGCCATCTGCTCAACTGGTACGACACCTCTAACGGGGCTCCGCTGGCGCCGAAATTCGTCTCGACCGTGGACAGCGGCAATCTCGCCGTCTGCTGCTGGACCCTCGCGGCGGGGGTGCGGGAGATGGCTTGGCGCCCGCTGGTCTCGCCCGGCATGTGGCTGGGTCTGCGCGATTGCCTGGCCCAGGCCGGACCCGCCGGTGCCGCGATTCGCGACCGCGTCGCGGTCTACGGCGAGGACGGCGCGGCCTGGCTCGCCGACCTGCCGTCGCTCGAGCAAGCGGCCTCGACCGACGAGCTCGCCGAGGTGCGGGAGCGTTTCCAGGCAGTCCGGGAGATGGTGGAGCGGTATGCGCCGTGGCTCCTGGCCGACGCCCACGTGAGCTATGGAGCCCTCGCGTTGCCCAGGCCGGATGAGATCGTACCGGCCAGCCTGCCCGGGCGGCTCGCGGCTCTGTTGGAAGGCGCCGGTGAGCTCGACCCGGATGTGCGGGAGCGAATCAGCGCCGTGCGGGCTGCGCATGAGGAGCTCATGGCGAGCCTCGAGGCGGTGGCGGTCTCGGCCGAGCGTCTGGTCCGGGAAATGGATTTCCGGCCGCTCTTCGATCCGAAGCGCCGGCTGCTCAGCATCGGGCTGGACGTCGAGGTCGGAGCCCGGTCGTCTTCCTGCTACGACCTGCTCGCGTCGGAGGCCCGGCTGGCCGGCTTCGTCGCCATCGCGAAGGGCGACGTGCCGGTCGAGAGCTGGTTCCGCAGCGGACGCCCGCTCGTGACCATCGCCGGCGCCAGCGCGATCCTCTCGTGGAGCGGCACGATGTTCGAGTACCTCATGCCGACTCTCTGGATGCGGGGCTATCCTCACACCCTGCTCCAGCGAAGCGCCCGGGCGGCGGTGATGGCGCAGAAACGGTACGCGGCCCAGCGCGGCGTGCCCTGGGGCATTTCGGAATCGGCCTATGCGATCCGGGACGCAGCGGGCAGCTACCAGTACCAGGCATTCGGGGTGCCGACCCTGCGGCTCCGCCTCGATGGGGACGACCGGCTGGTGGTCGCGCCGTACTCGAGCTGTCTCGCGCTCGACGTCGCGCCCCAGCTGGCGATCGTCAATCTGTCGCGCATGGCTCGTCTCGGCTGGGTCGGGAAGTACGGCTTCTTCGAGGCGGTGGACTACGGCGCGGACCAGGCAACGGCCTCGCGCCCCGAGCTGATCCGAAGCTGGATGGCCCACCATCAGGGGATGAGCCTGCTGGCCTTCGCCAACACTCTCACCGACGCACCCTTCCAGCGGTGGTTCCACGCCTCGCGATCGGTCCAGGCGGTGGAGCTGCTGCTGCAGGAGAGGGTACCGGTAAGCGTGACCGCCGCCGCGCCGCGAGCCTCCATCGCCGAACGCCGCCGGCGCCGGCTCCAGCTGGTGGTGCGGGGGAGCGCGGCCCGGAGCGCTGCGGCCCGCCGAGCCGCCGGTCCACCGCGGCTCGACAGCGCAAGCTGAGGAGACCCACCGACTCATGGCCAGCGTGACCCTGTCGGGCATCGCGAAGACTTACGAAGATCGGAGCGGGAGACATCTCGCCGTGCACCCCTTCGACCTCGCGATCGGGGACGGCGAGTTCGTGGTGCTGGTCGGTCCGTCCGGATGCGGCAAGACCACCACGCTGCGCATGATCGCCGGGCTCGAGTCGATCTCCGCCGGCGAGCTCAAGATCGGCGACCGGGTCGTGACCGACCTTCCGCCCAAGGAGCGGGACGTCGCGATGGTGTTCCAGAACTACGCCCTCTATCCCCACATGACGGTGTACGAGAATCTGGCCTTCGCGCTCCGGCTCCGGGGTGCCTCGCGCGCGGACATCGATCGGCAGGTGCGGGAGGCGGCCGGGCTGCTCGGGCTCGAGGCGCTGCTCGAGCGCAAGCCGCGCCAGCTCTCCGGCGGCGAGCGCCAGCGGGTCGCCTTGGGCCGCGCGCTGGTGCGTCACCCGCAGGTGTTCCTGTTCGACGAACCGCTCTCCAACCTCGACGCCAAGCTCCGGGTGCAGATGCGGCGGGAGATTGCCCGGCTGCATGCCGAGCTCCGCGCAACGATGATCTACGTGACGCATGACCAGGTCGAGGCCATGACCCTGGGCGAGCGCATCGTCGTGCTGCACGCCGGCCGGGTGCAGCAGGTCGCCCCGCCGCGCATGCTCTATGAGAAGCCCGAAAACACCTTCGTCGCGAGCTTCATCGGCAGCCCGGCCATGAACCTGGTCCGGGGAGAGCTGGCCGACGGCCAGGACCCCTGCTTCCGGGCGGCCGGAGGCGCATTCAGCGTGGCGCTGCCGGCGCAGTGGCGCGACGCGCTCGGCGGGCGGCCGAAGGCGGGAGTCGTACTGGGCGTCCGACCGGAGCAGGTTCTGGTAGGCGCCGAGCACGGGTCGGACGGAGCGCGCGTGCACTGCCGGGTGGATCTGGTCGAGCTGCTGGGTGGTGAGGTGCTGATCCACGCGAGCCGGGAGGAACACGAGATCACGGCTCGCATCGCTGCCGGACCCGTGCCGCGGCTGGGCGAAGAAATCACCCTCACGATTCCCCCTGCGGCCACTCACCTGTTCGACGCCGATACCGGCAAGCGGCTCCTGCCCAACCGCCAATAGCTGACAGCCGGACCGATTATTCGGCGCTGGCGCGCGCGGATTGGATGCGCCCCGCCGCGCGGGTCGGTCCTATTCTACCTCCATGCCGGACCTGTCGTTCGTTCCCGCCGCTCAGTGGACCGACCGCCGCCACATTCGCGGGCTCCGCGGTGAGCTGGTCGCGCTCGCGTACCTGGTCTCCTGTGGCTGGGAAATCGAAGCCCATCGCTTTCGGTTCGGCCGGCACGACCTCGACCTGGTCGCCCGTCGGCGCGGGGTGATCGCGTTCGTGGAAGTGAAAACCCGCAAAAGCATGCGATGCGGTGCGCCGGCCGAAGCCGTGAGTGCCCGTAAGCGGGCCATCCTGGCAAGGGTAGCCGCCTGCTGGCGGGCCCGATTCGGTCGCCCGGGCGACGATTACCGCTTCGACCTGGTGAGCGTAAGCGAGCGCGCGTTGGGCGCGCCGGCGGTCGAGCACGTGGCGGACGCGTGGCGCATGTGACGCCCGGCCCAAAACAACTGAAAACCGCAGAGACGCAGAGGGCGCAGAGGTGGAGTTGGTGGTGGCCTTCGGTCGAGATCTCGGCTCACGAGACCACATCAATTCTGTTGGCCTGGGACATCGGACCTCTACGACTCACCGGAGCCGTCTGTGTCCTCTGCGCCTCTGCGGTGAAAAACCTGACCAATGACCTCCACCCTGGATTAGTGGCTCAAAATCAGCCACATTAGTACCCTTGATTCGGGAACTGTTCGGAGCTATCTTCGCTGGCAAGTAACTCAGTGTAGCAAAATCATCCACTACCATATATAGAGGCTCCCATGGCCGAAGAGACTCGACTCGATTCCGACCGCCGCAAGGCCTTGGGCCTCGCCATCTCCCAGATCGAAAAGCAGCTCGGCAAGGGCTCCATCATGCGGATGGGGGCCGACTCCCCCCGGGTCCGGGTGGCTGCCATCTCGACCGGTGCCATCAACCTCGACGCCGCCACCGGCATCGGCGGTGTGCCCCGCGGCCGCATCACCGAGGTCTACGGCCCCGAGTCGTCCGGCAAAACCACGCTCTGCCTCCATCTGGTCGCCAACGTGCAACGGGGCGG
>DASQPE010000097.1:0-8563 GCA_035644115.1 Gemmatimonadales bacterium
CCACGCCTGGCCGGACGCGCCCGGAGCCGCACCGCTGGCAAGCTGGGTGGTGTGGTGGGATGCAGCTCGCGGCTGGACCGACGATCACCGGGTAGTCGGCGAGCGGCTCGGATCGGCGGCGGCGAGCAGCAGCGGCGACTACGGCGCTCCTCCGGCGGCGCTCGTCGCCTCTGCGCTCGTCGGGCTAGCGCCGCTGGTCCGAGACCGCATGCGCGACCTGCGACAGCGTCGTTGGCTGGAGGTGGCACCGGCCGCGGGGGGTCGAGGACTGATCACTCGGCTCCAGGCGCTGGCCCGGCTGGCCGCCCGACGGCGCGACGCGGATCGGCTCGATCGGCTCCAGAGCGCCATGCAGCTCGTCGCGGGCGGCCACACGGCGGGCGAGCGTGCGCTGCTTGCGGGCCTGGCGCAGGCGTCCGACCGCGAGCTCGAGGTTGCCGTTGCCCGGCTTCCCGCACCCTCACCAACCTGGGAGGCGATTCACTGTCGGCTCACCGGTCTGATCGTCTTCGCGCCCCAGGCGCTGTGGCAGGCTCCCCACTACGTTCCCGCCCATGCCGAGCATCCGGACCGTGCTCTTCGACCTTGACGGCACCCTGATCGACTCGGTGCAGCTCATTCTCGAGAGCTACCGGCACACACTGGCGACGCATGGACTGCCGCCCCGGAGCGACGAAGAGTGGCTCAGTGGCGTAGGCACGCCCCTCAAGGCCCAGTTTGCGGATTGGCGGGAAGACCCCGGCATGATGGAAGCCCTCATCGCCACGTACCGGGACTACAACCTCGCGAACCACGATCGGATGGTGCGGGTGTTTCCCGGCGTGGTGGACGCGGTGCGCGCGCTCCGGGAACGCGGCGTGCCGATGGGACTGGTCACCAGCAAGGCGCGCCAGGGGGCGCTGCGCGGATTACGGCTGGTGGGCCTGGAGGCGGCGATGGACGTGCTGGTCTGCGCCGACGAGGTCACCAATGCCAAGCCACACCCGGAGCCGGTGGCCACCGCGGTACGACTCCTCGGAGCCGACCCCCTGAGCACCGTGTACGTGGGAGACAGCATTCACGACCTGCACTCCGGTCGGGGCGCCGGCGTGCGCACGGCGGCCGTGCTCTGGGGGCCGTTCACCCGGCAGCAGCTGGAACCAGGTGAACCCGATTTCTGGCTGGAACACCCGAGCGAGCTGCTCCGGCTGCTGGATTAGCCGGCAGGCGCATCACGGGGCTTCGGTGCTTTTTGTTTTCACCGCAGAGGGCACAGAGGGTTCCTTGGCTAACTGGAGTTCCGCCGGTGCACCCACAAAAACTCTTTGGTGGGTGCGGAAGCGGAGAATCGTTTGCTTGCGGAACCCTCTGTGCCCTCTGTGCCTCTGTGGTGAAAAACACAACACCGGAGCCCCTGGCCGATCTCGCATCACCGACTTCGCACCGGCGAGAGCCCGGCCGATTCGCGGATCACCGAGGTGAACCCCGACCAGTCGAAGTGTTCCCGCCCCAGCGCCAGCGCGGTCAGCATTCGCTCGCGCACCAGGTTCGCCAGCGGCAGCGGCACCCGCAGCTCCTCGCCGGCGCGTAGGGCCAGGCCCACGTCCTTGAGCCCGAGCGCCATCTGGAAGCCGGCCGGCTCGAACGTCGTTTCGGCGACCAGCTGGCCGTAGCGCCGAACGACCGGGCTGCCGAAGAGCGTCCCGGTCATCACGCCGAGGAACTGGGTCGGGTCCAGCCCCGCCTTCTCCGCCGCCGCCAATGACTCGCCCAGCATCTCGATGGTCGATGCGATCAGGAAGTTGCCCAGCAGCTTCGTCAGGCTCGCGTGCGGCGCGGAGCCAAGGGGAAAGGTGCCTTGCCCCAGGGCTGCGAACAGCGGCGCGCACCGCGCCACCTCCTCCGGCGTGCCCCCGGGCACGATCCAGAGCTGTTTGGCGGCGGCCGCCTCCGGCCGGCCGAACACCGGCGCCGCAACGAACCCGACGCCTGCGGCGGCGTGAGCCTCGAGCAGCTGACGGCAGAGCGCGACCGAGATGGTGCTGGAGCTGATGTGAATCGCGCCCGCGCGAAGGCCGGCGAGCGCGCCGTCCGGACCGAGCACGCTGGCCTGCACCGCTGCGTCATCGGCCAGCATCGACACGGCGAACTCGGCGCCCTCGCACGCGGCCCGCGGACTCGCGGCAGCCCGCGCCCCGGGCGCCTCCCGGGTCCGAGCCGCGGTGCGGTTCCAGACCCGGACCTCGAAACCGGCCTGGACCAGATTGCGGGCCATGGCGAGGCCCATGGCGCCGAGGCCGAGGAAGGCTACTGATGTCGAGTTGGTCATGATTGGCTGGTGGCTGGTGGTTAGTGGTAGCTGGGCCGGCGGCCCAAAGTACCGCCCATCGCTTGACGTCCGCTGCGGCATGGCCCACGTTCGCTCGGAGGCTCCATGACCGGCATGCGTGGTCATTCCGTTTCGGGAGTAGAGCTCCGCGGCCCCGATGTGCCGGGGGCCGAGCGGGCTCTCACCCTTCAAGCGCTCGCTTTCGTGGCGGCGCTCACGCGCCGGTTTCGTCCGGCCCTCGGGGAGCTGCTGGCGCGGAGGGCCGACGTCCAGCAGCGGCTCGACGCCGGGGCGTTGCCCGACTTCGAGCCGGAAACCGCCGCCGTGCGCGAGGGCGCCTGGAGCGTGGCGGCGGCGCCACCCGATCTGAACGACCGCCGGGTCGAGATCACCGGGCCGACCGACGTCAAGATGATGATAAATGCGCTCAACTCGGGCGCCCGGATCTTCATGGCGGACTTCGAGGACGCGCTGTCCCCGCCCTGGCACAATGTCATCGACGGCCATCGCAACTGCATTGACGCGGTCCGACGCCGGCTGAGTCTCACCAGCGCCGAAGGCAAGGCGTATCGCCTCGGCGAGAAGACCGCGACACTGGTGGTCAGGCCCCGCGGTTGGCACCTGGTCGAGCGCCACATGCTGGTCGACGGCGCCCCCGTCCCGGCGAGCCTGTTCGACTTCGGCCTGTACCTCTTTCACAACGCGGTTGAGCTCAGCGCCCGCGGCAGCGGGCCGTACTTCTATCTGGCCAAGCTCGAGCATTACCTCGAGGCCCGCCTTTGGAACGAAGTGTTCGTCTTCGCCCAAGCCGAGCTCGGCATCCCCCAGGGAACCATCCGAGCCACTGTACTCATCGAGACGATCCTGGCCGCGTTTCAGATGCATGAGATTCTCTACGAGCTCAAGGACCATGCGGCCGGACTCAATGCGGGGCGCTGGGACTACCTGTTCAGCGTGATCAAGAAGCTCCGGTCGCGGCCGGAGTTCGTGCTGCCCGATCGGGCGCAGCTCACCATGACCGTCCCCTTCATGCGTGCCTACGCCAGGCTCCTGGTCCAGACCTGCCATCGTCGCGGCGCGCATGCCATCGGCGGCATGGCGGCCTTCATTCCAAGCCGGAAGCACCCCGAGATCAATGCGGAGGCGTTTGCCAGGGTTCGCGAGGACAAGGGGCGTGAGGCGACGGACGGGTTCGATGGCGCCTGGGTGGCCCATCCCGATCTGGTGCCGGTGGTAGGCGACGTGTTCGACGCGGTGCTGGGGAGTCGTGCCAACCAGAAGGACCAGCTGCCCCAGGACCTTCGGATCGGGCAACGGGACCTGCTCGACGTGCGGGTCCCGGGCGGCCGAGTGACCGAGGCCGGCGTGCGTGGCAACGTGAGCGTCGCGCTCCAGTATCTGGCGGCCTGGCTGGACGGAGCCGGCGCAGTCGCGATCAACAACCTCATGGAGGACACGGCGACGGCGGAGATCGCCCGGTCACAGCTCTGGCAGTGGATCCGGCATCGGGCACGGACCGAGGATGGCGCCCCGATCACGCTCGATCGCTGCCGCGCGGTGCTGGCGGAAGAGCGCGCAGGTCTGGAGCAACGGGCGATGCCGGGCCGCTGGCGTGAGGCGGCAGAGCTGCTGGATCAGCTGATCAGCGCGGAGGAATTTCCCGAGTTTCTGACGCTGAGGGCATATGAGAAGGTGGAGTGAGGCTATTGACCGGCGATACCGGAGGATCGAGGCCAATAGCCAGACTGGGGCGGCTGGGGTCGAACCAGCAACCTCCCGGTTAACAGCCGGGCGCTCTGCCGATTGAGCTACACCCCAAGGAAACGACGGAACGTGAACGGGGTAAGCAGGTTACAAACGAGCGGCAGTCCGGTCAAGTGGACCGCGCGGTCGGATTATCGACGTGGAACGGGCCAATCTTGACCGTGCTGCCGTTGAGGACTAGCCTATGCCTTCCATTCTGCGCCCCGCCCTCGCAGCCGCAAGGAGATCGGACTCATGAAGCATCCCGTCACTTTGACGATCAACGGCGCGGCGCACACGGTGGAGGTCGAGCCGCGCGCGCTGCTGGTGCACGTCCTGCGGGACGACCTCAATCTCACCGGCACCCACATCGGCTGTGATACCAGTCAGTGTGGCGCGTGTACGGTGCTGATCGAGGGCCAGGCGGTGAAGAGCTGCACGGTGCTCGCGGTGCAGGCGGATGGCGTTGCGATCACCACCATCGAGGGCATCGGCTCACCCGATCAGCTGCACCCGCTTCAAGCCGCCTTCTGGGAAAAGCACGGACTCCAATGCGGCTTCTGCACGCCGGGCATCATCATGATGGCGGCCGACCTGCTCCGGACCAACCCGAATCCCACAGAGGCCGAGATCCGTCACGCACTCGAGGGCAATCTCTGTCGCTGTACCGGGTATCAGAACGTCGTCGAGGCGATTCAGACCGCCGCGACCGCCCTGCGCGAGCCCAGGAGCCAGGCCCATCCGATCGAGCCGGCCACCGCCCCCAGCCCCACCGGCCAGCCGGCCGGCGTCGGCGTCTAAGGAGAGCCCATGGCCACCCTGTTCGGCTCCGGCATCAAGCGGCGCGAGGATCCCCGGCTCATCACCGGCTCCGCGACCTACACCGACGACGTGAAGCTTCCCGGGCTCACCTACGCCGCCGTCCTCCGAAGCCCATACGCGCACGCCAAGCTGACCCGGATCGACGTGTCGGCCGCGCGCAAAGCCCCCGGCGTGCTGGCGGTCTACACCGGCGCCGAGATCAAGGACCGGGTCGTTCCGGTCCCCTGCGCCTGGAACCCGCCCAACTGCGATCTCAAGACCCCACCTCACCCGCTCCTGGCCTACGACACCGTCCGTTACGTCGGCGACGGCGTAGCGCTGGTGGTGGCGGAGTCCCGAGCGCAGGCGCGGGACGCGATCGACCTCATCGAGGTGGACTATGACCCGCTTCCGGCGGGAGTCGATCCCGAGAAGATGACCCAGGGCGGCGCGCCGCAGCTTCATGCCGACGTTCCGAAGAACATCGCGTTCAAGTGGATCGTGGCCGGCGGCGACGCCGACAAAGCGTTCGCCGAGGCACCGGTCAAGGTCAAGCAGCGGATCGTGCAGCAGCGGCTCGCGCCGACGGCGATGGAGGCGAGGGCGGCGGTCGCCAGTTACAACAAGGGCACGGGCCAGCTGACGCTCTGGTGCACCAGCCAGAATCCGCACATCCACCGGTTTCTCTGCTCGGTAATGCTCAAGCTCCCGGAACACCGGGTGCGGGTCATTGCCCCGGAAGTGGGCGGCGGGTTCGGCAGCAAGATCCCGGTGTACGCCGACGAGGCGCTGGTTGGGCTGGCCTCCATGGACCTTGGCCGGCCGGTGAAGTGGACCGAGGACCGGTCGGAGAACTACAAGGTCACGATCCACGGGCGCGACCACGTCGAGTACGTGGAGATGTGCGGCACCCGGGACGGGCACATCACCGGGCTGCGCACCACGGTCTACGCCGGCCTCGGCGCGTATGCCTCCACCGCCGGGCCCGGGATCCCCACGATTCTGCACGGGCTGATTTACTCGGGACCCTACGTAATCCCGAACATTCACGGAACCGTATACGGCGTGTACACCAGCACCACGCCGGTCGACGCCTACCGAGGTGCGGGCCGTCCCGAAGCGACGTACCTGATCGAGCGGCTGATGGATCTTTTTGCCCGCGAAGTCGGGCTGGATCCGGCCACGATTCGACGCAAGAACTTCATCCCGAAGGACAAGTTTCCCTACCCCACCGCCACCGGCGTTACCTACGACTCGGGCGACTACGAGGGAGCCCTGGACAAGGCTCTCTCGATGTTCGACCTGAAGCAGTTCCGGCAGGATCAGGCGGAGGGACGGAAGCGGGGCCGTTATCTGGGCGTGGGGCTGGTCTCGTTCGTCGAGATCTGCGGATCGGGGCCCTCCCAGGTGGCGGGCGCCATCGGGTTCGGCGGCGGACAGTACGACTCCGCCATCGTGCGGGTCTATCCCACCGGGGTGGTTCGGGTCTACATCGGCGGCAAGCCGCACGGACAGGGTGAGGAGACCACGTTTGCCCAGATCGTTGCCGACGAGTTTGGCATCCCGGTCGAGAACGTGGAGATCGTGGCGGGCGACACCGAGTCGACCCCACAGGGATGGGGCACCTACGGCAGCCGCACGACCGCCGTGTGCGGTTCCGCGGTCAAGATCGCGGCCCAGCGGGTCAAGGCAAAAGCCAAGAAAATCGCGGCCCACCTGATGGAGGCCAACGAGGCCGACCTCGAATGGCGGGACAACCAGTTCGCCGTGCGCGGCTCGCCCGGCTCGGGCAAGGCGTTCGCCGAAGTGGCTTTGATGGCCAACGTCGGATGGAACATGCCGGCGGATGTCGAGCCCGGGCTCGAGGCCGTCGCATTCTTCGACCCCACCAACTTCGTATACCCCTTCGGGACCCACATCTGTACGGTGGATGTCAACCCGAACACGGGCGAGGTAAAGATCCTGCGCTACGTCTGCGTGGACGACTGCGGGCCCCACATCAATCCCATGATTGTGGAGGGACAGATCCACGGCGGCGTGATCCAGGGGTTGGGCGAGGCGCTGCAGGAGATCATGGTGTACGACAACGACGGACAGCTGATCAGCGGCACCATGATGGACTATGCCGTGCCGAAGGCGAGTCAGATGCCACACGTGGAGAGCTCGTACACCGTGACCCCGTCGCCGGTGAACCCGCTCGGCGTCAAGGGCATCGGCGAGGCCGGGACAATTCCTTCGGCTGCCGCGCTGGTGAGCGCCGTGTGCGACGCGCTCGAGCCCCTCGGCATCCGCCACATCGACAAGCCGCTCACGCCCGCCCGGGTCTGGGCCGCGATTCAGCAGGCGAAGGGAGGCAGCCAGTGATCCCGGCCAGCTTCGAGTACACCCGGGCCAGCTCGCTGCGCGATGCGCTCGCCGCCCTGGCCAAGGGCGACGGGGCCAAGGTTCTGGCGGGGGGCCACAGCCTCATTCCGATGATGAAGTTCCGGCTGGCTCAGCCGGGCCGCTTGATCGATATCGGCCGGCTCAGTGAGCTCAAGGGGGTTGCGGAGCACCGGCGCGGCGCCCGCATCGGGGCGCTCACGACCTACCGCGAGATCCTCGAGTCCGATCTGCTGCGCGAACGATATCCGCTCCTGGCAGAGGCGACCCAGGGAATCGGCGACGTGCAAGTCCGGAACCGCGGCACCATCGGCGGCAGCCTGGCCCACGCGGACCCGGCCTCCGACACGCCGGCCATCATGGTCGCGCTCGATGCCGGCTTCGCGCTTCGCTCCAAGCGAGGCAAGCGCACCGTTCCCGCCCGGGAGTTCTTCCTGGCCCCGTTCTCCACCGCGCTGGCGGAAGACGAGCTCCTGGTCGAAATCACCCTGCCGCCGCTTCCCCGCGGTGCGGGGACGGCGTATGTGAGCTTCAATCAGGCCGCATCGGGCTACCCGCTGGCAGCCGCCGCTGCCGTGATCGCCCGAAGCCGCAAGACGGTGAGCCATGCCGTCGTCGCGCTGAGCGGTCTGGGCGACGTCGCGCGGCGAGTGCAAGCGGCGGAGCAGCTGGTCGGCAGCAAGGGCGAGCCCGACGCAATCGCGCGGGTCGCGGCCGCCGCGCCCGAGGGACTCGAGATTCAGGGCGACATCCATGCGCCGGCGCCGTATCGCCGCCATCTCGTCACCGTGGCCACTCGCGAGGCCCTCACCCGCGCCCTGGAACGGGCCAAGTAGTTGGGCACGGTATACGCCGTCGTGCTCGCCGCGGGCCGGGGCGAGCGCTTCGGCGGGAACAAGCTGCTCGCCTCGTTCCACGGCCGTTCGTTGTTCGACCACGCCCTCGATCCGGTGCGGGCTGCCCGCGGCGCCGGCCTGATCTCCGGGGCCTGCGCCGTGATACCGCCGGACCAGCCCCAGTTGGCGGAGCTGGCGCGAGCCGGCGACATCGACCCGGTGGTGAATCCCGAGCCCGAGAGTGGGATCGCCGGCTCCCTGCGGCGCGCGGTTGACTGGCTCGAGCACGTTCCGCCTAGCGGCGGCCAGGCGGTCGCCGCGATCGTCTTTCTGGGAGACCAGCCTGCCGTGCCGGGCGACGTCGTGCCGGCGCTGATTGCCGCCTGGGGCGGCGGCGCACGCTACGTTCGACCCCGCTATGCCGGTGAGCCGGATGTTCCCGGCCACCCGGCGCTGGTAGATCGGACGCTCTGGGCGGTCGCGGCCGACCTGG
>DASQPE010000098.1:0-6429 GCA_035644115.1 Gemmatimonadales bacterium
CGATCCCGATCGTGCCCGAGCTGGGCGCCTCCGGGGCGCCGGTGCTGCTCACCGGCATCGGCCTCCCGGACGACTGCCTCCACTCGCCCAACGAGAAGCTCGAGCTGGACCAGCTGTGGACCGGCATCGCCGTTTTCGGACGGTTTTTCGAGCTGCTGGGACAGCGGGAGGGCCAGCGGAGAGCGGAGGCGGAGCCGACCGAGGAGGCGGTTACCGCCTAGGATCATTCCTCGGGCGGAAGCGTGTCCTTCCGAATCGAGCCGGAGTAGCGAGCTTCGGTTCGGGCATGCAGCTCGTCGACACCGATCAACGCCCGCACCGACGCGATAATGCCCGCGACGACGTCATCGGCCCAATAGGGGTCCGGACGCTCGGCCGCGGGCAATTTGCTTGCGCTGCCTTCGAGATACCGGATGGCCGTAGTGATCCACTCGGTTTGGGCCGCGGCCACCGTGGCCCAGGACCCGGTGGAGCGGAGCTCGAGGTCCTCGAGTGCCTGCAGGTGCGATTCCAACCCGCGGGTCACCCCCGGCGCCCGCAGCCGGTCCGCAACCAGCGAAAGCACCGCGCTGCGCTCGGACTCCTGAGGCTCCGGAAGCGGAGCCAGATAGTGCCGCTGATCGGCCACCATCTCGGCCAGCCGGATGCAAACCGCCCGGATGGCCGGAAACAGGGCGGGCGGCGCCTCCTTCGACCAGCTGTCGGCCGCTCGGAGGATCTCCATAACCCGCTGGTCCGCCTGAGCGTCCGGCGACGGTCGCCATGTCGCTTCTGCCATGCTACTGAGGATGATCGATAGGCGACCCAAAGGCAACAGGGGGCGGCGCGCGGGCAGCGCGGTCAGCGGCGCGGTCCCCGTCGCATTCTGGAATGGTCCGGACGCCCGTATCGCTCTTCCTGCCAGGGGTCTCCCCGCATGTGGTATCCGTTCTGCTCCCAGAACCCCGGATAGTCCTCCTCCAGCAACTCGAACCCACGGACCCACTTTGCGCTCTTCCAGAAATAGAGATGCGGCACCAGCAGCCGGACCGGCCCGCCGTGCTCCGGCGTAAGCGGCTCACCGTTGTGGCTGAGCGCGAGCAGATTCGCCGGGCGGTCGAGATCGGCGAGCGGGAGATTGGTGGTGAACCCCTGTTCGGCGTGGACCAGGGCGTAGGTCGCCTGCGCCGTGGGAGCGGCGCGCTCGAGCAGGGCCTGCACCGGCACCCCCGCGAACACGTTGTCGTATCGGCTCCAGCGTGTGACGCAGTGGATGTCGCACGCGGTTTCCTGGTGGGGCAGCGCGAGCAGCTCGTCCCAGGTGAGCGTGAAGGGCCGGGCCACGGCGCCACGCACCTCGAAGCGCCAGCTCGCGAGGTCCACCTTGGGCACGGTGCCGTAGTGGAGGACCGGCCATTTGGCGGTGACGATCTGGCCCGGGGGCAGGCGGTCGGCCTCCGGCACGCGGACGTCGATCCGATTGCCCTCAGGCGTGCTGGAGTGGGTCATCTAACGGGTTGGCCTTTCAAGTGCGCACGCAGAGGCGCAGAGAGCGCAGAGAACAATAGATGATGTGTTTCTCTGCGTCCTCTGCGCCTCTGCGGTGAAAGCGATTGAAGAACGTTCGGTTTAGAACGCCCGCTGGCTGGACACGGTTCCGTCCGGTTCGAGCGTGCCCCCTACCGGCTCTCGCTCGAATGCCTCGCCGAACGTCTCGATGACTGCCGAGCGGGTTTCCGTCCAGAGCGCCGCGGGGTCGTCCCGCTGCCCGCGCTCAAGGGCGACGCTGGTCATGACCACGTTCTCGATACCGCAGGGCACGATCAGCTCGAACCCAGCGAGATCGTTGACGACGTTGAGGGCGAAGCCGTGCAGCGTCACCCACTGCTTCACGTGAATGCCGATGCTCGCGATCTTGCGGCCCCGGGTCCAGACGCCGGTCAGGCCGGGATTGCGTTCCGCCGGTACCTGGAGCCGCGCGAGCGCGGCGATCAGAGCTCCCTCGAGCCGGCGGAGATACCAATGCAGGTCCGGCCGGTGCGCGGTGAGATCCAGAATAGGATAACCGACCAGCTGTCCCGGGCCGTGCCAGGTGACGTCGCCCCCGCGCTCGACCTCGAACACTTCGAGGCCGCGCCGGGTCAGCTGCTCCGGGGTGAGCGGGAGGCTGGCTGCGCGGGTGCCTCGTCCCAGGGTGACCACCGGGTTGTGCTCGACCAGAAGCAGGACGTCGTCGGCGAGCTCGCCGGCGAGCCGGCGCCGCGCCAGGGCTCGCTGCAGCTCGAGCACCTCGCCGTAGGGGCGGCGTCCCAGGTCGAGGACGCTGAGCGGCGGGCTCATGGGTCGCGCGCGGCGCGCCGCGCGCGCAGGGCGAACGCTGCCGTCCCGATGGCGAGCCCGAAGGCGAGCCCGGCCAGGCCCGGCTGTCCGAACCGCTGGTGGACCGGTACGCCGATCAGCATGAGCACCACGGTGCCGAAGCTGCTGCCGATCGCGAGCGCGGTCCGCCGGTAGAGCGACTGGATCGGCGCAAGCAGCCACCACGCGAAGGCCGGGGCCAGCACGAATCCGGCAAACGTCCCGCCGACCAGCAGCGCGGCGGCGCCCGGCCCGGCCGGTTCGGCCGGTGCCTCCGATCGGAGGATGTCCACGCCCAGGACGGCGATCGTCACGATCAGAGTCCCGAGCAGCGTAGCGGATGCCAAGCCCGAGGTCGCGAGTCGAGTGGGGTTCAGATGTGAAGTACCCGCCCCATTGAGTCGAGGGCGGCCTCGGCGATCGCCTCGGACAGCGTCGGGTGGGCATGGATCGCCAGGTCCACCTCCTCGACGGTGTACTCGTTGGTTCGGGCGACGACCAGCTCGTGGATCATCTCGGAGGCGTGCGACCCCACGATGTGGGCCCCGACGATCTCACCGTACTTGGTGTCCCGGATGATCTTCACGAAGCCTTCGGTCTCGTTGGAGGTGCGGGCCCGGCCGTTGGCGCTGAAGGGGAACCGGCCGATCTGGATGGCGATCCCGTTTGCCTTGGCTTGTTCCTCGGTGAGCCCGACGCTGGCCACCTCGGGATGGCAATACGTCACGCTGGGGACGTTGGTATAGTCGATCGTGCGCGGCGGATGGCCGGCGAGCAGCTCGGAGACATGGACCCCCTCGCGGTACCCCTTGTGAGCCAGCATCGGCGGCCCGGCGACGTCACCGATCGAATACACACCGGGTGCCGTCGTCTCGAGCGTCGCGGGATTCACCTGAACGAAGCCTTGCTTGGTGAGCTGCACGCCGGCCTCCGCGAGGCCCAGATTTTCCGTGTTCACCGCCCGGCCCGCCGCCATCAACACCTTCTCGACCTCGACCTTCTCTGCCTTGCCGGCCAGGTCCAGCTCGAGCGTGACCTTGTCCTTCCCGACCGTGGCCTTCACGATCTTGGCGCCTGCCAGCACCGTGATGCCGCGCTTCTTGAAGCTCTTGGCCAGGGCGTCGGACGATTCCGCGTCCTCGATCGGCAGGATGCGGGGCAGCACTTCGATGAGGGTGACCTTGGTCCCGAAGGCATTGAACACGTCGGCGAACTCACAGCCGACGGCGCCGGCTCCCACGATGGCGAGCGATGCCGGAGCCTGCTCGAGGAACAGGGCCTCATCCGAGCTGATGACCGCGGCCTTGTCGATCTCGAGCCCGATTTGCGGGAGGCCCTTCACCCGCGACCCGGTGGCCAGCACGATGCCCTTGCTGGCGGTGTGGACCTCGTTCCCGACCTGCACCCGTTTGCCCGGAAGCAGCTTCCCGCTGCCGCGGATCACGGTGATCTTGTGCTTCTTCATCAGGAACTCGACGCCCTTGGAATTCTGCTCCGAGATTTTGCGCGAGCGCCGCATGGCGACCCCATAGTCGGTGCCGAGATCACCGGTGGTGAGCCCCAGCTCCTTGGCGTCGTGGCGGATGAGGTTCGCGACCCAGGCGCTGTGCAGCAGGGCCTTGGTCGGGATGCATCCGATGTTGACGCACACCCCGCCGAGCTTATCCCGCTCCACCACGGCGGTAGAGAGGCCGAGCTGCGCCGCGCGGATGGCACTCACGTAGCCGGCGGGCCCGCCGCCGAGGATGATCAGATCGAAAGTAGTAGCCACGAATCTCCTCAAGGAAAGCGTGAACAGTGAACGGTAAACGGTGAACGGGGGTGGCGGGGCAGGGCCCGTTCACCGTTCACTGTTTACCGTTCACGCTTTTACCAGACCAGGCCCAGCGGATTCTCCAGCATCGCCTTGAGCGTCTGGAGGAACCGCGCGCCGGTCGCGCCGTCGATCACCCGGTGATCGCAGGACATGGTCAGGCGCATCCGGCGCCGCAGCGCTAGCTGTCCCTGGTGCTCGACCGGCTTCGGCACGATGCGCCCCACGGCCAGAATGCCGGTTTCGGGCGGGTTGATCACCGCCGTGAACTCCTCGATGTCCAGCATGCCGAGGTTCGACATGGAGAAGGTCGCTCCGGTGTACTCGTCCGGAGTCAGCCGGCGCTCGCGGGCTCGGCCGGCCATGTCGCGGGCCTCGCTCGCGATCTCCCGCAGCGACTTGCGATCGGCGTGACGGATCACGGGCGTGATGAGTCCGTCCTCGATCGCCACCGCCATGCCGACGTGGACCTCGGCCCAATAGCGGATGTGGTCGTCCTGCCACCACGCGTTGCAGGCCGGGTGCTGTCGCAGCGCCGACGCGACCGCCTTGATGATGATGTCGTTGAACGAGACCTTAATCTCGCTGTCCGCCTGCCCGCCTGCCCGCCTGCCCCCCTGTAACATTGCCTCCCGCGCCTCCCACACCCGCTCCATATCGGCTTCGGTGGTGAGATAGAACGTGGGGACCGGCCCGATCGACTGCACCAGCCGCCGCGCGATGGTCTTGCGCATCTGGGTGAGCGGCACATCGGTGTAGGGCGCTCCCGCCGGCACGACCGGCGCCGCGCCGGGTGCCGGAGCCGGCAGCGAAGGCGGAGCTGCCGGGCGCGCGCGATCGAGATCGCGCAACACGATACGGCCCTCGGGGCCGGAGCCCTGAATGCCGCGCAGGTCGAGCCCTTGCTCTTCCGCGATGCGCCGGGCCAATGGAGAGGCTTTTACGCGGCCGCCGGGGGCGGGGACGGGTGCCGGGGGACGGGCGGGCTCGGGTGCGGCAGCTGCCGCGCCGCTCGGTGGGGCATTGCTGCCCGCCTGCCCGCCTGCCCGCCTGCCCGCCTCCGCACCTGCCCGCCTGCCCGCCTCAGCACCGTTGCCGGCGGCTGCCGGAACCGGCTCGCCCGGCTCGCCGATGAGCGCCACCGGCGTCGAGACCGGCACCGTCTGGCCGGCCTTCACCGTCTGCCGGAGCAGCACGCCGCTGACCCGGGCGACCAGCTCCATCACGGCCTTGTCGGTCTCCACCTCGGCCAGCACGTCACCCGCGGCGACCGCCTCGCCTTCCTGCTTCTTCCACTCGACCAGGCGGCCCTCTTCCATGGTGGGAGAGAGGGCTTCCATGACGACCTGGGTGCTCATCGGTACAACACCTTTCCCACCGCCTCCACCACTTTCCCCGCATCCACTTTCGCCGCCTTTTCCAGGTGCTTGTTGTAGGGCATCGGCACATCCGCGCCGGTCACCCGGAGCACGGGTGCGTCCAGCTCGTCGAACGCGTCCCGCTGGATCACGTCCACCACCTGCGCCCCCACCCCCGCGAACGGCCAGCCTTCCTCGGCGACCACGCACCGGTGGGTTCGGCCGACCGAGCTCAGCACCGTTGCCGAGTCGAGCGGACGGATGGTGCGGAGGTCCACGACTTCGGCTTCGACGCCCTCGCCGGCCAGCTGTTCAGCGGCCTTGAGCGCGACGCCCACGGTCTTCGAATGGCAGACGATCGTCACGTCGCGCCCGGGCCGCTTCACTTCGGCGAGCCCAAGGGGAATGACATGCTCCCCCTCGGGGACTTCGCCCTTCATGTTGTACAGCATCTCGCCCTCGATGAACACCACCGGGTCGTCGTCCCGAATGGCGCTCTTGAGCAGCCCTTTGGCATCCGCCGGCGTCGCGGGCATCACGACTTTGAGCCCCGGGATGTGCGCGTAGTAGCTCTCGAACGCCTGGGAGTGCTGAGCACCGAGCTGGAGCGCGGCCCCGCCGGGCCCGCGGAACACGGCCGGCACGCCGACCTGGCCCGCGGACATGTACCGCATCTTTGCGGCGGAGTTGACCAGCTGGTCGATCGCCAGCAGGGCGAAGTTCCAGGTCATGAACTCGATCACCGGCCGGAGCCCCGCCATCGCCGCGCCCACGCCGACGCCGGCGAAGCCGAGCTCGGTGATGGGTGTATCGACCACCCGCATCGGCCCGAACTCGTCGAGCAGTCCGCGGCTCACCTTATAGGCACCCTGATAGACCCCGACTTCCTCGCCCATGAGGAAGACATCGGGATCGCGCTGC
>DASQPE010000099.1:0-65032 GCA_035644115.1 Gemmatimonadales bacterium
GGGAAGGACGGCTTCGGCACCGACTGCTGGAATCACATTACCATCGCCGTCTATCCGGTCGGCGGCGGTCTCCCCAAGCATCGGGCGGGTCCGGCCTTGTCCGTCCTCCGGAGAAAGCCCGATGGCGCTTGGGTCATCTTCCGAGACGCCAACATGGTCGCACCGGCGCCCCAACCCTCGACCTGATCGGGACATTCCCTCATGCGAACAGCCTTGCGCATCCTCGCCGTGCTGGCAGCGATCCCCCTTCTCAGGGCTCCGTCCGGCGCGGCGGCGCAGATGCCGGCCGCCGATTCCGCCGACGTGCGCACGATCGAAGGCATCGTCAACGCTTACTACGACGTGATCAACGGCCCGCCGGGTGCTCCCCGGCAATGGCGGCGGGACAGCACCCTCTACATGCCCGCCGCGACTTTCGTCAGCATGGGGGAGCGCGACGGGAAGCCGGTCGTCTCGGTGATGACCCCCGAGGAGTACCGCCGGGCGACCAACGCCTCGTTCGTAGAAAAGGGATTCTTCGAGACCGAGATCGGCCACCGGATCGAGCGCTTCGGCAACGTTGCCCAGGTACGCAGCGTGTACGAGACGCGGCATGTGGCCAAGGGGCCGCTGCTGGGTCGCGGGGTGAACTATCTGATGCTGTATTGGGACGGCGCTCGCTGGTGGATTTCCGGGGCGGTCTGGGATGACGAACGGCCGGGGACCCGGCTCCCCGCTTCCTGGGTCGGGCGGAACGAGCGCGCGCCCTGATGGGACCCGGCGGCGTGGGAGAGCCCCTGAGCTCCACGCGGCGCTGGGCGGCTCCGGTCCTGCTCGCGATGGCCATTCCGGGGTGCCACGCGCCGAGCGGCGGGCAAGCCCGCGCTGGTGACTTGACGGTGAGCCATGCGGTCGCGACGACGGCTCCCGGGCCCGGCTCCCAGGCCTCGGCGTTCCTGGTCGTCGATAACCGTGGCGAAACGACGGTGACCCTCGTTGGGGTCCGCTCCCCGGCAGCCCGGACGGCCCAGCTTCACGCCATCACCGGCGGCCGAATGCAGCCGGTCTCCCAGATCGCCGTGCCGGCGCGGGGCCGGCTCCTGCTGGTTCCGGGCCGGTATCACCTGATGCTCGACAGTCTGATTCGCCCGCTGGCCCTGGGCGACAGCGTGCCGCTCGAATTGCAGTTCCAGCCCGCCGCGACCCTGAGCGTCCGGGCACCCGTCCTCCGCTACGGCGATGCCGTGAAGGATCTCCCCCAATGAGCTTCCGCAGTCTCGTGATACTCCTCGCGATCATCGGCGGCCTGCTCTGGTACTTCGGCAAGCCGCAGCAATGGTGGGAGTCGATGCAGCGGGCGGCCGGCCAGGTCCATGCGGCGCCCGCGGACTCGACTCCGTAAGCCGGCGCCGGCCCGCACGCATGACCTGAAGGATGTCACTCGCTGGGGAGCTGCTGGTGGCCGCCGCCGTCCTGGGTCTGGGCGTTCCGTTCGCCCTCTCCGTTCTGCGCTTTCGGGCGGCATGGCAGGCCGTTGCTGCACACTATCCCTCCACCGATCGCCAGTCCCCCCTCAAACCCTCCGACCGGGTGCCCAACACCTACTGCGAGGTGCACATCGGCGCGCGCACGGCTGCCGCGCCGGGCTTCACGGTCGACGGTACGCCCGGCGGGTTCGCCCTGGCGCCTGGCCGGTGGCACGGCCCGCTGCCTACCTTGTGGATCCCATGGCCGGCGGTGACGCAGTGCGAGCTCAGTACCCGCACGGTGGGTCGCTTGATCGTGCATTGCGTCCGATTGCGGTTGGCGGAGGACCAGGAGTGGTGCCTGGTCGATTCGCCGGCAGGGGAGCGGCTCTACCGCTTCTGGCGCTCCGCCGGGACCGACGGGCCACGCAGACCACACCAGGAGAAATCGCCATGATCACCGGCGCTCACTTCCTGCTCTACAGCAAGGACCCGGACGCGGACCGGGAGTTCTTTCGGGATGTGCTGGGCTTTCGCACTGTCGATGCGGGCGGAGGATGGCTGATTTTTGCCCTGCCCCCATCGGAGCTCGGCGTGCACCCGGCCACCGAGAGCTTCATACAACGCCACGCCGAGCACGATCTCCTGGGTACGGTGCTGTATCTGATGTGCGACGATCTCCCGGCGACCGTAAAGACACTCGAGGCCAGGAGCATTCGCTGCACCGAGATTCTGAAGGCGGAATGGGGAATCACCACGACCGTTCGCTTGCCGAGCGGCGGACAGATCGGTCTTTACCAGCCAGGTCACCCGACCGCACTGGAGCTCCCCCGAACGCCCCTCAAACCGTGATCGAGTCCTAGAGGCACCCCATGCTCCGTTTCGTGTCGCGAGCCGAACAGCTCGTCGTCCGCGTGCTCATGGTGCTGCTCCTGATCGCCATCGTGCTCGGCACATTCGCGCTCGGCCGGGTGCTGTTTCTCGAGATCATCGAGCCCCCGCTATTGCTGCTCGAGGTCGACAAACTGTTCGAGGCGTTCGGCCTGTTTGTCGTCGTGCTGATCGGCCTCGAGCTGCTGAAGTCGATGGCGCTGTTCATCATCGAGGAGCGAGTCGAGCCGAGGCTGGTGGTCGAGGTGGCGATCATCGCGCTGTGCAACAAGGTGATCACGCTCGACCTGAAGCACACCGACGGCGTCTCTCTGGTGGGGATCGCCGCAATATTTGTCGGCCTGGCGGCGACCTATTTCGTGGTCCAGCGAGCCGACCGCACGATCGCGGAATACGAGCAGCGACGCACCGCCGAATGGCGGGCCACCCAAGCCGCGAAGAAACCCGGCTCCTGACGCCCGCCGAGACCGCCCTGTGCCGTCCGCCTTCTCCCACGCTGTCGCCGCCCTTGGCATCGGGGCCTGCTTCTACCGGCCCGAAGTTCCCAAACGGGTGTGGGTATTGGGGGCCGCGTGCGCCGCGCTCCCGGACCTCGACGTGATCGGGTTTCGATTTGGCATCGCGTACGGCGACATGCTGGGCCACCGCGGACTCAGCCACTCCTTGGCATTTGCCGCCGCGCTCGCCGCTGCCGTGGTCGGGCTCGGCTTTCGTCGCGGCGTGCCCGGACTGCGGGCCCGAACGCTCTGGGCGTATTTCTTTCTGGCCACCGCATCCCACGGGTTTCTCGACGCGTTCACCGATGGAGGCATGGGCGTAGCCTTCTTCGCCCCGATCGACAACACCCGCTACTTCTTTCCGATCCGCCCCATCCACGTGTCGCCGCTCATGCCCCGCTACTTCCTGAGCGCGCGCGGCTGGGCCGCGCTCAGGAGCGAGCTCCCCTGGGTCTGGCTGCCGTCGGCGGTCCTGGCCATGCTTGCCTTCGCATGGCGCCGAATCCGCCGGCCGGGGCTGAGCGGCGCGTGAGTGCCCCATTTTGCCATTGCACCGTCCCATCTCTAGATTTCCGGGAACGTCGTCGCGAGCTATCCGATGAAGGGCAAGATCTCCACTCGACTGGAACTGATTCTGAGGGACGAAGACGCCCGGTCCCAGCTGCGCAAGCAGCTCATTCTGGGACGGGACGGCGAGATCCGGGTCAATGGCCGGGTCTTTCGCCTTCGGCTCGACAATGCGACGCCAACCAGGAAGGGTGCTCTCCCGAGGATGATCGCGTGAAGTAGGGCCGATGAACTTTGCGTTCCCGGCTCTCCTCGCGTTTCTCCTGCTCCTCCCCGGAATCATTCTCCGCTACACCTACGCTCGCGGCGCGTGGGGCTGGGCCAGCCCGACCTCTCTGCGGCGCATCACTGACGAGCTGGCCTACGGCGTCATCTTTTCCATCCCACTGCACACCGGCTGGCTCGAGCTCGCGGCGGCCCTCGGGTTTCCGGCCGACGTCCGCGCTCCGCTCGCGCTGCTGGCGGGCAATTTCGGACAGGGTAACTCCCTCCTCGCGCCGAGCCTCCGGGCGATCTCTGAGCACTACCCATCAGTCGCCGCTTATTTCATCTCTCTGTACGGCGCCTCCGCCGTTCTGGGCAACCTTGCCCACCGGACCGTCCGGAAGCTCAGACTCGACCACCGGACCAAGACCTTTCGCTTCGACAACTACTGGTACTACATGCTCACCGGCGAGGTCCTCCGGTTCCGTGAGAACGCCGAGGGTGAGGAGCCCGACGGCGTGTACCTCTCCGCCGTGGTTGCCCATTCGGGCGTGAGCTATCTGTATCGCGGCATCGTGACCGATTTCACCTTTGATGGCGACGGAGCGCTCGACACGGTCGTGCTCAGCGACGCCCACCGGCGCGCGCTGTCGGACGATCGCGCGGCGTCAGAGGAGCCGGTCCCGTCCTACCAGGAAGACCCCCGCTATTACAACGTGCGCGGCGACTTCCTCATCCTGCGCTACGCCGAGATGCAGACGCTCAACCTGGATTATTTCTGGCTGGGCGAAGCCGACGGGGAGGCTGCGCCCGAACTGGCCCAGGAATGAACCGACTCGATGCGCTGAGCCGGGTCCTCGCGGCCGAGCTTCCAGTGACCCAGCACCTCGGGATCGTGGTCGAGAGCGAGGACGAGCATGGGCTGGTGTTGGGCCTGCCACTCGGACCCAACCGGAATCACCAGGGTGGGATTTTCGCGGGCAGCCTCAACGCCGCGGCGACGCTCACGGGTTGGGCCGTCCTCTGGCTGGCGCTGCGTCGGACTGACATGGAGGCGGTCGTGGTGATCCAGGACAGCACGATCGAGTACCTGAGGCCGGTCGCGGAGGATTGCCAGGCCCGCTGCGACTGGCCCGAAGCGAACGCGCTCGACCGGTTTCTGGAGACCCTGAAGCGCCATCACCGGGCGCGCTTGTCCCTGGTCGTGGAAGTCGTGGCCGCCGGCCGCCTGGTCGCCAGCTTTGCCGGTCGCTATGTCGCCCTCCGCCCGCGACCGGCGCCCTCCTGATGCAAGTCGAGCTGCTCCTCGTTCCCTACGACTCGGCCCGCCGGGGCGAGCGCCTGGGCGCGGGACCCGAGCACCTGCTTGCCGGTGGGCTGGGTGCTGAGCTGGCGCGGGCGGGCCATCCCGTCGTCCGCACGGTTCTGGTCGAGCCGCCTCCGGGTTGGGTAGCCGAGATTCGCACCGCCTTCGGGTTGATCAGCGCGCTCGCGGTTGCCGTGCGGACCGCTCGCGCGGCCGGACATTTCCCGCTGGTCCTGGCCGGTAACTGCAACACCTGCGTCGGAACTGTCGCCGGGCTTGGCGGCGGCGGGCGGACCGGCGTCCTGTGGTTCGACGCGCACGGCGACTTCAACACACCTGAGACGACCACGAGCGGGTTTCTGGACGGAATGGGCCTGGCCACGCTCACCGGCCGGTGCTGGAACGCGATGGCGCGCGCGGTGCCCGGCTTCATCCCGGTCCCCGAATCGGCGGCCTGCCTGCTCGGCGCGCGGGATATCGATCCGTTGGAAGCTGACGAGATTGCCCGCTCCGAGTTGCGCACGCTCGCGCCGGCGAGGATCGCGTCGGACCTCCCCGCCGTGTTGGGAGCGATGCGCGCTCAGGTCACCCGCGCGTACCTGCACCTCGATCTTGATGTGCTGGACCCGGGCGAAGGCCGCGCCAACGAGCTCGCGGTGGACGGCGGCCTTTCTCTCCCGGCGCTCCAGCAGGCGATCGGCGACATCGGCCGAGCGCTACCGATCGAGGCGGCCGCGATCACGGCTTACGACCCGGCGTTCGATGGCGACGGCCGGATCCGGGCAGCCGCGATTGCGCTCGCGCAGACCATCGTCAGCGCAGCCGCCCGGCAGCCCAGTCAGGCGCCCGGTTTGTTGTAGTAGAACTGCTCGTGGACGATCTTCCCGTCCTTCACCGTGTACAGCGCCATTTCGGTCATCTGGAACCGCTGCCCGGTGGGCTTGAACGTCGTGTCGTAGCTGTAGTGCACCGCAAACTGGCCGCCCTCCCCGACGAACGGGCCGTTCACCTCGGCGGCATGCACCTCGTTGTTCTCGAACCACCACTCGTTCTTGCCCTTGATGGCGTCGATGCCGTTCATCTCGGCCGGCATGCTCTCGTCGCCTACCGGTTCGATACTGACGATTTTAGGCGAATAGAGCCGGCTGATGGCGTCGAGGTTCCGCCCGGCGCGACATAGCGCGACGAGCTCCTGTGCGAGAGCGGCGGTGGTTGCAGGGGCGGCGGTAGCCATACGTATCTCCTTGGTTGGGTAGCCTGCTTCATATTAGCGCGGCCTCCCCGATATGCCACGCCACACTTTGGTAACGGGAGCCGGTGCAGCGCCCTCATGGAGGTCTCGATTCGCAACTACGGAGCGTGGCACCGGCTCTCCGAGCAGGTGCAGCGGATCCTGATGCCGACCGATTGGCCGGCCCGCCTCGCGGTCGCGCTCGGCGCACGCACCGACGTCCAAGTGGAGCGCCACGACCTCACCCTGAGCGATCCGCTGGGGGATGGGTCCACGCTCCGCATCGCCTTCGCCGCCGACTTCCACGCCGGACCGACCACCTCCTCTGAGGTGCTGCGGAGCGCGGCGCGGGCATTGGAGGCGGAAGCGGCGGATCTGCTCCTGCTGGGGGGCGACTTCGTGTCCCTGCGCCCCGAGCACGTGGACCGGGTAGCTCCCCTGCTGGCCGGGATCCCCGCTCCACTGGGCCGCTATGCCGTTCTGGGCAATCATGATTACTGGGCAGGCGCCGACCGGGTCGCCAACGGCTTGAGCGCCGCCGGCATCGAGGTGCTCACCAATCGCTGCGTCCGGCTGCCGGCTCCGTTCGGCGGGGTGAGCCTGTGCGGGCTGGATGATCACGGTTCGGGTCGGCCCGACGCCGCCGCCGCGCTCTCGGGCGCCGGCCCGGTGAAGCTGGTCCTGATGCACGCTCCCTCGAGCTTGCTCGACCTCGGCCCGCGGCCCTTCTCGGTCGCCTTCTGCGGCCACACTCACGGCGGACAGATCGCACTGCCCGGCGGGCGCCCCCTCGTCGTCGCCCATGGCGCCCTTTCCCGTCGCTACAGTCAAGGGCGACACGATCTTGCGCCAGGCAGGACTCTGCTGGTGAGCCGCGGAATCGGCTGCACGGCGATTCCCCTTCGGCTCAACTCGCCCTCCGCCATCCTCGTGTGCACCTTGCGGGGCGCGATCGCCGGCGGCAAGGGTGCGTAGCCCGACCCCACTGCTGGTGACCGATGGCCAGTGTCGGCCGCTCTGGCATCCGCCGCCAGGCGCTCCGATATTTGCCTTTCCTGCTCGCGGCTCGGAGGAAGTGATGCGCCTCACCAAGGTCCTGGGTGTTTTATGCGTTGCCGCCGCGCTCGCGTTCACCGCAGCGGACGCCCCGGCGCTGATTCAGGATCCGAGCGGCGCGTCGCTTCAGCAACCCGCTATCGAACGCAGCTCGCCCGAGCACGGGCCCACCCCGTGGCGCGACCTGATCGGGCTCCCCGTCGCCGCGGCGCTGGGCGCGGCGCTCGCCTTCCGACCGGTGCGCCGGGGAACGCCGGCCCGCGACCCTGCCGTGATTCAAACCCAGATCGTGCTGGCGGTGGTCGGTGCGTTGATCATGATGGTGGTCGGCGCCAGCCTCGCGAGAGCGTTCGGCATTCTCGGCGCAGCCAACCTGGTCCGCTATCGAGCCAAGATCGGCGATCCGAAGGATGCCGCCGTCATGCTGGTCGCCCTGGCGGTCGGCCTCGCGTCGGGCATCGGCCTGTATTACCCCGCCGCGGTGGCCACGGCGTTCATCCTGCTTCTTCTGTGGGCGCTCGAGTCGATCGAGCCGGCCCCGGTCAAGATCTTCGAGCTGAAGGTCAAGGGCGACGCGGTCGCCGACATCCGGTCCCGGGTCGAACAGCTGCTGCGCGACCAGCATCTCAGCTACGACCTTCGCACGACGGGCCAGGAGGAGCTGAGCTATCAGATCACCTTCCCGGCCCGGCGACGGACCAATCGGCTCGCAGCCGCCGTTCTCGCGCTCGACCCGGATCGCCAGGTCACGGTCGAGCTCGACCCGGTGAAGAAAAAGAAGTCGTAGGAACTGGGCGGAGCCGTGCCGCTGAACCCGCGCCGGGAATTACCCCGGCCCGCGATCTACCTCGACTCATCCGTGATCCGGAGTGCCGTGTCGGGTGACATGCGCCCGCGCGATCGGGCAGCCGTGTGCCGGCTCGCCGCGATGGTGAGCGAGAACCTGATGACGTTCTATGCGGCGGCTGGTGCGAGGGATGAGATCGATCGGATCCCGCCGCGGTGCCGGGCGGAATATCCCCGGGAGTACGCCGCGCTCCAGATCTTTGGGGCGGCGCCGTCCGGGTGGTTGGACGCCGAGCTGGTTGCGCCCCTGGGCGAGAGCCCGGAGTATGTCACCCTGCGGCGCATTCTGGGCGAGGGGTGCGATGCCCCGTCGCTGTTCCGCGCGCGAGTCGCAGGGGTGCGCGACGTGGTCGCGGCCGAGTCGAGCATAGTGCTCGAGCGGGCCCGCGAGCTCGGGGCACAGCTGGAGCTCCGGGTGTTCCGCCCCGCCGACTATCTCTCACGCTGGTCAACCCAATTGCAGCTGCCCGGCTGAGCCGCCGGGGGGCGGAGCTGGGACCCACTAGTGCTGCGGCATGCGCAGCACGCCAGTGGGCCCCCGCCGTCGTGACTAGTGCTTTTTGCTGGTGTCTGCTGGGTTGGCGCCCTGCATCTTGGTCGTGTCCATTGGCGCCATTTGTGGGGTCGCGGCGCTATCCGCGCTCGCCTTGGAGCCGGTTTCCACATCGGCGCCGCCGGGGGCTCCCGCGGTCCGCCGCTGACACGCTGCCATTACCATGACCAGTGCAAGGCCTGCTACGAGCATCCTCATACGAACCTCCGGGTCTGGGCCCAGTACGCTCTGCCAGAGCTCGGTCAGAAGTCAAAAAAACACCGCGCATGCCCCCCAATCGTCGGGGTTGAGGTAACCACGGTGCGGTGACGCGTCTCACGCGGCGCCGTCTCTGGGCGGATGCTTAACCCAGGGACGACCTTCCCATAGGCCCCAGGTCATAGCCTGGCTCCGACGCCGCCTCCAGAAACCGCAAGAGGGTGGATTCTTCCTGGCTCATCCCGGGTTTGCGCCGTCCCTCGGCGCTCCTGGTCCACAGGTCGCGCAACACCGGGTCCTGGTAGGCGCCCAGCACTGCCGGGTGGATGTAGGACTTCCGGCAGACGGCAACGGTGTTGCCCAGCTCACGGGCGACCAGCTCGATGGCGGCCACGACCGCCGACTTGCCCGCCCGCTTCGCCTTGGCGGCGTGCGCCTGGGTCAGGCCACGCACCGCGACCAGCGTTCCGCCCCAGGTGCGGAAATCCTTCGCCGTGAAGTCATCGTCCGACGTGCGCCGCAGATACTGGTTGACGTCCGCCGATTCGATCGGCTGCGGCTCGTCCTGGTCGTCCAGGTATTGGAACAGCTCCTGGCCCGGGAGATCCCGGCATCGCTTCACCATGCGAGCCAGTCGCCGATCGGTCACCTGGATCGCGTGGACCTTCCCCCCTTTGCCCCGGAAGTTGAGCCGGACCCTCGCACCCTCGATCTCGACGTGCCGCCCCCGCAGCGTGGTGAGCCCGAAGGAGCCGTTGGCTCGAGCGTATTCCTCGTTGCCTACCCGAATGAACGTGGTTTCCAGCAGGCGGACGATCATGGCCAGCAGCTTGTCGCGGGGCAGGCCCGCAAGCGCGAGGTCGTCCTTGACGCGAGCCCGAATCCGGGGCAACGTGCTGCCGAACAGGACCATTCGACCGTACTTGTTTTCGTCGCGAACCTCGCGCCACCGGCGGTGGTACCGGTACTGCTTCCGCCCCCGGGCATCGCGCCCGGTCGCCTGGAGATGACCGGCGGCGAGCGGGCTGATCCAGACGTCGGTCCATGCCGGAGGGACAGCGAGTGCCCGTATTCGGGTGAGAGTGGGACGGTCCCGGACCCACTGGCCGTCGGGCCCGAGATAGGCGAAACCCTGGCCGGCGCGGCGCCGCCGAATGCCTGGCCGGGCGTCGCTCACGTATCGAAGCGATGCGGCCTTGGCGGCCTCGGACGGCTCCGAGTAGCGTCCGATCGTGTTTGCCTTGCTGGTTCGTCGCTTCCTCGTGACCGTTGCCATGGCGATATGTCCACCGCTCCTCTGCCACATGGGATCTTGCGAGCCTGAGCCTGATGCGTGAACAACTGGTCTTCGCCGGAATCGGCCTCCTGTCGGTGGTGGTCGGCGCGCCCCTGGTGGGCCGACGCATTCCGCGGAACCGCTGGTATGGCTTACGGATACCGGCGACGCTCGCGGACGACCAGGTATGGTACGAGGCCAACGCGGCCACCGGCCGTGATCTGATCGTGGTTGGCGGCGTGCTCCTGGTCGTGGCCCTCGCGCTGCCCCGCATGGGATTTACCGACCCCCCAACGTATAGCGCTGTGTGCGGAGTGGTGTTTGCCGCCGGCTCCATCGTCGCGACGGTACGGGGTTGGCGACTGGCCAATCGCCTGCTGCGGGAGCGTCGATCGGCCGGGAGCGGCCACTGAGCCCGCTCCGTGCTCGCCTGACGCTGCCCTTGCTCGCCTGACGCTGCCCTTGCGCCAGGCCCCTGACGGCGCAACTTAGGCGTCCTCCACTGCGGAGACCTGCTTGGCGAACGAGGTGGTCGCGCGCTACATCGACGGTCGCCTGGTCAAGGGCACCTGTCTGGATGTGGACCCCGGCCGTCCGACCTGTCACATCAAGCCGGCGGCACCGGGCAAGATGGTCGAGGTGAAGCTGGCTGACCTCAAGGCGCTCTTCTTCGTCAAGGACTTCGCCGGCGACTCGGCCCACAAGGAGGGCAACGCCGTCGACCCCGGAGACGACCGCACGCTCGGCTTTGCCGCCATCGAGCTTCAGTTCAAGGATGGCGAGAAGATCGTCGGGCTGACGGCCCGGTTTCCCCCGGTCCGGCCGTTCTTCTTCGTGCTCCCGGCCGACTCCGCCAGCAATAACATCCGGATCCTGGTCAACCGGGCCGCGGTGGTCAGTCTCAGCCAGCCCCGGTGACCCGGTCACGCATCTACTCGAAGCAGTTCGCGGTGCCGGTCGACGCGATCGACGTCAACGGGCACGTGAACAATCTCGCCTACGTGGAGTGGATGCAGCAGATCGCGATCGAGCACTCGGCGGCCGCCGGGTGGCCGATGGCGCGATATCTCGAGCTCGGCGTGGGCTGGGTGGTCCGGTCGCACTTCATCGAGTATCTGCGGCCTGCGTTCGAGGGCGAGCTGCTGAGCGTACACACCTGGGTACCGCGGTTCGACCAGCGCGCCACGCCGAGGCGATACCTCTTCGTACGCGACGCCGACCGGCGCATCCTGGCTCAGGCCGAGACCCACTGGGTCTTCGTGGATCTCGGAAGCGGTCGGCGCAGACCCCTTCCACCGGAGTTGATCGCCGGCTTCGACGTGGTCGCCGATGACGCCGAAGTTCGCCGAGCGCTCGGCCTCGGGGCGTGAGTGTCCCGCGCCGGCGCCCCTCTTCTGCTCTACCCGTTCCGCTGGCATTTTAGTCCGAGCCGCTTCTGGAGGGGTGCCGGGATGACTCTGATCGATCTTCGTACCGTCGCGGTGTTTCACCGTGTCGAAGTCGAACCCGCCCCTGCCGGGGTGACCCCGGCCGACGGCTCGCTGGTTCGTTGGCTGCTTGAGCAGCTGCGGCGCAGAGCCGACTTTCAGGTCGACGAACCGGTTCACGTGGAACGAGGCGCGTTCATCCCGGTGCGCCACGGTCGGGCCGAATATCGTTTGAGCGTGGTCAAAGAAGAGCCACCCAGCTCCGCCTGGGTGCTGGAGGTCCAGGATCCTCCCCGCTTTCTCGCCGGCCGCTGGGAGCGTCGCGAGCCTCAAGCCCATCGCGAATTGATCGAGCTGGTCCATGACGCGTTGCGCGGCGGCACCGGCATTCGCGACCTCGCCTGGCACTACCGGCCCGCGTACGAACGCGGCGACCCCTCGACCAGCGCCCCCACGCCGGCCGGACAGGGGGCCGCAGCAGCACATCCCCACTAATAGCGCATCCCAGGGAGGCCGCATGGGATCTTCAGTTGATAGCGCGGGCAGTCCCCAGTTGCAGTGGATCAAGACCGGTCTGAAAGCCGCCGAGACTCACGTGCGCCGCCTCCGCAAGGCGGATACGTGGGCTATCGTCGTCGGCACGGGCGCGAGCTCGATGGCGGCATTCATTGCCGGCGTGACTGCGGTGCAACAGCGCCCTCTGGTCACCGGCACCTGGGCGTCCACCTGCGCTGTGGCGGCCGGGCTGAGCCTCGCGGCAGCCCTGTCAACCGGGTTGCACAAGGGGCTGGGCATCTCCGACCGGTTGACGAAGGCTTCCGCCTGCACCGGCAAGCTGCGGGCGCTGGACATCGCCGCGACGATGAGCGGCCAGGCGCCCCCGGACCTCGCCCGCGAGTGCGAGCAGGTTGCCGCCGAGTATCCCGACTTTCTGACGACCTGACCGACCGCGGACGCGATGCGACCCACCCCTCGACCGATGGGCGCGGCTGCCCTGCTCCTGCTGCTCGGGCTCTGGGGCCGACCGGCATCGGCACAGCGGGCGGCCTTCCCGGACGACTTCCTCGGGCTGACCCGGTGCGAGGCGGGGCGCCCCGTGACCCGGCTGCGGCCCGACGTGCGGGACTCCCTGCTGCGGGAGCAGCTCGAGGTGCACGAAGCGGTCCATCGGCGGCAGTCGGACCAGTTCGGCAGCTGCGAGGCGTTCATGGCGAGCCTCGGCTCCGCCCGACGGATCATCGAAGTCGAGCTACCGGCCTACTGCGCGCAATGGCGAGTCGCGGTCCGACAAGGCGCCGACTCCTCGGCCACGCGGCGGGACTTTGCCTGGCGCATCGCCGCCCAATCCGGCGCGATGGAAAATCGCCTCGAGATCCTGCAGCGGCTGGAGCGCGAGTGCCCGGTGCGCCCTGATCAGCCGCCGCCGTGAAAAGCAGCGCGAACCGCCTCAGCCCTCCGGCGGACTGGTCGTCGGGCTGCGGGGAGGCGCGTACGCCCCACTATCCGACGACGGCGGCGCGTAGGTTCCGCTGTCCGACCGCGGCGGCGCGTAGCTGCCACTGTCCGGCGGAGCGTACATCCCGCTGTCCGAGCGCGGGGGAGCGTAGCTGCTGGTGGTGTCGGCCGGCATCACCTGGCCGCTCTCGATGCCGCCGGATGTGTCGGCAGCGGTAGAGCTATCCTTCTGGCTGGACACCGCTCCTGTGTCGCTGGCGGTCGGACTGGGCTGCTGCTGGGCCCGGACCACCTGCGTCGCACTCAGGGCCAGGAGGCCGAGGGCGACGCCGACAATCGCGGGTCGAGTATTGATGCGCATGATTGGTAGCCTCCTTGGGAATTCGACGAGACGCGCGGTCATTCGCGAGACATCGGTCCGTTGCTTCCCTAGCCTAGGGGGCGTGACAGGGGGCCGCTGTGACCCGACACTGGTCGACACCCCGAACTGGCTCACATGATCCCCGCGCGCTGGAATTGATCACTCTGCTGGGGCTCGCCCCGCATCCGGAGGGGGGCTATTTCCGGGAGGTCTTTCGAGCGCGGGCAACGGTCGAGCCGGCCGACGGCCGCGGCAGCCGGTCGGCTCTGACCGCGATCTATTTTCTGCTGCCCGGCGGTGCGGTGAGCCGCTGGCACCGGGTCCGTTCGGATGAAGTGTGGCACCATTCGGAGGGCGCCCCATTGGAGCTGCTCCAGCTGTCCGCCGACGGAGCTCGGCTGGATCGGATGCGACTGGGTCCCTATCAGCCGGACCAGAAGCCGGCTCACTGCGTCCCTGCCGGGATCTGGCAAGCCGCGCGATCGCTCGGCCGGTACACACTGGTCGTCTGTACCGTGGGACCGGGCTTCGAGTACGCCGATTTCGAGCTGCTGGCCGACCGGCCGGACCTCGCCGGCCGGCTCAGCCGGATCCACCCCGACGTGCGCGCGTTTCTGTGAGAATCCTGTCCTGGCTCGCGCGAGCTCTGAGCTTGGGGGCAAGCGTCGGCCTAGGCGCCTGCGTAGACAATCTCGCGATCTGCGTAGACTCCGGCTCGGAAGCCGCTATCGTGGTGCAGATCAGCGATGCGATCACTGGTGCACCGCTCGGCGCCGGTGCGCGGGGGGTGATCACCGACGGCGGCTATGTCGATTCCCTCCGGCCGCAGAGCCCTGATGCGTCCGGTCGCGCTCCCGCGCTCGTGGCCGGCGTGGGCCGGCCCGGAACCTACGATGTGACGGTATTCCACTCCGGATACCGGAGCTGGCGGGCAACCAATGTCGTGGTGGGCACCAACAGCTGTGGCCTGGCCGGCAGGATCCTGCACGCCAACCTCGAGGCGCAGCCCTGAATCGCGTCGGCTCAGGTCGCCGAACGGCACACGGCTCTTTTCAACCTTCGCCGCCTTACCCAGCTTGTCGGATCGACGTCTCGCAGGGAGGCAAACCCATGTCTACCGGCGCCGGCCGCAAACCCGAGCAGCGGCCCGAAGCTTGAACCCGGACCCGCGGAGGCTCGCGGCCATGCGAGAACCGGCAGAGCACACGGCCGAAGACGCCACCCCCGGCGAGCTCTGGCGGGCGAGTCTCCGGCTGCTGCTCATGCTCGCCGCGCTGGCGCTCCTGGTGGTACCGGTGATTCGCGACCTTCCGCTGGGCCAGACCACGCGAACCGGCATGCTGGCCTGGCTGCTCGTGGCACTATCGCTGTACTGGCTATGGGGCGGAATGGGATACCGGCCGCTGCTTCTGCTTCAGTTGCTGGTCTTCTCGGGCGCCGCCGCGCTGCTCAGCCTGAAGCTGCTGCTCGTCGTCGTGGACGTGCACCGGTTGAGCGTGTTGCAGCGGGTAGCGCGCGCGCTCATCCTGGTTGGCGCCGCGTTCGCCGGGCTCAACCTGAGTGCGATGCTGGTTGCGTTGCTTCGACGATGGAGCCGACGGTCTGCCCAGCGGCAATGATGAGCCAGCCTGATGCCCAAAGCCGCTGCGGGACTCCTGCTCTATCGCCGTCGCCCGGCCGGGCTCGAGGTTCTGCTGGCCCATCCGGGAGGCCCGTTCTGGTCCCGTAAGGATCTCGGCGCATGGTCGATCCCGAAAGGCGAGATCGACCCGGGCGAGGATCCGGTCGCCGCCGCCCGGCGGGAATTCCGGGAGGAGATCGGGCTCGACGTCACCGGGCCGCTCCACCCGCTGGGACAGCGCAAGCAGGCCAGCGGAAAGCTGGTTCAGATCTGGGCCGCCGAGGGAGACTTCGATCCGGCCCAGTTGCAAAGCAACCTGTTCGAGCTGGAATGGCCTAAGAGCTCCGGTCGGATCCAGGCGTTCCCCGAGGTGGATCGGGCCGCGTGGTTCGAGCTGGATGAGGCCCGGCGCCGGATTCTCCCGGGCCAGGCGCCGTTTCTGGACGCGTTGGCCGCCTTCGTGGATCAGCCGTAGATTGCACGGCGAACGGCCTTTGTGTGGGAGGTGGCCCTATGATCCGGAAACTCTCCACCGGCGTATATCGGCTTTACTCGAGGAAGAAGGATCCCAAGACCGGACGCCGGAGGAATCTCGGCACGTTCAGGAGCCGGCGGGCCGCCGAGCAGCACGAGCGAGCCGTGCAGTTATTCAAGCAGCGCGGCTGAGCGGCCCGGCGATGGAGCGGATCGGACGAGTCGAAGCCGGGACGGCAATCTGCGCCTTGTGCCACGAAGCCATTCAGCCGGGCGCGGACGCAGTCGTGACGCCCGACTTCCTCGCCGACGAGGCCGACCCGTTCTTTCCCTTCTCAGACGCCAGCATGCATCGCGCCTGCTTTGACCTGTGGGACCAGCGGAAGATGTTCGTGGCTCACTTCAACCACATCGCGCGGTTCTTCCGCGCCGAAGACGGGACCTATCTGCAGATGACCGCCGAGGGCGAGCTGGTCCAGCGTCAGGGCGATGCGCCGGCACGGGGCGACGGCCCCGCGCTGGCGTGAGCCCGGCATGAGAGGCGTCGGAGGCACGCCGGGAGGCCTCCCCCCTTTTCTCGCCGGGGCCGCCATGGTCGTCGCCGGGGGCTACCTGCTGCTCGTCCGGGTTACCGTGACCAGCGGCTACTGGGCCTTCTGGGGCTACAATGCGTTTGGCCTGTCCCTGGTGCCTCTCCTCGCCGGGATCGGCGTGCTGTTCTTCAACGGCCGGTCGCTGCTCGGCTGGACCCTCACCGCCGCGGGCGCCCTGATCATCCTGGCCGGCATCGTCGCCAACCTCCACATCTATTTCCAACCGACCTCCCTCTTCGACACCCTCCTCATGCTCGGCCTCCTGGCAGGCGGACTCGGCCTGGTGGCGCGCTCGCTCCGGCCGCAGGGTCCCGACGTGGCCCGCGACGATTCCTGGACCGCCTGAGGACGCGGGTTGAAACGCTCCTCGCGGGGATTGCGTTGTCATCGCGCGAAGTGAACCATGGAGCAGCCGGCCGGAGCCCACGCTCTGTGATCTGTGCCGCGCCCGCGGACCAACGCTGCACCAGGAGAGCTCGTCCTTATGTCGCCCAAAGTCAGCCCGATTCCTCCGGGCCGCCCCCAGCTCAACCCCTATCTCATCGTCAAGAGCGCCGCTGACGCTATCGAGTTCTATCGCAAGGCGTTCGGCGCGACCGAACTGACCCGCTTCGTCGATACCGGCGGCAGGATTGGACACGCCGAGCTCGAGATCGGCGATTCCCGCGTCATGCTGTCGGACGAGTATCCCGAGATGGGCATCCTGAGCCCCCTCAGTCTGGGCGGCTCGCCGGTTTTCATCCATCTCTACGTAGACAACGTGGACACGGTCGCGCGGCAGGCCATCGCCGGCGGCGCCATCGTTGTGCGCCCGGTCGAGAACCAGTTTTACGGTGACCGCGGCGGCAAGCTGCAGGACCCTTTCGGTCACATCTGGTGGATTGCCAGCCGGGTCGAGGAGGTCTCGCCGGAAGAATCCCAGCGGCGGGCCGCCGCGCTGTGAGGGAGGTCCCCGCATGCTCGAGGTCATCATCAAGCGCTTCGAACAGCCGGACGAGGTTCGGGAGATGGAGAAGGGCCGCTTCGAGCTGGTGCAGGTCGGCGGCCTGACCATCGGGCGGGCGACCTACGAACCCGGTTGGCGCTGGTCGGAGCATGTGGGGCCCCTGGTCGGCGCGGATCGCTGCACCGTCGAGCACGTGGGCCTGGTCCTGGAAGGCACGGTGGCCGTGTCGTTCGACGACCGGGTCATTGCCCTCCGCGCGGGCGAGCTGTTTCACATCCCTGCCGTGCCGCATGACAGCTGGGTGGTCGGGCGCGAGCCATACGTCTCGCTCCATTTCATGGGCGCGGAGCGCTACGCGACCACGACCGCATGAGCTGTCTGATCTTCGACCTCGACGGCACCCTGATCGATACGGTGTATGCCCACGTCTTTGCCTGGCAGCAGGCGCTGTCGGAGGCCGGGCTCGCCATCGACGGCTGGCGGATTCACCGGCGCATCGGGATGAGCGGCGGCCTCTTTACCCGCGCCGTGGCCCGCGAGCTCGGACGGAGCCTCACCCCGGACGAGGCCGAAGCCCTGCAGCGGCGACATGGCGAGCTGTTCCGGGAGCTGCTGCCGGTGCGCCGCCCGCTGCCCGGGGCCAAGGAGCTGCTCCAGGATCTGCGCGAGCGCCACATCACCCACGGCATCGCCACGTCGGGCCGTCGCCCCGAGATCGACGCCTCCCTCGCCGCCCTCGGCGTGACCGCCGACACCGTCGTGGTCGATCGGGGGGATGTGTTGCGTGCAAAGCCCGCCCCGGACCTGTTCCTGGAGTGTCAACACCGGCTCGGCGGCGCGCCGGGCGACTGCTACGTGGTAGGTGACGCGGTGTGGGATCTCCTCGCCGCGCGCAGAGCCGGCATGCTCAGCGTCGGGCTGCTCAGCGGCGGCTATGGCGAGGACGAGCTGGTGCGGGCTGGCGCGTTCCGGGTGTACCAGGACCCGGCCGACCTTCGCGCGTCCCTCGACGAATTAGGCGTCCTTCCGTGACCAACCGGAGAGCGTCCGACGCCCACCCTGGACGCGCCAGCCGGCCGGTCCTACGTTCTGAACCGGGGGCCTCACTTTTGATTTCGGCCAGGAGGCGGTTCACATGCCCGTATACCAATATCATTGCCGCAGCTGCGGTCACGATTTCCAGCACAGCGAGCCCATTCGCGAACATGGTCACAGCCGCACCCGGTGTACCAAGTGTAAGAGCACGCAGGTGGAGCAGGTGCTGAGCCGGTTTTTCGCGAAGACGGCGCGCAAGGCCTGACCTATGCACATGACCCTCACGGATCATGAGACCGACGTCCTGCGGGATCTGCTGCACGACTACCTGCCCGATCTCAGGCGGGAGGTCGCGCGCACCGATCAGCACGAGATGCGGCACCTGTACGAGGAGCGGCAGGATCTGGTGGAGCGGCTGATCGAAAAACTCGAGCCGGCCGCCCCGCAAGACAGCCGACCGGCTACCCGGTAACCTCGATCACTGTCACGAGGTTGGCCCGGTTCGCACCTTGGGAACGAATGGCCCAGCCCAAGGAGGCGTTATGGCCAAGAAGCGCGCGTCCAAGCGCGGCTCGAAGCGGAAATACAGCCCAGCCGCCGGCAAGAGCGTGGCGAGTGCGGTCCGGCGGCAGAAAAAAGGGACGCTCCGAAGCGGAAGGCGCGGCCGCGCCGGCCGGGTGAAGAGCCGGAAGCAAGCCATCGCGATAGGCCTGTCGGAAGCCAGGAAGAAGGGGGCCAAGGTCCCGGCCCGGCGCAAAAAGTCGAGCTCCCGAAAGCGCTCGCCGAGCTGACCGTCCGCTCGGAACGCCGGAACGGGGGCCTCGAACTGCGGGGGGTGAGATGGTCAGCACGTATGGGTTGACTCATATCGCTCTCGCAGTGCGAGACGCCGAGCGGGCGTTCCAGTTTTACCAGCGCGTGTTCGGCGCCGTCGCCGTGTACCGCCAGCCCGGATTCATTCAAGCGCAGACGCCGGGCAGCCGGGACGTGCTGGTGTTCGAGGAAAAGAGCTCGCTCGCGTCCGGGACGGGGGGAATCGCGCACTTCGGCTTTCGGCTGATCGACCCCGCCGACATAGGTAGCGCCGTGACGGCCGTGGAGCAGGCCGGCGGCAAGATCGTCGATCAGGGCGAGTTCTGCCCCGGCGAGCCGTACTTGTTCTTCACCGATCCCGACGGCTACCAGGTCGAGATCTGGCATGAGTTGGCCACGCCGGTCGACCCCGCGCCGGCGTGACCCGTTCACTGGTACCGGCCATGGGCTCGTGGTGTACGGTCCCGCTCGTCTGCCTTGTCGCGCTCGCCGGGCTGAGCGGCGCCGCGCGCCTCGACGCCCAGACAGTCATCCGCGACAGCGCCCCACCAATCCGAAGCGACAGCGGCGCGCGGGCCCGAACCGACACCGCCGCCAGGGCGGGAGGCACTGACAGCGCGGCCAAGCCTGCCCCGGCCCCGGCTCCGGCTCCGTCGCCGCCGGCGAGCCCACTCCCCAAGGGCGCGTGCTCCGAGGCCGACGCGGGCGGCCCCGCGACCGACCTGTTGCTGGTCACATTCCGCTCCCGCTCCGCTCCAGCCGAGCGCGAAGCCGCGCTCAAGACGGTGAAGGGAACGCTGGTCACACCCGACCCCTCTGACGCCGCAGCGTGGTTCGTCCGAGTGCCAAGCGACGGAAACGAGTTCGTCCTCCGCGGCATCGCCGACCGCCTGATTCGCGCACCGGTCGTGAAGGAAGTCGGGCCGGTGCAATGCCCGGCTCGACCGTGACCCGCACGCTCGAGCTCGCGTCCGCCGCCGCCGAGCGTACCACTGCCGCGACCGATGCCCTGCTGGCACTTACCGTGTCGGGCGGGCTGATCCAGCTTCGGCGCGCGACACCCGCAAGCTGGCGCCGGACCGTCTGGATGGCGGCGCTCGCGACCTTCGCGGCGTCGGCCCTGCTCGGCACCGTGGTGCACGGCATCGCCTTCCCACCCCAGGTCAGCGATGCCCTCTGGCAGCCGCTCTATCTCCTGCTCGGCGTCGCGGTCGCCCTGTTCGCTACCGGTGCGCTGGCCGACTGGCGAGGCGAGCGGGCTGGCCGCGCCAGTCTCCCTGCCCTGATTGCGTTGGCAGGCGGCTTCTATTTCGCCGCCCGGTTGAGCGGCGGAGACTTCCGCGTGTTCCTCCTGTTCGAGGCGGCCGCGCTACTCTTCGCGCTGTGCGTCTACGGACGGCTCGCCCGGCTGGAACGACCCGGGGCCGGGACCATGGCCGTGGCGCTCGCGGTGAGCCTGGCGGCTGGAGCAGTTCAGGCGGCCGAGGGGCTCTCGATCCAGGTGATCTGGGTTTTCGACCACAACGGCTTGTTCCATCTGGTGCAGCTCGCGGGGGTGGTCCTGCTGGTTCGCGGGCTCATGCTGAGCTTGCAACCGGTCCGCACCTGAAGGTTGCAGCGACGGTGGGTCCGGCCGACTCTGGGGCGGAATGACGCCACTCATCCAGGTACCGGCGGACACCGGCGTAAGCGCCGTAGCGCACGTCATCCAGTTGTCCGTCGCGCCCGTGTTCCTGCTCTCGGGCGTGGGTACGATACTCGTCGTCCTGACCAATCGGCTGGCCCGCATCGTGGATCGCACCCGGGTTCTCGAGCACGCGGTCGCGGACCCGGCGAACCCGGACTCAACGGTCGAGCAGAACCTCGAGCGGCTGCATCAGCGGGCCCACCTGATCAACTGGGCGCTGACCCTCGCCACGTTCTGCGCGCTGCTCATCTGCGGAGTCATCGGCGCGCTGTTCGTGGGTGCGTTTCTGCGAGTCAATGTCGCCCGGGTGGTCGCGATCGCGTTCGTGATCGCGATGGCGGCGCTGGTCGGCGCGCTGCTCAACTTCCTGCGCGAGATCTTTCTGGCCACCAGCGGGCTCCGCCGGGCGCGCCTGTGATCCGCGCCGGCCGATCGGACGACCTGCCCGCCCTGCTGGCTCTAGCCGGTCGCCTCGCGGAATTTGCCATTCCACCCTGGCGTACCGGAGCGCAGGTGATCGAGGCCGAGCGCCGCACGCTTGCCCGCGCCCTGCAGGCCGCCTCTCCTCACGCTCCGGTGTTCGTCGCGGAAGACGGTGCGGGCCTCCCGCTCGGCTTTATGTACCTGGAAACGATGGTCGATTATTTCACCGGCCGCCCCCATGCGCACGTCTCGATCCTGGTGGTCGCGGCGGCGGCCGAGGGTCGCGGCGTCGGTCGAGCGTTGCTGGGGGCCGCGGACGACTGGGCCCGGGAGCGCGGCCATCCATTCGTCACGCTCAACGTCTTCGCCCAGAACGCCCGGGCCCGGGCCGTGTACGAACGGCTGGGTTACGGCGCTGAGACGCTGCGCTACGTCAAGCCGCTGGACCCGCGATCGGGTCCTCCACCAGCTGGAACGGATCGATCGGGGGCCTCGTAGAGAGCATGATGCCTTTTGCCCTGAAGGACGCGATTCCCGTTCTCCGCCGGACCCCGGGAGCGCTCCGCGCCCTGCTGGCCGACCTGCCGGAATCCTGGCTGTACGGCGCCGAAGGGCCCGACACCTGGAGCCCCTTCGACGTGCTGGGACATCTAATCGACGGCGAGGAGACCGACTGGATCCCGCGGTCCCGGATCATTCTTGCAGGAGGGCCCAACCCGGCGTTCGAGCCGTTCGATCGATTCCGCCACTTCCGGCTCAACCGGGGCAAGCCGTTGATCGACCTGCTCGACCGGTTCGCTCGGCTCCGCGGGGAGAATGTGGCGACGTTGGAGGGATTCCGGCTCAGCGACGCCGACCTTGCGCGCGAGGGGCTTCACCCCGAGCTCGGCCGGGTGACGTTGCGCCAGCTGCTCGCGACCTGGGTGGCGCACGACCTGGGGCACGTGGCCCAGGTCGCGCGGGTGATGGCCAAGCAGTATGCGGAAGAGGTGGGACCCTGGCGCGCGTACCTGCCGGTACTGACGCGCTGACGGCAGTGCGGTGGGGCGCTAGCGCCGGAGCTTTCTCAGGAGCCTGAGCATCTCCAGGTACAACCAGACCAGCGTCACGACCAGCCCGAACGCCGCGTACCACTCCATGTAAGCCGGCGCACGCCCCGCGCCCTGCTCGATCAGGTCGAAATCGAGAATCAGGTTGAACGCGGCGAGCCCGGTGACGAAGAGGCTGAAGCCGATCCCGATCGGTCCGCCCTCGTGGAGAAACGGGATGTAGAGGCCGAACATCGCCATCACCAGCGCGATCGCATAAAATGCCGCGATGGCAAAGGTGCAGGAGATGACGACGGTCTTGAACCGTTCCGTCGCGCGGATGACGCCGACCCGGTAGGCCACCAGCATCACGCCGAGGGTCGCCACCGTGAGCATCACCGCCTGCATCGGCAGGCCGCGATACCGGAGATTGAGCATCGCCGAGAGCGCGCCCAGCAACAGGCCTTCGAGAGCGGCATAGATCGGCGCGGTGACCGGGGCGTGCTGAGGGCGAAAGACCGTGTAAAGTGCCACACCGAAGCCGCCCACGATCCCGACCAGAAACAGGGTGCCGAGCTTGTCGGGCTCGGCCAGGCCGGCGCCCGTCTGCAACCAGGCGAACGTAGCGGTGACCGTCAGAATCCCCAGCAACACCAATGTCTTGCCGATCGTCCCGCTCACCGTCATCGGGGCTGCGCCGGTCTCGGCCACCGTCGCGAAGTTCGCGCGGGAGAGGACCGGATTCGACGTCGTGGCCATCGAGGCTCCTTGCTGGTCTGGAAGGCGGCGGCCGGGGAAGCTGCAGAAACGATGCCCGCGCGTCAACGGTTGCGCGGGATCGCCGCCGGTGCAAAGCGTTGCAGAGCCTGGATCGCGGACGGCGAGCTAGTCGGCGATGCTGCGTATCGCCACGGCCGGGACGATGATGCCGTCCTCGGCGGCCAGCGCGAGAAGCTCGCGACGGACGCTTGCGGCGGTGGCGAGCACCCGCGCAGGATACCGCGCGCAGCGCGGCGTCACGGTCCCGCGGACGCAGCCATTATAGCGGCGCAGCGCGACTCGCAGCGACGGGCTTCGCACCACGTAGAGGCGCAGGAGCCGCGCGCCGTGGCAGATATTGGTATCGAGCTCCCTGAGCTCCGTATGGGCGCAGCCGTAGCTGCCGGCGTGGATCGGCATGACCTGCATCAGCCCCACGGCCCCCTGGCTGCTCACCGCGGCGGTATCCAGCGCGCGGTTCTCGATCAGGAGCACTGCCGCGAGCAGGCTGGGGCTCAGGTTGAGCCGCCGGCTCTCCCGAATCACCGCGATAGCGGCCCGCTCCGCCACCTCCGGCCGTCGGGTCCGCCGCGCCAGCACTGCCGCGAGCGGCCGGTGGCCCAGGCGAGTCGTGACCGCGCGCTCGAGCAGCGTGCTGTCCGCCCAGCGAATCCGGGGGCGCGGCGCCGGCCGAGGGCGCGGTGTGGCCTTCACCACCGCGACAGAGGAGTCCGCGGGAGTCGCAGCCTCAGCGGGCGCCGGCCCAAGCCTGGGCTCGACGCCCGGCGAGCGGTCGGCCGCGGGTCCGCCCGACGAGCAGGCGGATGCGGCGAGCACCAGCACCACGGCATACGGATTGAGCGTCCGGCTGTACCTCAGTCGGTCGGCCACGAGTCCTCCCTGTGCGAGCGAGTCGCCCTGTTCGAGCGTGCCGCGCAGTATCGGGACCGGCCCGAGGCTGTCTCAAGTGTTCCGAAACTGGTGGTGAGCGAAAACCGGACGAATGCGCCGGTCCGAGCGAGGTGGGCGTCGCCTGCAAGTCGGGCCCGGGAAAGTGGTCGCGCGCCCCGGCGGGCCCATACTGCAACTCTTGGCGCGGCCGGTGAGCCGGCCGCATTGTTACATTCCCTCGGCCCCGACCCCACCGGCCGTGCTACGGTCCCGGTGCGGCTTCCGGCCTCCAGTCTCTCTTCTCGCGAGGGTCCCCGATGCGCCTCGGTCGCTGGCTAACCCCTGCTCTGGCCCTTCTGTCTGCCGCGGCCCCAGCCGGCGCGCAGGATCCGCCCCCAGATCGGGCCGCGGTGCTCGCGGTGGTACAGCGCCTGTTCGACGGCATGCGCGCCGGGGACAGCGGGGCCGTGCGCGCGACGTTTCACCCCCAGGCGTTGCTCGCCACGACCGTGAGCCGGGACGGCGCCGCGACCGTCCGGATCGACACCGTTGACGCGTTCGTACGCGCGGTCGGCACGCCCCACCCCGAGATGTGGGATGAGCGGGTCGGGAAGACCCGGGTGGAGCTGGACGGTCCCCTGGCGTCGGTGTGGGCCGAGTATTCCTTTTATGCCGGGGCCAAGTTCAGCCACTGCGGTATCGATGCGTTTCAGATTGCGCGCGACGGTAATGCGTGGCGCATCGTCGCCCTCATGGATACCCGTCGCCGCGACGGGTGCCCCGACCGGTAGCCGATCGATGTACCGGATCGTCTGGCAGTTCGACGTCGAGCCGGCTCGGGTCGCGGAGTTCGAGCGGGAGTACGGAGTGGAGGGAGGCTGGGTCCGTTTCTTTCGTGGCGGCGAAGGCTATCTCGGAACCGACCTGTTCCGAAGCCATCACGAGCCGATGCGCTATCTCACCGTGGACCGCTGGACCTCGCGTGCCGCGTACGACGCGTTTCGCGCGGCTCGTCGGCAGGAATACGCCGCGCTGGACACCCAATGCGCCGCGTTCACCCGAGCGGAGCAGCTCGTCGCTCAGGGAGAGGAGCCGTGAGGTGAGCGCCTGGACTCCAAAAGCAAAGGCGTTCTGGTCGCTGCTCGCGGTGCTGGTACTCGCCGATTGCAGTACCAAGCGCCTCGCAGTGGCCCACCTGTCGCCGCCCTACATCCCGCACGAAGTCGTGGGGGACTGGTTCCGCTTCACGCTGGCGTACAACCCCGGCGCGGCGATGGGCCTCTTTCTGGGCGCCTACTCGCGGGTGGGCCTGGCCGTGGTGGCGGTCGTGGCGCTCGCGGTCCTGGGCACTCTCTATCGCCGCAGTCCTTCGGGCGACGGCTGGCGGGCGGCCGCCCTGGCGCTGGTCGCCGGCGGCGCGGTCGGCAATCTGCTCGACCGGCTTCGCTCGGCCCGAGGCGTCGTAGACTTCATCGACGTCGGCATCGGCGACGTCCGGTTCTGGACTTTCAACATGGCGGATCTCGGCATCACCTGCGGAGCCCTGCTCCTTGCGCTCCTGCTCGCCCAGCAGCAGCCGGGGGAGCAGCCGACGGTGACCGACGAACCGAAGGAGACCTCATGATCTCACGCCGCGAGTTTCTCGCGGGGACCGCCGGCCTGGCCGCGGTGAGTGCCGCTGCCCGGCCCCTCCTCGCCCTCTCGGCAGGCTCCGTCGTCACGGTCTACAAGACCGCCAGCTGTGAGTGTTGCGCGCACTGGGTCGAGCACTTGAAGCTCAATGGCTTCCGCCCCGAGACCCACGATCTGGATTCGGTCGATCCGATGAAGGATCGCTATGGCGTGCCGAAGCCGCTCCGTTCGTGTCACACGGCGCTGGTGGACGGCTACGTGATCGAGGGTCACGTTCCGGCCGACGATATTCAGAGCCTGCTCGAGGACCGGCCCAAGGTCGTCGGCCTCGCGGTGCCGGGCATGCCGGCGAGCGCGCCGGGGATGTATCAGCCCGGCGACGCGAAGGTCCCATACCAGGTGCTCGCGTTCCAGAAGTCCGGCGCCACCACCACCTACGCGAAGCACTAAACCCTCGAAGCGCTAAACTCTCCGGCGGCGGGTCGGCTCGGCCCGGAGCGGGTCGTCGGGCCAGTAGTGCTTCGGGTAGCGCCCCTTCAGGTCCTTCCGCACGTCGAAGTACGTCGTCCGCCAGAAGCTCGCCAGGTCGCGCGTTACTTGAACCGGTCGCTGCGCCGGCGAGAGCAGGTGCAGGGTAAGCGGCACTGCGCCGCCGCCCACTCGCGGGGTTTCCGCCCAACCGAACACTTCCTGCAGCCGCACCGCGAGCGCCGGAGCATCGGGGTCGCTGTAGTCCACGGCGATCCTCGAGCCGCTCGGCACCTCGATATGGGTGGGGGCGAGCCGGTCCAGCGCGGCCCGCTGCTCGCCAGACAAAAGCCCGAGCAGCAGCTGGCCCAGGTCCAGCCGTCGCAGGCCGTCTCGCTTCGTGATGCCGCCCAGCGCGGGGCCCAGCCACTCGGCCAGAGAGCCGAGCAGCGCCGCGTCCGAGACATCGGGCCAGCGGGAGTCGAGCCGATGTCCGAACCCGATCCTGGCCCGCGTCCGCAAAGCTCCCTCGGTCCACGGCAGGCCGCCCGGCCCGTCGCGCCGCAGCCGGTCGAGCAGAGCGGCGGTGACCGCGCCCGGGTCGGGGTCGCGGATTGTCAGCTCGCGCAGCACGATGGCCCCCAGTCTCTCGTGCCGCCGCGCGACCACGGCGTCCGCGCCATCGTCCCACGCGACACTCTCCTCGCGGACGACCTGGTCCCCCAGCTCCCGCTCCAGATCGTCGAGCGCGAGCGGCGCCCCCAGATAGATCCGGCTCTCCTGCGGCTTGCCGTCGAGCTCGGCGGCGACCACATAGTCCTCCCGGCCGAGCGGATCGCTCGGGTCCACGAAGGCACCGGCTCCATTTCGGAGCAGAAAGCGCGTGCTCCCCTGACGCCGCTGGCCGATCCGATCCGGGTACGCCAGCGCCAGCAGCAGTCCCACCTCCGACGGCGCGGGATCGCGTTCGGACTGGTCGGCCACGCCCAGGCGCCGGCGGATGAGCCGGGCCTCGGCCTGGATCCGACGCAGCGCGGCCGGGCTCGCTGACGGATGCCCTCGGCGCAGCGCATCGAGGCGGAGCGAAAGGTCGGCCCCGGTCTCACCTTCGCCGCGAAAGGGGTCGCGCTCGCTGAGTAGCGCGGCGAGATCCGCCGCCGGTCCCGAGAGCCCCAGACTCCCCGCCCGGAGCAGCATGTGCGCGAGGCGAGGGTGAATGGCGAGCTGCGCCATGCGGCGGCCATGGGCGGTGACTCTGCCGGTTCCATCGAGCGCACCGAGCTCGCCGAGCAGCTCCCGGGCCTGCTGAAGCGCGGCGGCCGGCGGGGCATCCAGCCACCTGAGCTCGCCTGGATCGGTCACACCGGCGTCCGCGAGATCGAGCGCGAGCGGCGCGAGGTCGGCCCCGAGAATCTCCGGGGTATCGAACGGCCGCAGCTCCGTCATCGCGGCCTCCGGCCAGAGGCGCCAACAGATACCCGGCCCGGTACGGCCGGCGCGGCCCCGCCGCTGGTCCGCCGCCGCCCGAGACACCCGGACCGTCTCGAGCCGGGTCATGCCCGTGCGGGGTGAAAAGCGCGGCACCCGGGCGAGGCCGGCGTCGATCACGACCCGAACGCCTTCGATTGTGAGGCTGGTTTCCGCGATCGAAGTCGCGAGCACGACCTTGCGGCTACCCGCGGGACTCGGCGCGATCGCTGCCTCCTGCGCTTCGGGACCGAGATCGCCGGACAGCGGGTGCACTCGGATCGTGGGGTCGAGTCCCCCGGTTGCCAGCAGGGTCGCGGTGCGTCGGATCTCGCCCGCGCCAGGCAGAAACACCAGCACATCGCCGGGCTCCGCCTGCAGCGCGTCGTGCACCGCAGCGGCCGCCGCGACGTGGACTGGAGCATCCGCACGGGCCCGCACATAGCGGGTTTCGATCGGGTATTGGCGTCCTTCGGTCGTCACGATCGGCGCCCCGTCGAGCAGAGCCGCTACCCGCTCGCCCTCGAGCGTCGCCGACATGACCAGTATCCGAAGGTCCTCGCGCATAAGCCCGCGGCTATGCAGCGTGAGGGCCAGGCCGAGATCGCCGTGAAGGCTCCGCTCGTGGAACTCGTCGAAGATGACGAGTCCGATGCCCTCGAGGCCCGGATCCGCCGAGAGCAGTCGGGTCAGGACGCCCTCGGTGACGACCTCGATCCGGGTGGCCGGCCCTACCCGGGTATCGCGGCGAATCCGGTAGCCCACGGTGGCCCCAACCGGTTGCTGGAGCAGGCGAGCCATCCAACCCGCCGCGGCCCGAGCTGCCAGCCGGCGCGGCTCCAGCATCACGATACGCCCGCTCAGCCAGGGCTCGTCGAGCAGCGCGAGCGGCACCCGGGTGGTCTTACCCGAGCCGGGAGGCGCCTGCAACACCGCTGCCCGCCGCTCGCGAAGCGCGCCGCGGAGCGCGGGCAGCGCGCCGTCGATAGGAAGAGGGGCCGCCGTCATCGCCCGAAACTTACCGCCGCGCTCTACCGTCTTCGGGTGAGACGCGATAGTCTATAGCGCACTCTATGTCACCCGCCGACCTGCTCGACCTTTTCGCGTGGGATGCCTGGGCCAACCGCGAGACGCTGCATTCCGTGCGTCCGGCTGCTGCCGACGCACCCAGAACCGTCAAGCTGCTGGCCCACATAGCCGCCACCGAGATCCTGTGGCTGTCACGCATCCATGCGAGGCCGTCGCCGGTCGCGGTCTGGCCCGACCTCCCGATCGAGGAGTGTACCCGGTTGTTGGTCGACGCGGCCGACCAGTGGCTCGCCTGCCTCCAGGGCCTCGGCCCCGAAGATGGGTCCCGGCCGGTGGCCTACGTCAATTCCAAGGGGGAGTCGTTTCGAAGCTCGGTCATCGATATCGCCACCCACGTCGTGTTCCACTCGCATTACCACCGGGGCCAGATCGCCGCCCTGGTCCGCGCCGCCGGCCACGAGCCGGCCTACACCGACCTGATCCACGCAATCCGCACCAACGCTGTGGCACCCAAGGAGGTCGTCCGTGACCGAGACTGAGTTCGACGTGCGGCGCCGCGCCGCCGCACGGGCGAAGCAGGTGCTGGAAGGGACCCTCAGCCCCGAGGCTCTCCGGGCAGAGTTCGCCGACGTGGAGGACCGTGCCGTCGCCTCGCTGCTCGACCTGCTGGAGCATGCGCCGGTGCACGGAGTGCTGGGCGGGGGCGAGGGAGCCTGGCAGAACTACCAGCAGTCGCTGCGGGACGTCATCGCAGGCCTAACGACCTGACCATGTCGGGCCGGTTCACCGTCGAGCAGGCCGTCAGCGCGCTTCCCGAGCCCCCTGCCGAGCAATACGCCGAGCTGTTCCAGCACGGGACCCTGCGGGTCGGCCTCTATGCCCCGCGAGATCACGATCCACAGGAGCCGCACACTCAGGACGAGGTCTACCTGGTGTTGGCGGGCGCCGGCTGGTTCGTGAACGGGCCGGCCCGCGATCGCTTCGGCCCTGGCGATCTGCTCTTCGTTCCGGCGGGCACCCTCCATCGCTTCGAGGATTTTACCGACGATTTTCGGGTGTGGGTGATCTTCTACGGTCCACCCGGGGGCGAGCGGCCGGTGCGCGATGGCTGACGCGCGGGGGGAGATGGGGCGCCAGCTGCTGCGCATGATCGCGCTGGTGGCGGCGGTTGACGCGGTCGCGATCGCGGCGTGGTTCCTCGCCGGCATCCGCGGCCGGAGCGAGGGCGTGCAGGTGCTGTATGCGATCGGGTGGACCCTGGCGACGCTGGGGGTGGTGGTTGTCTCTATGCGGAAGATCAGAGACGCCAGAAAAAGCGTGAAAAGTGAAAAATGAAAAGTGAAAAGGGGCGCCGATCACGCACGGAGCCCCCTTTTCACTGTTCACTGTTCACTTTTCACTTTCACTTTCACTTTTCACGCAGTTTCAGTCTTGGCCCCCGTGGCGCTGGTGATCGCCGGCGTCTCCCCGGTCGGCTGGTCCACCGCGTCGATTCGCACCACAATGGCCGTGATGTTGTCGAGGCCGCCCCGACGGTTCGCTTCGGTGATCATCTTGTCCACCCACGCCTGCGGGTCCCCCTCCGACGACAGGATCTTGACCAGCAGCTCGTCTTCCAGCATTCCCGTGAGCCCGTCCGACCCCAGCAGCACGATGTCGCCTGTCTTGAGCGAGCCGAAGTAGAGATCCGGCACCACGTCCACGCTGGCCCCGACGCAGCGGGTGATGACGTTGCTGTAGGGATGGACCCGTGCCTGCTCAGCCGTGAGCAGCCCGGCGTCCACCTGCTCCTGCACGTAGGAATGATCTTTGGTGAGTTGGGTGAAGTAGCCGTCCCGGAGCAGGTAGGCCCGACTGTCTCCCACCTGGCCGATCAGGTACCGCCCCCGCATGAGCACCAGCACGGTGGCGGTGGTCCCCATACCCCGCTTGTCGTGTTCGGCCAGCGTGCGCTCGAAGATCGCGTCGTTGGCCTCCCGGATCGAGGCCCGGACCCGCTCGGCAACCTGCTGCTCGGTCAGCCCGCGCAGCGAGCCGATCTCGCGCGAGGCGATGCGGACCGCCATCTCACTGGCCACCTCGCCGGCCGCATGCCCGCCCATCCCATCCGCGACGATGAAAATGCCGCGATCGGAGAGCATGAGGTAGTTGTCTTCGTTGCCCGACCGGACGACACCTACGTCGGTGCGGGCTGCACAGGTGAAGTGCACGGGGCTCCGTTTATTTCAACAGCATGAACGCGATGACGCCTGCGACCACGAGAACGGCGGCTACGATCAGCCACCGCGGCAGTCCCTGAGGCTCGGGTGCAGCGGCGCGGACCGGCCTCCGCGGGGAAGCGGCTTCCCGTTCGGGCGGCGTGCGCAGCCCTTCGACCATGCGGGTTCCCACCCGCTGCTGGATGCCGGTCGTATCATCCGTCGATTCGAACAGCGTCGCGACCTCGCCGAATCGAATGGTGGCACCGGGTCCGAGCGGAGTCTCCTCCGTGAGTCGCTCGCCGTCCACGAAGGTTCCGTTGGTAGACCCCAGATCGGTCAACACCCAGATCCCTTCGCGCCGCTGCAGCTTCGCGTGCGACGCGCTCACGCTCGGCTCCGGGATCACCAGGTCGTTGTAGTCGCCCCGGCCGATGTTCACCACCGGGTTCCGCACCGTGAGCCGTTTCCCCTTGAGACTGCCACTCCGCACCAGCAGTGACGCAATCGGGGCCTCGACGGCCGTGATCGGCGTGACCGGCCCCGCCAGCGGTGGGCCGGGCGGACCGCCGAACATGGTGTCGAACAGGCGTTGCTGCGCCCCGGTCGGCGGCGGCTCGGCACCGGTCGCGGCGACCGCGGGGGCCGGCGGCGGGGTCGGCGCGCTACCGGCTTCGCCGTAGAACCGGAATTCATCCGCGCCGACCCGGATGACATCGGCCCGGTGCAGCACGCGGGAGCCCTCCACCCGGTGCCCGTTCACGAAGGTGCCGTTGGTGCTGGTGTCCACCAGCACGAAACCCTGCTCCGTCGCGACGATCTGCGCGTGCCGTCGCGACACCTCGTTTCCCGGGACCACGACGTCCGCGCTCGCGTCCCGCCCGATGACCACCGCGGCTCCCACCTGGTATTCGCGCCCGTCGGTGAGACACACCAGCCGCCCACCGGTAACCACGGCCGGTGGCGGCGGCTTGGAGCCGCTGGACGGCGTGAACTTTTCGAAGGCGGACGAATCGAAGAACTTGGTGTGGCCTCCCCGGCTGGGATCGACCACCAGGAGCTCGTGCGGACCGATCCTGATCTTGTCGCCGTGCAGCACCGGGGTCGGATCGTCGCCCTGCCGAACCCCGTTCACCAGGATCTCGGCCCCCGGCGAGCCTCGGCGGATGGCGGCCGATCCGTCCGGCAGCCCCTGCACGACGGCATGACGCGGCTGAACACCCTCCCCGCTGAGGGGCAGAGCGCAATCGGCGTCGGATCCGACCACCGTTTCGCCGGCGGCGATGGGGTATCGCAAGCCGCCGACTTCAAGTTGCATCATGGAGCCTGGTGCAGGGTGGGTCATGGAGTGCCAGACAACCTACCCGTGGGGTCCTAACCACGCAAGCCAGCGTGGGTTACCGCGCTGGCCGACTCCGGCGGGGCTTGCCCGCGAAGCTGCAGCTGATAAAGCCGCTCATACAGCCCGTGCTGGGTCAGCAGCTCGCGGTGGCTCCCGCGCTCCCGGATCTCTCCGTGATGCACGACGAGGATCTCGTCGGCGTGAAGGATCGTGCTCAGTCGATGGGCCACTACCAGGCTCGTTCGGCCGGCCATCAGCTCCTCGATCGCGCGCTGAATCTGCGCTTCCGTCTCTGCGTCCACCGAACTGGTCGCTTCGTCCAGCACCAGGATTTTGGGGTCGCGCGCCAACGCGCGAGCAAAGCTCAATAGCTGCCGCTCGCCCACGCTCAGGTTCCGCCCCCGCTCGCCCAGAACGTGGCTATAGCCCTGCGGCAACCGATCGACGAACCGGTCGGCCCCCACTCGCCGCGCCGCCTCGTGCGCCCCCGCCGGGGGGATGGGGGCATCCAGCGTGAGATTGTGCAGGATGTCCCCAGTGAAGAGGAAGAGATCCTGTTGTACGAACCCGATGAGTCCCCGAAGTTCAGCCACCGTCAGCTCGCGGATGTCGACGCCATCGATCGTGATGCGGCCGCGCTGGGGATCATAGAAGCGAAGCAGCAGGCTCACGACGGTGGTCTTCCCGGCGCCGGTGTGCCCCACCAGCGCCACCGTCTCCCCCGGGCGGGCGGTGAACGACACGTCCTCGAGCACCCACGGACCGCTCTCCGAGTACCGGAACCAGACTCCCTCGAAGGCGACCTCGCCCCGTACCGGCTCCGGCAGCTGCCGCGGCGCCGTCGCCTCCGGCACCGTGACCGGCTCGTCCAGCAGGCGGAACACCCGCTCCGACGATGCCATCGCGCCCTGGAGCAGATTGAACTTCTCGGAGAGGTCCTGCAGTGGCTGGAAGAAGCGCCGGGTGAGCTGGATGAATGCCGCCAGGACGCCTACCGTGAGCGTGCCCCCCAGGGTCCGCAGGCCCCCGTACCAGAGCAGCAACGCGAGCGCGACCGCGGTGAGCACCTCCACCACCGGGAAGAAGATCGCGTAGATCGTGATCGAGCGCAGATGGGCCTCGAGGTGCTCGGCATTGATCCGTTGGAACTCGCCCGATGCCGCCCGCTCCCGGCTGAACAGCTGCACCACCCGCATCCCGGACAGGTGCTCCTGGAGGTAGGCGTTGAGCCGCGCCAACCGCACCCGGATGTCTCGAAATGCTTCCCGCACGCTCCGGCGGAATAGCGTCACGGTCAGCCACACCAGCGGGATGACCGCGAATGCCACCAGCGCAAGCCGCCAGTCGGTGGCCAGCATCAGTACCATGATCGCGCCCAGCGTAAACACGTCGCCGAACACGGTCACCACGCCGGAGGAGAACAGCTCGTTCAGGGTCTCGACATCCGAGGTCACCCGGGTCATCAGCCGGCCAACCGGATGGCGATCGAAGTAAGGAATGCTCAGCCGTTGGAGGTGGCCGAAGATCTGGAGCCGCAGATCGTACATGACGCGCTGGCCGACGTAGGTCGTGAGCAGGGTCTGGCCGTACTCGAACCCGAACTCGAGCGCCAGCGCGGCCAGATACAGCACGGCCAGGCTCCCCAGGAGCGCCGTGTCGCGGTGGGGGATGGCGATGTCGAGCGCCCGCTGAGTCAGGATCGGGCCCACCAGGGTGAGCCCGGCGCCACCCAGGAGCAGAAGCACTGCGGCGCCGACCGGCAGCCGGTACGGTCGCAGGTAGACTAGCAACCGCTTGAGCAACCCCGGGTCATACCCCCGGGCGAGCGGTTCTTCGGTCTCGGCGGGCGCAGTCATGTCGCCGCTTCCGGCAGGGCCTCGCTGTCGATCGACTTGAGGCCGCGCCGGACCCAACCGGAGAAGACCAGGAAGCCGAACCCGATGGTCAGGTAGGCCAGGATGAAACGCCAGACCAGCGTGTAGACCGGGATCAGCCCCCGCGGCACGTACGCCGACATCACCGCCGCGCTCAGTAGCTCGGCGATGCCGGACGCGCCCGGCGTCGGGGCGAAGTAGAGCAGGAACATCACCAGAGTTTGAACCAGCAGGACATCCACGAAGTTCGCGTGGATGCCCAGCGTGCGGAGGGCCACGTAACCCGCGAGCAGCTTGTTCGCGTGAGAGGGACCCGACAGGATCCAGGCCAGGCCCAGCGCGGCCCAGCCACGCGGACTGTTGAAGGCGACGACGCTCCCGTGTGCCTCCTCGATGCCGACCGTCAGACGATCGAGGCGGTCCGCCACCCGCCGGCTGCGCCGACCCGCCAACAGCGCCAGCCGGTGGATCACATTCGCGATGAACCGTGGGAACACGACGATCGTGATGAGCACGGCGCCGATCGCAGCGACCACGCCAAGGCTGCCGCGGAAGAGATCGTACAGCGAAAGCCCCAGCAGGTTGCCCTTGGTGCCCAGCGAGCGGCCGGCACCGAACGCGATCGCGAGCGGCCCCGCGATCCCGAAGAAGGCGATCGTGGCGATGAAGCTCATGAGGGTGGCGGTAACCGCCACTGGAAGCGGGATGCCGTAGCGCCGCATGGTGTACATCGTCATCGGCCCCGCGCCGGAGTTGAGCGGGGTGACGTACGCGCCCCACGCCCCCATGCCGCCGGCGAGAATGCACCCCTTGAGCGGCGGGTGGGGGACCACATGGCGGGCAAGCACCCACAGCCGAAGACCCCCGCCGATCCAGTCCATCGATGCCAGGCACACGCCGACGAGCAGCCAGCTCCAGTTCAGCCGCCCGAGCATCGCGACCGAGGCCGAGGCGTCCTTGCCGTACAGAAAAGTGAGACCGTACCCCAGCAGGGAAGCGACCAGGAAGATCTCGAAGCCCCGGAGCAGGAGCTTGGGAGTCAGCAGGCGGGCCATTGGCCGGGAAAGATAGGGGGGAGACGGGAGCGGACGGGAGCGGGCCGGAGCAGGGACCGCCCGCCCCGTTATTTTCCCTGCACATGCCCGAGTCCGTCATCCGCATCGTCAACGCCCGCCAGCATAATCTCCGGGGCGTCACGGTCGATCTTCCCCATCGTTCGTTGATCGTGATCACCGGACCGTCCGGCTCGGGCAAATCCTCCCTCGCCTTCGATACCCTCTACGCCGAGGGGCAGCGGCGCTACATCGAGTCGCTCTCCACTTATGCCAAGCAGTTTCTCGAGCGCATGCCCAAGCCGGCGGTCGACCGGCTGGAAGGGCTGGCGCCCGCGGTGGCGATCGAGCAGCGGAACCCGACGGTCTCGAGCCGCTCGACCGTGGGCACCGCGACCGAGGTCTACGACTATATGCGCCTGCTCTGGGCCCGCCTGGGAAAGACCTGGTGCCGGGCCTGCGGTGCGCCGGTGCGCCGCGATACGCCTCAGTCGGCTACCGATGACGTCCTCGCGACCCTCCCGGCGGGTACCCGGCTCCAGATCGCGTTTCCCCTACCGCTGAGCGCACGGGTGACCCACCAGGCGGTGGTCGACAACCTGCGTGCGCTTGGGTTCGTGCGCCTGGTGGCCGACGACGTGCCGCACCACCTCGACGAGCTCCCCCCCAAGCTCGACCTCACCGCTGCCACCCAGCTCCTGGTCGTCGTCGATCGAATCGTGGCTGGGCCGGAGCAGGGGTCCCGGCTGGCCGAGGCGTTCGGCACCGCCTTCGCCGAAGGCGAAGGCGTCGGCCTGGCGGTGCACGAGGCGGGCCGGTTGCGCTTCACCGAGTTCCCGGCCTGCAGCCGCTGCGACACTCCGGCGGCGACGGTCACGCCGGCGCTCTTCTCCTTCAACAATCCTCGCGGCGCCTGTTCGGCCTGCAACGGCTTCGGGGCCACCCTCGAGTATGACGAATCGCTGATCGTCCCCGATCCGGCACGCAGCCTCGCCCAGGGCGCGATCGATCCCTGGACCAAGCCCCGGTACGAGGGCCGGCGCCGGATCCTGGTCGAGCGGGCCCGCCAGCTCGACATTGATCCGGCAACGCCGTGGGCCAGGCTCCGGGCCGCGCAGAAGCGGGAGTTGCTCTACGGAAAAAAGGGGCGGTACCTCGGGATCTTCCCCTTCCTCAAGGGCCTCGAAGAGAAGCGGTACAAGCAGTACATCAGGGTGTTCCTGAGGCAGTACCAGCTCGCTCGCACCTGCGAGGCCTGCCACGGCACCCGGCTGAACCCGGACGCGCTCGGCGTCCGGATCGGCGACGACACCATCGCGGCCGTAGCGGCCCGCTCGGTGGACGATATTCACGCCTGGGTCCGCAGCCTGCCGCTTACCCCGTTCGAGCGCCAGATCGGTCAGCTCATCGTCGATCAGCTGGATGGCCGGCTCGGTTTTCTTCGCGACGTGGGCTTGGGCTATCTCACGCTGGAGCGGCAGACCCGCACGCTCTCCGGCGGCGAAGCTCAGCGCATCTCGCTGGCCAATGCGCTGGGCTCCAATCTGGTCGATTCGCTGTACGTGCTGGACGAGCCTTCGATCGGTCTCCACCCCCGCGACACCGATCGGCTGCTCGCGCTCCTGCGCCGGCTGCGCGACAACGGCAACACAGTGGTCGTGGTCGAGCACGACCTCGCGGCCATTCAGCAGGCCGACTTCATGCTGGAGCTGGGACCCGGGTCGGGCGAGCGGGGCGGCCGGGTGGTGCACGCGGGGCCCGTGGCCGCGGCCAGCGCCTCGCTCACCGGGCAGTATCTAACCGGCGCCAAGCGGATTGCGGTGCCCAGCGTGCGGCGCCACCCGGGACCGGAGTGGCTGCGCATCCGGGGGGCGGAGCTGCACAACCTGAAGGCGGTGGACGCGGACATTCCACTCGGCGCCTTCACCGCCGTGACCGGCGTGTCCGGCTCCGGCAAGAGCACGCTGGTGTACGACGTCCTCTACCGGAACCTCGAGGCGCGGCTCCACGGCGGCCACTCCGCAAAGTCGCATCTGGGAGAGGCAGTGGGCATGGTGCGCGGACTCACCGGCTGGGAGCACTTGGAGGACGTGCTCCTGGTAGACCAGTCCCCCATCGGCCGCTCACCCCGGTCCAACCCGGTCACCTACATCAAGGCGTTCGACGAGATCCGCGAGTTGTTCGCCCAGCAGCCGCTCGCCCGGCAGCGGCGCTACACCGCCGCGACCTTTTCCTTCAACCTCCCGGGCGGCCGCTGCGAAGCGTGCGAAGGCGCCGGACACGTCCAGGTGGAGATGGTGTTCCTGGCCGACGTGTTCGTGCCCTGCGAGATGTGCGGGGGCAGTCGCTTCAAGTCCGAAGTGCTCGAAGTCCGGATCCACGGGCACTCGATCCACGACGTCCTTCAGTGGACGGTGGACGAAGCGATCGCCCGTTTCCGCCACCAGGCAAAGCTCGGCGCCTCGCTGTGGCATCTGCAACAGGTCGGCCTGGGCTACCTCCGGCTGGGCCAGCCGGCCACCACGCTCTCCGGTGGCGAGGCGCAGCGGCTCAAGATCGCGCGCGAGCTCTCGGGCTCCGCCAAACGCGACGGCCGCAAGCTCTATCTGCTGGATGAGCCGACCACCGGACTCCACCTCGACGACGTGCGGGTGCTCATCCAGGTGCTCGACCGTCTGGTGGACGCGGGCCACACGGTCGTGATCATCGAGCACCACCTGGACGTGATCAAGCGGGCCGACTGGATCATCGATCTCGGACCCGAAGCGGGCGACGGCGGCGGCCAGGTGGTCGTTCAGGGAACCCCGGAAGACGTCGCGGCGGTCGAGGCCTCCCATACCGGCCGCTATCTCCGTCCCTTGCTTCTGCCGGCCGCACCAGCGCTCGCCGGATGACGCGCCGGCAGGGGATCGCCGCGCTGATCTTCATCGCAATTGTCTGGGGCTGCTGCTTTACCCTCATCAAGCAGACCCTCACGTTCGTCTCTCCCCTCGTCTTCCTCGCGATCCGTTTCCTGCTCGCCTCGGTCTTCGTGCTGCCCTGGCTCCGGGGCCTCTCCCGCCGGGAGCTCGTCGGTGGCGTGGTCCTCGGCGCGTTGTTCTGGGCCGGGTTCGTCTTTCAGACGGTTGGACTCCAGTACACGACGCCCAGCCGCTCCGGGTTCATCACCGGCCTGAGCACGCCGCTGGTGCCTATCGCGTATTTCGCGGTCTACCGCCGGCGGGCAACGCTCACCACTACCCTCGCCGTGATCGTGACCGGCATTGGCATGTATCTCCTCACCCGGCCTGGCGGGATGAGCGCGGGCATCAATCTGGGCGACGTCCTCACCCTCGGCTGTGCCGTGCTCTTTGCGTTCCAGATCGTCGCCGCGGGTCACTACACGCGGATCGCCCGGCCGGAACGGTTGCTGGCGATCGAGCTGGCGATGACGGGCCTGTTGTCGGCCCTGGTCGCCCCGGTGCTCGAGTCGCCCCGGCTCGCCCTGGTCCCGTCGGTCGCGCTCGCCATCGCGTTCCTGAGCCTGACCGCGGCGGTGACGTTCTACCTGCAGCTGGGAGCCCAAAAGGTGGTGAGCCCGGCGCTCACGGCGATCATCTTCACGCTCGAGGCGCTGGCGGCCGCGGCTACCAGCTGGATCGTCCTGGGCGAGACACTGACCGTCGGCCAGTGGATCGGTGGCACACTCATTCTGGCGGGCGCAGCCCTGCCATTTGTGCGAACGCCTGGTTGGCGCGCATCAGCGGCGTTCCCGGGCGCGAAGGTCGAGTCCGAGCGATAACGCTCAGCTACCTGTCTAACGTGACCTTGTCAAAGTGCTGAGCGGTTGACTGGACGCGACCTCGGTCGTGTCGGTCAAGGCCCGCAGGAACGCAATCAAGGCGCCCTTTTCCTTGGCTGAGAGATGCAGCGAGTCGGAAGGCAGGGTCTGGTTGGGCAGATCGAGACCGCTGCCAACCGCACCACCGCGATCGTAGAAGTAACGGATTCGCTACGGCTCTCGCGTTGCGTGAGCCGCGTCACGAACTAACCGCCAAGCGTCCTCCACCTGCGCCCGCTCGGTACAGCGTTGGCCGATCGCGAGCCGGATGGCGTACTGGCCGCCCAACGTCGTGTGGGTCAGAAAGACCCGGCCGCTGGCGTTGACCCGCGCAAGCAGCTCACGGTTCAGCTGCGTGAGCCGCGGATCATCCGCCGAGACCGCTGGTGGACGGTAACGGAAGCAGACCAGGCCGAGCGGGGCCGGCGCCATCAGCTCGAACCCCGGCGTCGCCTCGATCCATCCCGCCAGCTCCTGGCCCAGCCCCACGTGTCGCCGGAGCATTGCCCGCAGCCCGTCGACGCCGTAGCTCCGGATCACGAACCAGAGCTTGAGCGCGCGAAATCGCCGGCCCAGCTGGATGCCCCAGTCGCGGAAGTTGACGACGTCGGAGTCGTGAGCGGTCCGGAGATACTCCGGCGTGATGGTGAACGTCCGAAGCAGTGTGGCCACGTCGCGCACGAAATAGGCGCTGCAGTCGAAGTTGACCAGCAGCCACTTGTGCGGATTGAACACCAGGCTGTCCGCCTGTTCCACGCCGTCCAGGATCCACCGTAGCTCCGGCAGGATGGCCGCCGACCCCGCCCAGGCCGCGTCCACGTGGAGCCAGGCGCCGTGCCGGCGGCAGAGTTTTGCGATCGCCGGGACTGGGTCGATCGCCGTGGACGACGTAGTGCCGACCGTGGCGACCACACACGCAGGCACCAGCCCCGCCGCCGCATCGCGGGCCATCGCGTCCTCCAGCAGGTCGGCTCGAAGCACATAACGCTCGTCCACCGGGATCGATCGCAGGGCCTCTGCACCGTAGCCGGCCAGCTTGACCCCCTTGAGCACCGACGAATGCGCCTCCGCCGACGCGTACACCCGGAGTCGCTGGCCCGACTCGGCACCCAGCCGCTCGCCCGCGAAGCCGCTGGCCCGCTCCCGGGCTGACAGCAGCGCGACCAGCGTCGCCGTCGATGCGGTGTCCTGGATGACCCCGGTAAATCCCTCCGGCAGCGCGAGCATCTGCGCCAGCCACGCCATGGTCACCTGTTCCAGCTCGGTGGCCGCCGGCGACGTCTGCCAGGACATGCATTGAGCGGCCAGGGTCGCGGTGAGCATTTCCGCCAGAATCGACGGCGGGCTGTTGTTCGCCGCGAAGTAGGCGAACCAGCCGGGATGGCTCCAGTGGCTCATGCCCGGCACGATCAGCTGCTCGAAATCGGCGACGATGCGTTCGAACGGCTCGCCCTCGTCCGGCGGCCCCGGCGGAAGCGAGCGCCGGACGTCGCCCGGCTTCACCTCGGGCACGATCCGCCGCCCGCCGACGTCGCGGAGATAGTCGGCCATCCAGTCCACGAGCCTATGCCCGTGGGCGCGGAATTCTTCGGGAGTCATGGAACGGGAAGATAAGACGGCGGGAAGAACAGCGTGAACGGTAAACGGTGAACGGTGAACGGGGGAATCCGACGGTCAGCAGACGTCCCTGTTTACTGTTTACTGTTGACTGTTTACCGTTGGGTCTTTCTGGGGACTCGGGACGCTGTGAAAGCCACCACGACGGCGCGGCGGGACGGGCTGTGTTTTGACCCCCTCGAAGCCGTGCGCTACCTCGTCGCCGCGGACTCCCGCCTCCGCGGGATCGTCGAAGGCTCGGGGCCGTTCGACTTTCGACCGGAGCGGACCCAGAGCCTGTTCGCCGCGCTGCTCGAGGCCATCGTGTACCAGCAGCTGACCGGCAAGGCGGCGGAGACGATTCTCGGCCGCGTCCTCGCCCTGTTCAGGCCGCGTCGCTACCCAACACCCAACGACCTCCTGCTTCTGCCCGAAGCTCGCCTCCGCTCGGCCGGCCTGTCGCGGAACAAGACTCTGGCCCTCCAGGACCTCGCCCGCCGCGTGCTCGACGGCACGGTTCCGTCCCTCGCGGCCGCGCGCCGGATGAGCGACGAGGAGCTGATACAGCGGCTCACGGCGGTGCGCGGGGTCGGTCGGTGGACGGTCGAGATGCTGCTGATCTTCCGGCTGGGCCGCGCCGACGTGCTGCCGGTCAGCGATCTCGGCATACGCAAGGGGTTCCAGAAAACGTTCGGCATGCGCCGGCTGCCGGCTGCCGTCACCATGACCCGTCGGGCCGAGCGCTGGCGTCCGTACCGCAGCGTGGCGAGCTGGTTTCTTTGGCGGGCGGCGGAGCTGGACTAGGCTAGCCCGGGCTGGCTAGGAGTCGCCGCGCCTGCGCGATCGCGTCGTGGCTCCCCGACAACGCCAGAAGATCGCCCTCCAGCAGTAAGGTCTCTGCCGTCGGCAACACGATGGCCTCGTCGCCCCCCCGCGAGAGCGCCACCGCGGTGGCGCCGGTCCGCCCCCGCAGGTTCAGCTCGGCCAGGGTCGCGCCCGCCGCCGCGCTCCCCGCGTCCACCCGCACCGCGACGAGTGTCCCCAGGCCGGGCAGCAGATGCTGGACCTGCTCCAACGTTTCCGACTCGGCGCCCCGGTGCCTGGGACCCAACGCCTCCGCCATCATCTCCGCACCAGCCCGCATGTGCCCCTGGAGATTGGTCGCGGTCCGCCAGAATACCATGCCCAGTACGGCCAGGGCCACCACCACCAGGATGGCCCCCTGATACAGGGGCAGGAACGGTTGGGTCACGGCCACCAGCGGTATTCCTACCATCAACACGACCGCGATCTGCAGCACCACCACAAAGGCCCGTCTCGGAGCGTCCGCCGGGTCCATCTTGCTGGTGCCCCGGCTCGGCAGCGCCAGATCGGCAAGCGCGTTGCCCAGTCGGCGCGACGACCGGACCATCCCGACGGCAAACGGCGCCGCGCACACGGCAGCCCCGGCCACGACCACCCAGCGCGCCGACCCCTCGGCCATCCCCGCCCGTTCCTGCAGCGTGTCGAGCAGGCGGGGGAGGTTGACCGACGCCCCGATGATGATGCCCCCCAGCAGCGCCGCGTCCACCGCCACGAACTGCACCGCGCGCCGGATCGGCGTCCAGGGTGTGCTCCGGCCCGGTGCGCCGCGCAGCAGCTCGATCCAGGACCCGTAGAGGGTGGCAAACGTTTGGAGCGGCCGGGGCAGCCGGCGATCAACGTAGAGCGCCAGCGGCTCGGAGGCGCGGACCAGCCAGGGGCTGGCGAACGCCGTGACCACCGATACCGCCGCCGCGACGTGCGGCAGCGCGGCGGCCGATCCCCCTAGGCCGGCGCCGATACCGGCGATGATGAACGCGAACTCCCCTGTGTGGGCTACGCTCATGCCGGCCCGAACGCTCAGTCGCGTGCCGTGGCCGGTGAGAAACGCCCCGGCGCTCACGCCCACGATCTTGCCGACGATCAGCACGGTCACCAGCGCCGCAATGAGCCGCCAGTTCGCCGCGGCGATGGCCGGATCGAGCAGCATGCCCACCGCGACGAAGAAGATCGCGCCGAACATGTCCCGCAGCGGCCGCACCAGCTGCTCGACCGTTCGGCCCGCCCCCGACTCGTATACCAGGGAGCCTGCGAGAAACGCCCCCAGCGCAACCGAGTACCCGGCCGAGCGGGCGAGCAGGGCGGCTGCGAAGCAGAGGCCCACGCTCGCCACCAGCGTCGTTTCGGGGCGGCGGAGCCGGGCCACTGCGCGCATCGAAGGCGGCACGACCAGCAGGCCCAGCGCGAGTGCACCGGCGAGGAAGGCGAGCAAGCGGGCACCGGTGCGTGCGAGATCCGCGCCTGTCAACCCGCCGCCGGAAGCCAGGGCCGTCGCCACGGCGATGAGTAGAATCGCCGCCACGTCCTCGAACACGGTGATCGAAAGCACCAGCTCCCGGAGCGGTCCCTCGACCCGGACATCGCCGAGCACGCTTGCCGCGATCATGGTGCTCGACACCGCTACCACCGCCCCCGCCAGCACGCTTGCCTCCGGGCTCCAGCCGAACAGCCGGCCGACCAGGGTGCCCGACGCCAGGAGCAGACCCACCTCGAGCAGCACGACCAGCGCTACCCGTGGGCCCATCCGGATGAGGCGCCGGAGACTGAACTCGAGCCCAATCGAGAACATGAGCAACACCACGCCGAGCTCGGCGAGCGTTCGCACCGTCCCGACGTCCGCGACCAGCGGCAGCGGCACGTGCGGGCCGACCACCAGGCCGGCGACGATATAGCCGGGAACGGCGGGCAGATGAAGTCGCTGGAACCCCACGGACGTCACGGCCGCGACACACAAGACGAGCGCCAGGTCCGTCAGGAAGGCTTGGGCGTCCATCGTCGCTCGGGAGGGGGAGAACGGGGCCGGTGACCCTGCGCCATCCGGCCCGGCAGATGTAGTTTACGGCATTCGAGGAGGGCACGACATGATGGCACGGGCGAATGCAGCGCCGGCCCTGGAACCCAGCCCCGAAGCGGTGCAGGCGGCGCGCGAGCGCCTCCGCGAACGAGGGATCAACGCGACCGAGGAGATCGTCCGGGAGGCGCTGCGGAGCGTGCTCGCGATCGAGGGCGCGCGCCTCGATCGCCGGGCGCGAGAGGCGGCGGCGGCCTGTCTGCTCCGAATCCAGGAGGCGACCCGCGAGGCTCTCGCCGCACTGGTGCAGCCGAACGCCCCGACGGCTCCGATTCCGGCTGTTCCCGGGGTCGCACACCCGGCCAAGTCGGCGCCGCCGCTCAAACGGGACACTCCGGTCAACCTGGCCGAGATCGTTCGCCGTCGACTCGGCGATGAGCTGCCACCCGCACCGCCGGAGCGCCCGCTCGCCTCGCCTACCCCTCCACCATCCCCTGCCCGCTCGGCCGAGCCCCGCCGCCCCGTCTTCAAGCGACCTCGCGGGCGCTGACCGCCGCATTCACCCGTCGGGCCTGCTTCGGCTTGCGGTCCGGCGGGACCGCACCCCATGTTGGAGCCACGGGGGTTCCTCCCCCAGCCGTCGTCGTCACCTTGAGCGCAGGAGGATCGCGCCATGGAAGGACTCATTATTTCGACGGGCCTCTATCTCTGCTTCGCCCTGATCGTCGTAGGTGCCTGCCTCGCGTTCCCGTCCCGGCCCAGGGTGGTCCAGCGGCATTGGGCCGGCGTGCTCCCCGGCGACACCGTGGTGGTTCACGGGGAATCGCGGCAGGTAGTCGAGATCGATTTCGACCATGATAGCGTGCGGGTGGATCACCCGTTCGATCTCGCACCCCAGCCCGGCGACTGGGTGGTCGTTCGGCACGCGCCGGCCTGACCGCGCCTAGTGAGGGCAAGGCAGCGAGTCGTACAGCAGCACCCTCACGTGGACGTATCGTCGCTCCTCCACCCGGCAGACCGTCCCCTCGAGCTGAGCGGGGTACCACGCTGCCTGGGGCTCCCGCTTGCCCGCCTGCTCGTGACTGACCACCACCCAGATCCGGCGCGATCCGGTCCGATGTGCTGCGAGCCATGAATCGAGTGTCTGGGTGAACTGCGGGTCGAACGGGTCGATCGCGCCCCAAGGCATGGAGGGGAACAGCGGTTCGGCCACGGAGCCGCCCCCGCGCTGGTCCACGTAATAGTCGAACGGCCAGCGTACGTACGGCGCCTCGAACAGGACTGCGTCATTTGGACGCGCGCGCTTGAGCAGCTCCCACGTTGCAGCCCGCCATCCTTCTTTCGGGTTACGGCCGGTATACCAGTGGACCAGCCCGCGGCCGGCGAAGCCGAGCAGCACCACCAATGCGCCGGCCCTGAGCGCTGCCGGCCGGAGGCCCGCCACGCCCGCCGCGGCGAGGAGCGCAAACGCGGGCAGGGCGACGATCAGGTACCTGGATATGAAGATCGGCTTGAGCAGCAAGGAGAACAGGAAGCTCCCCAGCACCGGGACCAGCAACCAGGCGAGCAGAAACAGTTGGCCCCATCGCACCGAACGGCCGCCGGCCGGCTGCCGCGCATTCCGGAAGGTCACGAGGCCGGCGCAGCAAGCGACGGCGTAGGCGATCGTCAGACCCCGTCCGCCCCGCCCGGCGAGATCGTCGAACACGTCGATCAGCGTCCCGAAGGAGGGCCGCTGTACCCACCAGAGGTTGTTACCCGAGATCATGCCGGGAATGAGCGGACTCACGAGCAGCCCGATGCCGGCGGTGGCGGCAAGGACGTAGCGGCGCAGCCCGGTAGACCGCGGCAGCAGGAGGCCCGACACGAAGTGAGCCGCGAGTACCAGCGCGCCGAAGAAGTGGGTGTACATGGCCGCGGCACCCACGACGGCGTATGCCGCCCAGTTCGCCGCGGTAGGACGGTCGAGGGCGCGGACAAAGAGGTATGAAGAGGTTGTCGCCAGGAACAGCACCAGCGCATAGCCGCGGGCCTCTTGCGCGCCCTGGGCCACGGCGAACGCGTTCACGGCGAACAGGAGGGCGGCGAGCGTTCCGGTGGGCTGCCCGAACAGGCGGCGGCCCAGAGCATAGATCGGCAGGACCGTAGCCGCCGCCAGAAGGGCCGAGAGCGACCGCACCGCGAGCTCGCTGGTCCCCAGGCGTACCCACCAGTGCAGCAGCACGTGATAGGGAGCCATGTTCCGCTGGGAGGAGAGCAGGAGGGTCTGGAGGTCGGCCCACTTCAGCCGGGCCATGCCCACGCTGAACGCCTCGTCCAGCCAGAGGCTCTGCGCGCCGATCCGGTAGAGGTCCAACGACGCCGCGATCGCGAGTGGGATCAGCAGACCGGCCAGCTCGAGCCAGCGCCTCCGTTGCGCCTCGGGCCCGGGGAGCGCTTGGACCCCATCCTCCACCCCGATCCCGAGCTTCGTCACGCGAGCGTCCCGCTCCGGCCGAAAGACCAGGGGTTGATTCGAGTCAGCCGTGAGCAGCCGGCCGGTTCACTGCTCACGAATTGGCGTGGCGACGGATGGAGCGGGAGGGGGTGCCGATGGTGCTGACCTGCTGCCTCCGAGCTCCCGAGGAGGGATTCGAACCCCCGACCCGCTGATTAACAGTCAGCTGCTCTACCAACTGAGCTACTCGGGAAAGGGCTTCGCGCATCGGCGAAGCCGCTGTCAAGCTAGCCCGCTGCACTGCCAGGCTCAACCCGGCCCCTGGGCAACGGAGGACGGTCAGCGTCTCCGCTTGGTGCTATGCGCCCCGGGCCCTCGCGAGAGGCCGTCCTATGACGCAACGGGCCGCTAACCGGCCGGGGTCCCTTCTCTCTTAGCGCGGCGGCGGCGGCCTGTCTACCGGCAGCGTATCCCCCGGCACGACCGGCCACCCCCCACCCAAGGCTTGGTAGAGCGTGACCGCGGCGGTCGCCTCCGCCCCCTGCGCCTGCGCCAGCGACAACTCCGCGCTGAACAGGCTTCGCTGCGCATCGAGCAGGTCCAGGTAGCTCGAGAGTCCCGACTCGTAGCGCCGCTGGGCGAGCGTGAGCGCACGGCGGAGTGCGTCCACCTGGGTCTGCTGCGCGGCGACCTGGTTTCGGGTCGAGCGCACGCTGGCGAACCCGTCCTCCACCTCCCGCAGCGCGGTGAGCACTGCTTGCTGGTACCCGTACCGCGCCTGATCTGCCCGGGCCCGCGCGACGTCCACTTGCTTTCCGACCACGCCGCCGGTGAAGATAGGAACGGACACCTCGCCGAGGATCTGGTAGATCTCGCTCCGGGACTTGAACAACCCAGACGTGTTGGGGCTGTAGGTGCCGTAGTCGCCCACGACGGTAAAGGTGGGGAAGAGGTTCGCCTCGGCGGCCCCGATCCGCGCGACGGCGGCGTGCAGCTGGGCCTTGGCGAGCCGCACGTCCGGCCGGCGGTCCAGCACACTGGATGGCAGGAATTCCGGCAGCTTGAGCGACCCGAGCACCTCGGGGAGCACGCGCCCGCGCGGGATGCCGGCCGGGTTTCGGCCGACGAGCACGCTCAACTGGTCCTCCGCCTGTACGATCTGCCCTTCGAACTGTGCGACGCTCGCCGCCGGGCTCGCCACCTCGGACTCGAACTGGCGGACGTCCAGTTCCGAAATCACGCCTTCGCTGAACCGCCGCCGGGCGAGCCGGAGCGTTTCCCGGTTCGCGTCGAGCGTCCGACGCGAGATCTCGAGTTGGAGGTCGAGCTGGCGAAGCTGGAGATACGCGCTCGCGACGCTGCCCACCAGCGAGAGCACGACCGCGCGCTGGTTCTCCTCTTGCCCCAGGAGATCGGCCCGGGCGGCTTCTGTCGCCCGGCGGATTCGGCCCCAGACGTCGAGCTCCCAGTTCAGGTTGGCGGTGAGCTGGATTTGATTGAAGGTGAACGCGCCCAGGCTGCCGAACGTGGTCTTGGTCCGACCCGCTACGCCGTTGCCCGTGATCTGCGGGAAGAAGTTCCCCCGGGTGGACGCCAACTGGGCCCGGAACTCCAGGACCGCCGCGACCGCCACCTTGAGATCCCGGTTCTCCCGGAGTGAGGTCTCCACCAGCTTGCGGAGCTCGGGGTCGATCAGGAGATCGAACCAGGCCAGGTTGGCGGTGGTGTCCTGCACGCGCGCCGGCATCTCGCGCGTGGTGTCCGAGGACGGCGCGGGCGCGGCCGGCTCGAGCGGCTCGGTGTCCCGGTGCGCCCGTAGGGAGTCGTAAAACGGCCGGAGCGTGTCGGCCACCGCGGGCGTCGGGCGCCAGTCGGCCGGCGCCTCGGGATTCGGCTCCCGGAACGAGGGGCCGACGCATGCCGCGGCGACGAACGCGAGGGCTCCCGCGGCCACAAGGCGGCGCATCTCAGTGTTCGCCTTCGGAGGATGGTGTGGCGCCGGCGCCCATCGGGGCCGGAGCCACCGCGCCTCGGCGGAAGAGGCCGCGCTCGCCTAGCCCCCGGATCAGATAGAAGAAGAGCGGAATGAAGAAGATGCCGACCGTCGTGGCGAACAGCATCCCGAAGAACACCCCCGTCCCGATCGAGTGCCGGCTCTGCGCGCCGGCGCCGGTCGCGACCAGGAGCGGGGCCACACCGAGGATGAAGGCGAAAGACGTCATGAGGATGGGCCGGAATCGCTCACGCGCGGCCTCGACCGCGGCGTCCCGGAGCGACCGCCCCTGAGCCCGGAGTTCGTTCGCGAACTCCACGATCAGGATCGCGTTCTTGGCCGCGAGCCCCACCACGACCAGCATGCCGATCTGGAAGTACACGTCGCTCGCCATTCCGCGGACCCACACGCCGAGGAACGCGCCGAGAACGCCGAACGGGATGCCGAACAGAACGGCGAACGGGATGGACCAGCTCTCGTATTGCGCGGCGAGCACGAGGAACACCATGACGATGCCGAAGACGAAGATCAGCGTGCCTTGCCCGCCCGCCGCGCGCTCCTGGTAGGATTGCCCGCTCAGCCCGTACCCGATCCCGCGCGCCGCGAACTCCGACTGGACCAGGCGATCCACAGCCGCGAGCATCTGGCCCGAGCTGTACCCCGGCTTCGGGGAGCCAGTGACGAACGCGGAGGTGAAGCCGGTGAACCGCTGCACCAGGCTCGGCCCCCCCTGGAATTGGATCTGCGTCAAGGTGGAGATGGGGATCATAGTCGTGTCCCCGCCCGGACCCCGTACGTAGAGCCGCCCGATGTCGTCCGGTCTTTGCCTGAACCGCGGCTGAGCCTCGATCTGCACCCGGTAGGTCCTCCCATACAGGTTGAAATCGTTCACGTAGAGCGTCGAAAGCATTGCCTGAAGCGTCTGGAAGACGTCCGTGAGCGAGACGCCGAGTGATTTCACCTTCGGCCGGTCGACCCGGACGTAGACCTGCGGCACGTTGACCCGCATCAGCGTCTGCACGCCCTGGAGCTCGGGAAGCGCGTTCGCTCGCTGGACGAACTCGTTCACGAGCCCGGCGAACTTCCGGATATCATTGACCCCGCGGTCCTGGAGATTGAGCTCGAGTCCCGCGGTCGTCCCCAGCCCGGGGATCTCGGGCAGGTTGAAGGCGAAGCCGACTGCCTTGTCCAGGGAGAAGAGGAACCGGTTCGTTCCCATGACCACGGCGTCGATCTGGTCCTCCTTCCGGGTGCGCTCGTCCCAGGGCTTGAGGAGCACGAACATGGAGGCCGAGTTCGTCTGGTTGCTGCCGAGGATGAAGTTCAAGCCGTTGAGCGCGACGACGTACCGGACCGCGGGCTGGCGTTTCAGGTAGTTCTCGATTTGGGCCGTAACCTCCTCGGTCCGCTGCAGGGACGCGCCATCCGGCAGCTGCACCGCGAGGGCGAAGTACCCCTTGTCTTCGGTGGGGATGAACCCGCTCGGCACGCGTCGCGCGAGCACGACGATCAGCACCACGACGACCGCGAAGCACGCAAGCCACGGTCGGGGCCGGGCGATCACCCGCCCCACGCCTCCGACATAGCCATTCGTGATGTTGCCGAAGGTCCGGTTGAACCACTGGGCGGCCCGGTTGGTTGGGCGGGCGTGCTCCTCCTTGAGCAGCACGGCGCAGAGCGCCGGCGTCAGCGTGAGCGCGACGATCCCCGAGATCACCACCGAGATCACCAGGGTGATCGCGAACTGTTTGAACATCGCGCCCGTGATCCCGCCCAGGAACGCGACCGGAATGAACACCGAGCAGAGCGACAGCACGATCGCGACCAGCGCCCCGGCCACCTGCCCCATCGCCCGGTCGGCGGCCACCGCCGGCGGCAAGTGTTCCTCGGCCATGACCCGCTCGACGTTCTCGATCACCACGATGGCGTCGTCCACTACGATTCCGATCGCGAGCACCAGCGCGAAGAGCGTGAGCAGGTTGATGGTGAACCCGAGGAGGAGCAGCCCGAAGAAAGCTCCGACGATCGCCACCGGTACCGCGAGTAGCGGGATGAGCGTCGTGCGCCAGTTCTGGAGGAAGACGAAGACCACCAGCATGACCAGCGCCATCGCCTCGAACAGGGTCTTGACCACCTCGTCCACCGACGCGGTGATGAACGGCGTCGTGTCGAATGGGATGTACCACGAGACCCCGGCCGGGAAATTCCGGGCGAGTTCGTTCATCCGGGCTACGACGGCATTCTTCACGTTCAGCGAGTTGGCGCCCGGCCTGAGATACACCAGAAGGTTGGCCGTGGGCACGCTGTTCACCTTGCCCAGCAGGTCGTAGCTCTGGGAACCGAGGCTGACCCGGCCGATGTCCTTTACCCGGACCAGCTGGCCTCCGGGCGCGGCCCGGACGATGATGTCCTCGAACTCCTTCGGATCCTTGAGGCGTCCGAGCGTGGTCACGGGCAGGGTGAGCTGGTTGTTCTTCGGGGCGGGCTCCCGGCCCACGCGGCCGGCCGGGTTGGTCGTGTTCTGCTCCCGCACCGCCTCCTGCACGTCTGAGACCGTGATGCCGAGCTGCGCCATTCGGTCCGGGTCGAGGCTCAGGAGCATAGAGAATTGGAGCTGCCCGAAGGTACGGGCGTCCCCCACGCCCGGAATCCGCTTCAGCTCGTCCTCGACGTAGATCTTGCTGTAGTTGCTGAGATAGCTCGCGTCGTACCGCGGGTCCTTCGAGCTGAGAGCGATCACGGCGAGGATGTCGGTCTGCGCCTTGGTCACCGTGATGCCCTGCCGGACGACCTCCTGCGGGAGCTGCGGCTGGGCCACGCTGAGCTGGTTTTGGACGTCCACCGCCGCGAGGTCGAGGTCCCGCGAGATGTCGAAGTAGACCTGGAGGCTGTACGTGCCGTCGCTCGAGCTCGATGACTTGAAGTAGAGCAAGCGGTCCAGCCCCGAGAGCTGCTGCTCGATCGGCGCCGCCACCGCCGCTGCCACGTCCTCCGCGGTCGCGCCCGGATAGGTGGCCGCGACCTGCACGGAGGGCGGGGTGATGGACGGGTAGCGGTTGATCGGCAGGGTGAAGAGCGCGACCAGCCCCAGCAGCACGATCACGATCGCGATCACGGCCGCGAAGATTGGTCGCCGGACGAAGAGGTACCGGATCTCTGGGGTCGTCCCGCTCACGGCCGGCGCCTCGGTTTCGCGGTGGTGTCCATGATCGGTGGCGCCGCCGACGGAACGGCTAGGAGGGTGCTGTCAGCCTGCTCCCGGAGCGTGGTATCCGCCTCGGGCCGGTAGGCGACCGTCCGCACCGGCTGGCCGGGCGCCATCTTCTGGGTGCCGTCCACCAGGACCTTGTCGCCGGGCCGAAGCCCGCTCTCGATGACCCACCGAGTGCCCTCCCATGACGAGGCCGCCACGTTCCGGGAGACCGGCTTGTTGCTGTCCCCTAGCACGTACACATACGGTCCGTTCAGGCCCTGCTGCACCGCCCGCTGCGGCACCAGGATCGCATTGTTGCGCTTGATGCCGATCACGCGGACCCGCACGTATTGCCCCGGCAGCAGGATATGGCGCGCGTTGGGGAACTCCGCCCGGAGCTGCAGCGCGCCTGTGTTCTGCGCGAGCTCGACCGCGATGAAGTTGACCCGCCCGGTGTCGGGCAGCACGCTCCCGTCGCCCAGGACGGCCTGCACCGCGAGCATGCCCGGCGGGACGGTGATGCGTCCGGTGGCGATGTCCCGCCGCCATTGGAGCACGTCCTGGTCCGACGGGTTGAAGTAGACGTAGATCGGGTCCACCCGGTCCACGGTGGTAAGCAGGTCGCTCGACCCCGACGTGAGCGCACCGAGCTGCAGGCGGGCGCGCCCGGCCCGGCCGTCGATCTCCGCCCGGACGAAGCTGTCGTCGTAGTTCTTCTTCGCCGCGGCCACCGCCGCCTCCCCGTCCCGCACCGCGGCCTGCGCCTCGTCATACGCCGCCTGGGCGTTGTCCACGTCCTGCTGGGCCACCGCCCGCTCGGAGAGCAGCGGCTTCAGGCGCTTGTAGGTACGGTCGGCGTTGGCCAGTAGGGCCCGGCTCTGGGCCAGCTTGGCCTGCGCGCTCCGCAGGTTGGCGAGATAGGTACGCGGATCGATACGATAGAGCACCGTCCCCTTCTTCACGTCGGTGCCTTCGATGTACGGCCGCTCGACGATGATCCCGGAGACCTGCGCCCGCACCTGCGCGGTGTTCGAGGCCGCGGCCTGGCCGACCCACTCGTTCTGGGACGGCACGGTCTGCCCCGCCACGGTTAGCACGCTCACCTCCGCCATCGGTGGCGGCGTGGGCCCCTGCTTGCGGCAGCCGGCAACGAAGAGCGGCAGTGTGCTGATGAAAACGGCACATCTTGCCCACCGGCCGGTGGACCTGGTGGCTGCTGGATTCACGTCACCCCCTCGTGCGCGGCACACTCTAATTCCAGCAAGCATAACGGCTACAGCATCGCGCGGCGAATCTGGTTACCCGGATGTAACTCGTCTCCGGAGTGAAACTGACGTTCTCAGCCGGTCAGGGCCGGCTCCATCGCGACCGGTTGTATGTCCAGCTTACGGTTTGTCAGGACGCGCTCAACTCTCGACCAGGGCTTCATGGATGTAGCACCACGCCCACCCGCGCTCGATGGAGCGTACGATGGGGTGAGCGGTATCTCGAAAATGACCCGACGCATGCTTGCCGGGAGAAGAATCGCAGCAGCCCACGTGACCGCAGGTGAGGCAGACCCGCAACTCAACCCATCGCTGCCCCAGCGCGAGACACTCTTCACAGCCCTCGGTCCGCGGATCGACCGGCCGGGCTTCTGACAGATGGCGGCAGGATACCGCGTTCACCGGCCCGCCAGCTCAGTGGGAGCCGACCGGATCCGGAGCGAGCGGCCCTATATCTAGCTTCAGCACCTGCTCCGCCCCCCGCCCCTGCAGCTCGCCGCCCAACAGGTCCGCAGAGCCCCGCTTCTTGAGGTGCACCGTATAGTCGAGATATCGACCGGACTCACCTTCGGCGGAGACGACGAATTCCCAGCGTTTCGCCAGCTCATCCAGCACGGGCTCGACCGCTCGGCGGCCCAACCCCGGGTCACGCACGAACACCCGCACCCTCAAGTCGCGGACACTCTCCTTGCCGTTTGCCTGAGCGGGCACCGGGTCGGCCGGATGCGCCGACACGGTCGCGTCGGCAGGTCTCGCTTCGTCGCCGCATAGTTTGCACAGCGTCTCATCATGCCCCGCCCCAATGTCGAATTTCCACAGCGCGAGCTCGACGATGGAGAACAGGAGCGACAGCGCGAACGCGATCTCCGGCTGATGGACGCCAGTGCTGAACCCAATGCCGAGCGCGCCGAAGATGTACACCGCGTCGCGCGACTCCTTCAGCGTGTTCCGGAACCGCACGGCGGCCACGATTCCGGCGAGGCTGAACGCCAGCGCCAGGCTGTTCTGGACGACGATCAGAATCGCGGCGACGGTGATGGGCAGGACGATCACGGTCTGCACCAGGGAGGCGTCGTACTTGTGGCGGGTACGAGTCCGGACGTAGACCAATGCGATCGGGAGGACCAGCACGAGCGCGCTGACCATCTGCAGCGCCGCGTCCGCCCAACCCGGAAATCGTCCCTCGCCTGAGCTCATCGCAGGTGGCAGGAACGCAACCACCCGCCTCAGGGCGAAGAGCACAACCCCCGCACCCAGGTAGTACACCACGAGACGAACCAGCGTCGTTCGCCCGATGTCGCGTGACCTGGAGGCGGCCAGCGGGCTTGTCGGCTGACTCACCGAACCTCCTGTTATCGCGCTGGATCGAAAGGTAATCGCCGCTCGATGCCAAACCGAGCTTATCGCGACGCGGCCCGAAGCTTCAGGGCGGGATCCGGTCGCACCGCCCGAACATAGGCACCCGGTGTGAGCCCCAGGTAGTACTTGAAATGACGAGTCAGATGGCTCTGGTCCGCAAAGCCGGCCGCATGCGCCGCCTCGGCGATGGGCATTCCCCCGGCGAGCAGCCCGCACGCCCGCGAGATCCGCAGGCGAAGCAGATAGGCGTGCGGCGGCAGCCCCACCTGGGTCCGGAACAACCTCACGAGGTGCGACTTGCTCAGCTGGACCGCTCGGGCCAGCGCATCCAGCGACACCGGCCCCGCCGCCGCCTCTAGATAAGCTACCGCCCGCGAAACCGCCGGATGTTCCGGCTCGGTTCGCTGAAGCCGCCGCGGTGCTATGGCGACCACGCCTGGTGCGCTGACAGTCATCCTTCGGGCTCGTGTCGGGGCGACAGCTGTTACCTGACGCAGGGTGAACCCGCATCGTGGCCCGAAGGTTCACTGGAACCGACCGAGCGGCCCGTGTCCGGCGTCACATTATTGGTCACCGCAGCTAAGCCCTGCGCGGGCAGGGCATTCGCTGTTTCTGGTCTGATGGCGACCCAACCCTTGCAGGCAGCGGCCTGCGGCACCCGACCGGAAGTTGCATCAATTGCCTGCAGAACCTGTCATATAAGTCATTGTGGAAAAAGATTTTACACCTTGAAGGCCTACCGGAACCGGGGTCCGGACCCTAGCTTTGTGCCATGCCGATGCCCCCCCTCGTCGGCCACTGGGACGCCCGTCGCCGCCTGAGCCGAGCCTTCCGGACCGGCCGGCTATCTCAGGTGTTGGTGCTCACGGGGCCTGGCGGCGTCGGCAAGCAGCGCCTCGGAATCTGGCTGGCGCAGCTTGTCCTGTGCACCGAGACCGGCGACGACCCCTGTGGCCGTTGCCCCGGCTGCCGGGCGGTTCAAGGGCTGGTGCACCCGGACCTGCACTGGTTTGTCCCGATTCCCCGGCCGAAAGCGTCCGACCGGGAAAAACAGGTCGAGGAAGCGGCGGAAGCGCTGGCCCAGGCAATGGAAGAGCGCCGGGCCGTTGGTTTGTATCCCCCGCCCGAGCCCATGGCAATCCATGGACTTGCCAGCGTGCGGCTGCTCCAACGAAGCGCGGTGCTCACGCCGGTGCTGAGCAGCCGGAAGGTGTTCCTGATCGGTGATGCCGACCGGCTCGTGCCTCAGGAGGCGAGCCAGGAGGCAGCCAATGCTCTCCTCAAGCTGCTCGAGGAGCCGCCGGCCGACAGCGTGTTCGTGCTCACGACGGTAGATGCGCGCCGGCTGCTGCCAACGATCCGCTCGCGGGCGGTCCCGCTGCGCCTGGGCCGGCTGAGCGACGAGGAAGTCGCCGAAGTGCTGCGGGGTGGACTCAAGCCGCCCCTGCCTGACGAGGCGCTGCGCGAACGGGTGGCTCTCGCCGGAGGGTCGGTGGGAGCCGCCCTGGCCCTGGACGACGAGATCAACGCGGCGTACGACGCCGCGCGCGAGTTGCTAGAGTCGGTGCTCGCGGGTCGGGCCGGCATGCCGGCGCGGATGGAGCGTGCGCTCCGCCAGACGCCGTGGGCCGCCCGCGGGGAGTTCACGGCCATGCTCGACGCGCTGGCCGACACCCTGAGCGAGGCGGCCCGAGCAGCGCTGGGCGAAACGCCGCGGCGGCCGCTCCCCGAAGCGCTGCGGAACCGGCGGGATGCCGCCGCGCTGGTCCGCGCCATAGAGCGCGTGGCCGGGGCGCGCGAGGCCGCGGCCGGCAACGTCAACCCCCAGATTCTGCTCGCGACTCTGGGCGAGGAGCTGGCGGAGGTTCTGTGAAGCTCTCGCACCTGGATGAGCACGGCGCGGCCCGCATGGTGGACGTTGGGGGCAAGCCGGTGACGGAGCGCACCGCAGAAGCGGAGGGCGCGGTTCGAATGTCACAGGAAGCATTTGAACTGGTGGCCGGCAATGCGGTCGCAAAAGGGGACGTACTGACGGTGGCGCAGGTCGCAGGGACCATGGCCGCAAAGCGGGCCGGCGAGTTGATCCCGCTGTGCCACCCGCTGGGGCTCGATCACCTCGCGGTGGCGACCGCGCTCGATGCCGCGCTTCCCGGCGTACGGGTTCGGGCGACCGCGAAGCTCAGCGGCCGCACCGGAGTCGAGATGGAGGCACTCACCGCGGTCGCGGTGGCGTGCTTGACGGTTTACGACATGGTAAAAGCCGTTGATCGAGGAATGGTTATCGAGGGCATTCGTTTGGTGAGCAAGACCGGGGGAACCCGGGGCGACTGGCACCGGCCCGCGGAGTGATGCCGGCTGGTTTCCCATACAGGAGGGCAGCGATGAGGTCAGCAACCCGTAGGAAACCCGCGCAGCGGGAGCGCACGGAGCGCCTGGTGTGGCGCGGCGCCCTGCTCGTGGCCGGAGCGCTCGCGGTCGGCGCTCTGGGCGGGTGGACCAAACGGGTCCGGGCGGCGGATCACAAGTCCGGGCTCGACCCGGGCCGGCTGGCACGTCAATTCGGCTCGCTCAGCGACGAAGTAGCCGCGGCACGAGGGGAGACCGCACTGGTGCGGGTCCAGCTCGACCGCGCCAACAAGGTCATGGACTATTCGGTCAAGTACCAGATCCCCGCGGATCTCGCCGCGGCTGTGTACGACATCGCCCTGAGCGAGGGCATCGATCCGTCGCTCGGGTTTCGCCTGGTCAAGATCGAGAGCGATTTCAAGCAGGGCGCCCATAGCCCGGCCGACGCACTGGGGTACACTCAGCTCCAGCTCCCGACGGCACGCTTCTACGACCCGGGCATCACGGAGCAGAAGCTCCTCCAGCGCGACGTCAATCTCCGAATCGGGTTCCGGTTCCTGAAGGACCTGCTGGGGCAGTTCAACAACGACATGCACCTCGCCCTGCTGGCGTACAATCGCGGCCCCGGAAAGGTGGCCGAGATCCTCGCCCAGGGTGGCGATCCGAAGAACGGTTACTCGGAGGCTGTGCTCAAGGGATACCGCCCGCCGAGAACCGTGGCGGGCGATGTCGCGGGGAGTAACTGGCGCTAGGCGGGAATTTTCAGGCGCAGGCCACGCTTCAGCGTGGCATCGTTCGATAATCCGTTCGCAGCTTTCAGGGCCTGGACCGAGACACCATATCGTCTCGCCAGGCCCGCGAGCGTTTCCCCCGGCCGCACGACGTGGCTTCGGGCGGCGGCCTGCTCAGCGGCTGTCCGCGACCCGCTCGCCTTCGATGCGGTCCGGACGCTGGGCTCCGGCGGCGCGACTCGAATCCGCTGGCCGGCCCGCACGCGAGTGGCCTTGCCCAGGCGGTTCCAGACCTGCAGCTGGTGCTGGGTGACGCCGTAGCGGCCGGCGATGAGTCGCAGGTTCTCACCCCGGCGCACCCGATGGAAATCGGCATCGGAGGGCGCCGCCGCGAGCTGTCGGGTGACCTCGGCCGGCAGCGGACCAAGGGTCGGGACGACGACGATCTGCCCGGCTCGCAGGCTTCGCCCGCGCAGGCGGGGGTTCGCGGCGATGATGTCGGCTTTGGCGACGCCGTAGCGCTTGGCCAGGCCGCCCAGGGTCTCGCCCGCACGAACCGCGTGTTCCCGGTAGCTCATCCGCTTGCTGGCAGGCAGCTCGGCATAGGCGAGCGCCGTCGTCTCGCCGCGTCCGGGTGGCAGCCGCACCAGACTCGGGGTGCCCGGCGGGGTCGTGAGTCTGAGATACTGGGGATTCAGCTCGCGGAGCGCCGCCACCGTTGTATCCGCCAGCCGCGCGATCACGTCGAGCCCGGTCTGGTCCGCCACTACGATCGAGTCGTAGGGCGTGGCCACTTCCGGCGAAGGCGGAGGGAAGCCGTACTTGAGCGGCTCCTTCGCGATCATTGCGGCCGCGATGAGCTTCGGGACGTAATCCTTGGTTTCCCGCCGGAGCAACTTCGTGTCGTAGAGCCGGAAGAACGTGGCATCCGAGGGGATCGTGTCGGTCTCGTCGTCAGGCAGGCGGTGGAGCCCGCGGGAAACCCGGCCGGCTCCGGCGTTGTAGGCCGCGGCGGCGAGATAGTACGAGCCGAACATCCCGGTCAAATCCTTGAGGTGCCGAGCGGCTGCGTCGGTCGCTTTCATCGGATCCCGTCGCTCGTCCACCCAGCGGTCGACTCGCAGGTGATACAGCAGCGCGGTGCCCTTCATGAACTGCCACATTCCGACCGCGCGGGCGCGGCTGGTGGCTGTGTTCGAGAACCCGCTTTCGATCAGCGCGAGATAGACCAGATCGCCCGGCAACCCTTCGGCCTGGAGCCGCCGCCGGATCATCGCCTCATAGCGCGGCATCCGCTCGAGCCAGATGCCGAGGCGCTCCCGCCCCGTCGTGCGGAAGAAGTCGAGGTAGTACTGCACCCGGTCGTGGTTGTTGAACCGCTCGATTTCGATGTCGAACGTTACGGGGGCAGTGCCCAGCGCTTTGGAGCCATCGGCACTAACGGGCGCTTCTTCGCCGGCGGGTTCTTCGCGATCGGGCGTTTCGGTATGGAGATCGGCCAGCTTGTCGAGGATGTCCTCGTCCGCGGCCGAGTCCGCCGCGATGCGAAGCTCTTCCAGCAGCTCCCGGTCGAGCACTGAATCCGCAACCGGAGCGGGAACGAGGTCGGGCTCTGGAATGGCTTGGGCTACGGTGGGTGCCGCCGCCGCGCTCGGCGCGGCCACGGCAGGGCCGGGTTCCGGGGGTGGCGCCGTATGACCGGCGCAGGCCGCGAGAACGAGCAGGGACAGGACCGACAGTCGGTGCATGAACACACTCCCTCGCGCGCCGGGAACGCCGGCCGCCGGTTCGGCAACAAAATCTTACGAGCGCACTAGCCGGTCGTCCACCGAGCCCCGGTGTGCTTCGGCATTTGTTCGCCAACGGACCCGCCCAGGGACGCGGCAATCCGCGGATTCAAGCCGCGATTTGACAGGGGTTGGGGCTTCCGCCTACCGCATGAACAACCGGTTGCCCAGCATTCGGTTGGTGGCGTTCAAGACCGCCAAAGCGGCGCCCCGGGCTGGATCTGAGTCCGTAAGGTACGACCCCACTACACGTTGAGCCCCCTGCTCTCCGTTCGTTGCCAGCGACACGATCACCACCGTCGCATCGAACGCTCGGACCGCTTTGACTCCGAGGAGCTCGAATGTCATGGCGCCCGCCACCGCCTGGCCCAGTGCGTTGACGCAGGCCTGGGCGGCACAGCGAAGCTCGCCGGCCTGGGACGCCAGACCCTCGCACTGTCCCGCGAACTGCTCCGAGCCCCGCCAGGTCAGCCCGACCCGCGCCCGGCAGCGCCCGTTCGAGAGGCGGTCGAGCACAAACTCCGCAAACCGGAGCCGCTCATGCGCGGCCACCGGTTCGGACGAAGCTTCCGAGGCCTTGTCCGAGGTACCGAAGGAGCTGTCAGTAGGGGTCGTACCGCCTCCGCGATCGGCGCGCCGCAGCCCAACAAAAGAGCCCACGCGATGGGGAGTGGCAAGCCCTATGCCACCCAGCCCCTTAGGCTCGCTGCCCCGGTCAAGAATCCCTGAAGCGCGACGGCCACCCCGGAGGGGGTGGCCGTTCACGGCTCCGGCAGAGCGGGGTCAGTCTTCGACGACGATCAGGAACTTGGAAGGCGCCCAGAACTCCTCGGGCGATTCAATCTGGAGCGCGCCATGGATCTTGCCGTCCTTGGTAACCGAGTTGGCGGCCAGATATTCCGGGCTCTGACGCGAGATGATCTTGTAATTCTTGTTGTCGTGCGGCAGCGGGATCGTCAGGTCATGGGTCTTGTCGATCCGGTTAAAAGACGCCGGGTCGAGATTACGTGCCGGCACCAGGTGGGTGCCACCGAAGAACAGGAACTTGGAGCCTTCCTTGGCGAGCACGCCCTTCTCCATCAGCTCCTTCTTGGTCCCCACGGCGTAGTACACCGTGTTCTTGTAGGTGGTGAGCTGCGAGACCGTGTCGGTAAGCGCCACCTTGGCGACTGTGAGCTGCTGGTTTTCGGCGCTGACCGTATCGACTTTGCTGTTGAGCGAGGCGATCTCGACCTTCTGCTGTTCGATGGTGGCGGTGTACTCCTGCTCCTGCCGCTCGGCGGCCGCCTTGAGATCTGCGACCGTCTGCTTGGCCGACTCCAACTGGGCGAGGAGCCGCTGGTTCCGGCTGCTGGACCGCTTGAGCCGCGTGGTCGCTGCGTCCAGCTTCTGTTCGCTCTCGTTCAGTCGGCCGATCACTTCCTTGATCTTGCCCAGGACAGCGACCCGGTCCTGAGTCGCTCCCGAGGCGGTCTTTTCGCTGGCCGGCACCGGGGCGACCCCGACGCTCTTGACCTGCGCCAGCTCGGCATTGAGATCGTTGACGAACTTCGTGGTCTCGAGGACTTCGTTCAGCAGGCTGTCCTTCTCCGCGGCAGTCTGCTTCGCCTCGGCCAGCGCCGCGTTGAGCTTCTCACGATCGGCGCAACCTGTAGAGCCAGCGGCGAGAGCGACCGGCAGAAGAAGCCAAGCGAACCTCCGCATACGACCCCCTTCAGATCAGAACGGATGGACACGTCTGCGACCCTGCGCGACGATCGCAGCTAACCCCAACGCAGGCCGCACCCAACTGGGGCGGTCCCTCTTGATTCGCGATTCTCGTATCGACAACAAGTGGAAGTTTACCTGCGACATGGGGGAAAGGCCAGAGACCGCAGTCAAGTCGAAGCCGAGTCGGCAGTTGCCAGCGCCCTCGCGCAAGCAATCCGCCAGCAGTTACCTTAGCCAGTGAGGGCGGTGGGAATCGAACCCACGACCTAGGGATTAAAAGTCCCTTGCTCTACCAATTGAGCTACGCCCTCGGCTCCCCAAACGTGACCGGACCCCACCGGAAACTCAAGAGAGCATTTGAGCGCACTATGCGACTCGGCATCCCCTTGTGGCTGGTCATGCTGCTGCCGGCCGTGCCGTGCGCCGGCCAGGCGGGACATGACTCCGATCGTTGGCAGATCACGCTGGGCGAAGGACAGGTGCTCTGGGACGTGCGCCTGGTGAAGCTGGCGGGCGACTCGCTCCAGGTCCGGCGAGCCGACTCGCTCACCGTCGTGCCCGTTGCGAAGATCACCGAGCTCAGGTTGATCAGGAAATCGGAGATCCAGCCGGGCAATCCCACCGCCGGCACAATGGCCGCCCTCATGGGCAGCGACGACGAGGTGTATGATCTCACCCCGCTCGAGTTCCCCGATCGGCTCCGGGCGGTGCAGAAGATCTTCCTTTACCATCCGCCGGACTCCACCGCGGCCGGCCCGTGAACCGCCGACGGGAGGTCAATAACCGCTAGCTTCCAGGCCATGCCCCGACCACCCACGGTTCTCATTACCGGCACCGATACCGGCGTCGGCAAGACCTGGGTGGCTTGCGCGCTGGCCGGCGCGCTGCGGCGCGCCGGCCGCGCGGTCGCCGCGGTGAAGCCGGTGGAGACGGGGTACGGCGATGAGGCTGCGCCAATGGAGGACGGGGCCCGGCTTGCCGGGGCTACCGGGCAACGGGAACCGACCCGGGCGCTGCGTCGGTTCCGCGCCCCGGTCGCTCCGGCGCTGGCCGCGGAGCTCGAGGGCGGCGCCATCGACCTCGACGATCTCGCGGCCGAGATCGAATCACTCACGGGGCATGCGGATCTACTGCTGCTAGAGGGCACCGGCGGTCTGCTGGTGCCCTTCGGTTGGGACTGGACTGTGGTGGACCTGGCTCAGGTGTTCGAAGCCACGGCGCTCGTAGTGGCGAGCGATCGGCTCGACGGCATCAATCACACCTTGCTCACCCTCGGGGCGCTCGACTTCGCGGGCTTGCGAGTCGCCGGGGTCCTGCTCAACACCCCGCCCCGACCCGACGCGACGACCGGGTCGAACGCGGCGGCCATCGCGCGCCTGTCCGGCATCGATCGGGTCCGCTCGATACCCCGCGTGCACGACCCCAATGAAGCGAGCCCCTGGCTGGCGGAGGTTTCAGGATGGCTGTGAGATGGATCGGGCTCGCGGTGCTGCTCAGCTCGGGGCCCGCCACCGCCCAGGCCCCGAAGACCATCACGTTCCCTTCGACCGACAGCTTGCCAATCACCGCCGACGTCTATGCGCCGTTGCCACCGTCGGCGCCGTTCATCGTCCTGTTCCATCGGGCGGGGGCGAGCCGCGGCGAGTATCGGCAGATCGCGCCCCGGCTGGTCGCGATGGGCTTCAACTGTATGGCGGTGGACCAGCGGTCCGGCGATGCCGTGAACGGCGTCCCCAACCAGACCGCCCGCGAGGCCAAGCATAGCCCTCAACCGGTGTCGATGATCTCCGCCCGGCAGGATCTCGAGGCCTCGCTCCGATACGCCCGGGCACATTACGCGCGCGGCAAGTTGCTGGCGTGGGGCAGCTCCTACTCCGCGGCGCTCGTGCTGGTGGTGGCAGGAGAGGATCGGGGCCTGGTCGACGGCGTGCTTGCTTTCTCGCCCGGAGAATATTTCCCCGTAGCGCCGGGCCGGCCGACCCTCGTGACCGATGCCGCGCGAGCGATTCGGGTGCCCGTGTTCATCACGTCGGCCCGTTCCGAGTCGAATGACTGGCAGCCCATTTTCGCCGCGCTGGCGCCGTCGCTGCGGCGGGCGTACGTCCCCGACGCGGAAGGGCGCCATGGCTCCGGCGCTCTCTGGAAAGAGGCGCCGGGTCAGGAAGGTTACTGGCAGGCCGTGCGGGGCTTCTTGAACCTTCGCTTTCCGCGGACCAAGTAAACTGCGAACCACGGAAGCACGGAAGCACGGAGCCACAGAAAAAACACATCGAAGGCATTTCTTCCGTGGCTCCGTGGCTTTCAGTTGTGGTTTTCAGTACATGATCGACACAGCCAACACGGCGCCGGCCGCGCCGAGCACCTGTCCGGCGACCACATCGCTGGGATAGTGGACCCGCAGGTAGACCCGCGACGCCCCGACGATAAAAGCGAGCAGAAGGGCCGGTAACCCGACCGCACCACCCACCACCAGGCAGGGAAGCGCGACCGCCATCGCAGCCGCGGCGTGGCCCGAGGGGAAGGAGAACGCGTCGGGAATGGCGCCGAGCGCGAGGGGTCCTCCCGGCAACAGGTGGGGCCGTCGCCGGACCACTGTGCGCTTCAGAAGCTGAACGCAGGCGTGGGACGTCGCGTTCGCGAGGAGCAGAGTCGCGCCGAACGTGCGGGAGGGTCGCCAGGGAAGCAGCAGAATAGGGAGCGACGCGGTCAGCGTAGCACCCCCAGCGTACGTCACCAGCCGGAACGACCTATCCACCCAGCCCGGCGCCCGCCGCGCTGCAAGGCGCGCCAACCAGGCCTGGTCCAGTGCGCCCAGCCGCTCCACGATCGGCCGCATCGCGTGTCCTGGAATCCGACACCGTAGCCTACCGGGGTCGAGTCACGACACGGGGACGCGCCGGTCACGATCCGTTCACGCCGCGCTTATTGCCCCGACCGGGCCGCGGCTCCTGCCGGCGTGAACCTGGCCTGCCGTAGCGCCTCGTCCACCCACTGGCGCACCCAGGCGCGCTGGTCCCGGCGGTGGCGTTCCAGCACCTGGCTCGCCTCGACACTGCCGTGGGCGCCGAACCAGGCGAGCACGATCGCGACCAGGGGCTGGTCGCCCAGCCGCTCCTCCAGCGTGGGAACCAGCGTGACGTCTCCGGTGCGGAGCGCGGCCGCGAGCGCGGCGGTCTGCACCATGGCCCGGTACGACTGGGTTGCGAGCGCTCTGGCGATGACATCGCGGGCTCCGGCCGAGTCGAGCTGCGCGACGGTGGCGACCGCCGCGGCACGGACCGCATAGCTCGAGTCTCCATCGAAAGCGGCCCGCGCCAGTGCCAGTGCGTGGGGGTCCCTGACCGCCGCGAGCGCTGCGATGGCGGATTCGCGAGCGACAGCCGCGGTGTCGCGGGCCGCCGCCTCGAGCCCGGGAAGCGCGATCGCTGGGGGAAATCGACTCAGCGCCTGCGCAGCGGTGCCGCGAACCGTGGCGTCACCGCCCTCGCGCGCGGCCGCCACCAGCGCGGCACCAGCCTCCGGATCGGGCGCGCGCAGGGCGAGCTGCTCGACCGCCCAGACCCGGTTCCACAGGTTCGGCGCCCGGACGGCCTCGGCGGCGAGCCATGCGGTAGGCTGGTCGAAGTGCAGGGTCTTGAGCATCCGGTTGTCGTCGTCGAAAACGACCATGGTCGGCGGGCCGGGCAGGTCGGCCACGGTCAGCGTCTCCGCCCGCTGACGCAGGGTGAGCCCCCGCACCAGGTCGCCGGCCGCGGTGCCCACCCGGACGGTGACCCGACCCTGGAACACGGTCGGCACACTGTAGCGGAGCCCGGTGGAGTCGGCCCGCATCGTGTCCTGCTGGGTCTGGGCTATGATGAGCGTGAGGTTGCGGGCGGCACTGTCGTAGACCGCGGCCACGGCGAAATCCGGATGGCCCGCCTTGTAGACCCACTGGTCGAAGAACCAGGAGAGATTGTCGCCGGTTGCCTCCAGAATCGCACGCTGGAGATCGGCGCTGGTCGCGTTAGCGAAGGCGTGGCGCTCGAGATAGCGTCGAACCCCGGCCCAGAAGCGCTGGTCGCCGAGCTCGAGCCGAAGCATCCGCAGCACCAGCGAGCCCTTGGGATAGATGTTGTTGGATCCCAGCGCGGCGAGCGGCATCCGCCGGCGAGCGTCATCGTCCAGGTACTGGGCGTAGTCGCTCAGGTAGGCTTCCTCGCCGGCGGTCTCACCCGCGGTGACCCGCCAGTACTGCCCCACCATGAACTGAGCGAAGCCTTCGTTCAGCCAGTAGCCCGCCCAGTTTGCCGTGGTCACGTAGTTGCCAAACCAGTTGTGGGCGACCTCGTGGGGGATCAGGATCTGGGTATACCACGGCCGGTCCAACAAGGCCAGCCGGTCCGGGATCCAGTCGGCCATGGTGGTCGCGCTGACGTTTTCCATTCCCCCGAAGTAGTCGGCAACGGTCACCTGGGCGTACTTGGCCCAGGGAAACGGAACGCCGAGCAGCTGCTCGTACACCTCCAGCACCCGAGGGGCCATGGCGAAGACCGCACGGGCACGAGCGCTGTCGGCCGCCGCGACGTAGTAGGCGAGCGGCACACCCCGCCAGCGGTCGGACAGCTTGACCAGCGGCGCGGCCACCAGCGAGACCAGGTAAGTGGAGGCGGGCTGCTCCTGCGACCACTCGACCGTGTGGAGGCCCCGGGCCGCTCGCCGGTCTTTCACCAGGCGCCCATTGGAGACAACGGTGAGGTCCTGGGGCACGGTCGCCACCACTTCCCAGGTCATCTTGTCCTCTGCGCCGCCGTAGGTCGGGAACCAGTTGGGATTCCCGTCGGTCCCTCCGCCGCTGTAGACCTGGCGGCCCCAGCGGCCCGATTCCGCGTTGAAGAAGTAGAGTCCCTGTCCCTGCGCCACCTGCCCGTCGTACTCCACTACCAAGCGAAGGGTGTCGTCGAAGCGTGCCGGACGCGCGAGATGAATGATGAGCGAGTCGCTCGACCGGTCGAAGCGGAGATCCACGCCCCCCTGCGTCACTCGACGGATCTCGAGGCGGTGGCCGGCATCGAACACGATGTCGTCGAGATCCGGTTGCCGGCCTACGAGCGTGGTGGTGACCCGCCCCTCGAAGGACAGTGAGTCCCAGGAGAACCCCCATACCTCGATCCGCTGATGAATGAGGTCGTAGTCGTGCGAGCGGGTGTATTCGTCGGTGAGGAAGCGCTCGGCGTTGCTCTGCGCTCCCCCAAGGGCGGCGACGGAGAGCCACACGGCAACGAACTGCGAACCACAG
>DASQPE010000100.1:0-7132 GCA_035644115.1 Gemmatimonadales bacterium
CACTCTGCCGCGTATGCTCGCCACCTAATCCAGCCGGTCTGGCGAGGCTCGCCGCGAGCAATTCCCGGGTGACGAGCGGCGATCCCTGTTCAAGCTATGGCGCTGGGGCCAGGCTGGCGATCTCTCGCTCTGTGCGGTTCCGCTCAGGCCGTTTGAGGCCCCTCGCCGCAATCCGTCACACTCGCGGGACACTTAGCTGAAAATCAGTGCTCGGACTGCGAAAAGGCGCGAGCCGAGACAAGCCGACGAACGGATGGCTGGCGAAGCATTTAGGACTGAGGAACCGCGAATGGCTAGGGGCGGAATCGAACCGCCGACACGCGGATTTTCAGTCCGCTGCTCTACCAACTGAGCTACCTAGCCGAAGGCGAACAATCTAATCGATCCCCAGCACCCGTCATCTGTCCTCTCGGCCGTCCGCCCGCCGGACACCCCGTCGCCTAGTTAGCCACTGGTATCTCTTTGCGGGTCGAGCCCCGGGGGCCGAGATCACAACCCGCGGGTCACCCGTACGCTTCTTCCCCCTTGCACTCCGGCCGTCCTCACCACCGCACGTGACCAACCGCACACTCCCGCAGCGCTCCGCGCCCGCTCACCCCTCGAGTGGCACGAGGATCGCCACCCGGGCCGGCCCACCTCCGAACGGGAGATGAGGCGCGATGGCAAATCACTTGATGCCTTGGCACGATCGGCGAGGGTGCCACGATGCTTGACGTGGTGCCCTGCCGCAAGTGCGGCGCTCCGACTCGGCTGGTCGTTGTTGCGAAGAGCGGGAAGGGTTTGTTGGTGGACGCGACACCGCGCCCCGGGTATGTGGTAATGGGGGTCACCAAGGCCGGCACCCCCCTGGTCGAGCTCCGGGATACCTGGGTCGCGCACCTCCACGAGCCTACCCGGCCGAGCGCAAACCCGAGCGCGGCTAGGTGATCGGCACCATCCACCCGTGCCGGTCTTCCGCCCGCGCATAGTGAATGGCGGTGAGCGTGTCGGACAACCGCTGGGCCACCCGGCCGGGCTTCCCGTCGCCCACCGTGAGCGCGCCGTCGGGAAAGCCCAGCAACCCCACCGGCGAGATCACGGCGGCCGTCCCGGTCCCGAACACCTCCGCCAGCTCGCCCCGGGCGTGCGCGTGCCGCAGCTCGTCGATCGACACCCTGCGCTCGCTCACCTTGACGCCCCACTCGTGCAGCAGCACGAGCACGCTGTCGCGGGTCATGCCGGGAAGAAATGTGTCGTCCAGCGGCGGTGTGAGAACCTCTTCGCCGATCCGCACGAAGAGGTTCATGGTCCCGACCTCCTCGATCCAGCGATGCTCCAGGGCGTCCAGCCACAGCACCTGATCGAAGCCGCGCTGCTTTGCTTCCTCCGCCGCGGGGAGGCTCGCCGCGTAGTTGGCCGCTGCCTTCACCGACCCCAGTCCCCCCGGCGCGGCGCGCACATGCCGCATCTCCACCCAGATCTTGACCGGGTCGTGCTTGGCGCCGTAGTACGCGCCCACCGGCGACAGCAGCACGAAATAGGTGTAGCGCTCCGCCGGCCGCACCCCGAGAAAGGCTTCGCTCGCGATCATCGTGGGTCGGATATACAGCGCGGTCCCCGCGCCCCGCGGCACCCAGTCCTGCTCGACCCGGATCAGCTCCGCGATGGAATCGTGCAGCCACCCCAGCTCGATCGGGGGCATGCAGAGCCGCTGCGCACTCCGGTTGAAGCGGCGGCAGTGATCGTCCAGCCGGAATGACCGCACCCGCCCGTCGGTCCCCCGAAACGCCTTGAGACCGTCGAAGACAGCCTGCGCGTAGTGCAGCACGGCCGCGGCCGGCTCGAGGCCGAGCGGCTCGTTGGGAACGATTCGCCCATCGTGCCACCCCCGGTCCGGATCGTAGTCCATCACGAACACGTGGTCGGTGAAGTACCGTCCGAAACCGAGTGCGTCTTCCGGGGGCTTGGGCTTGAGGGTTACCGCCTTCCGGATCGCGATGTCGAGCGTCATCTTGCCCTTCCCTGGGGGGATCTCAGCCTGAACAATTACCCCGCCGACACCACCCGCGATAGCGGCAGCGGCCCCCGCCTCCGACCGGCACAGTTGCGCGCTGTCCGGCTGGCCGGGCTCCTGTTCCTAACCGTCCTGGCAGGGACCGCAATCCTGCTCACGGTGGTCTGGGCCAAGGAAGGGTTCGGTCGGGAAGACCTCCCCCTCTGCGCCGCCGGCTTGGCGGTTCTGGCCGGAGCGGGAGTTCTCTGGTGGCTCCTCTGCCGCCGCGTCGGCCCGCCCGCGTCCGGCGCGCTGCTCGGCACGGGGCTCGGCATTCTGGTGCTGCCGACCTTACTCTATGCGATGTTTGCCGTGCGGACCACCGTAAATGCGGTCCGCGGAACCTGGCTCGCGCGTCGAGCAAATATCAGCGGCTTTCGCGAGGCGGCGATCGTGTGGCCCGGTTTCAAAGGCCCGGTCGGCCTCTGGCTCGAGCTGGATCTCGCGGTCCCGGCACGACTCCAAGGCAGCCTGCTCGCTCCCCGCGTCGCCTTGGGTGGGCCGGCGGGGTTCACCGCCCGCGACTATTTCTCGACCCTCTTCTACCGGCTGGAGGGTCGGGTGCTCACCCAGCCGCTCTTTCCCCTTCCCGGTCGTGCGGCCGAGCGGTCGCTGGCGAACGGCGGACCAGTCCACGTGGTCTATCGGCTCTATCCCGGCTACGTCCGCGAGCTCGAGCCCGGGACCCGGGTGTGTGTGGACACCGCTGCGGTAGCCCGGGCGCGCCGCGAGCCCGATGCGGGGGGCGGCCAGCTCGGTGCGAGCTGGTTTTTCGCCGGCCCGGGCGGGTTGACCGTCGACCTGAGCGCCGCACTGACGACCACGCTTCGAGCGCGGAGCCGTTGGGCTGGAAATGTGGCGGCCTGGGACTCGCTGCTCGACCGGCTCACGCCGCCGGCGCTCGGAGCGGCGGGCTTCTCTCCCTGTCCCAACCGCGGGGCCGGGTGGGCCGGCGACCAATGCTGGTGCCGCCCCGTCTCGTGAGGACGATCCGTCACGGCACCGAGGTCGCGCTGTCCATCGCGATGGCGCCGTTCCGGGCGGCCTGGAGCACTGCGAGCGCCGTGGGCCAGACGCGATCGATCTTATCGAACACGGCCAACACGCCGACCATCCCGCGGGTGCGGTTCACCCAGGGCACGAACCCGCCGGCGCCGGGGCTCGTCAGCAAGAGGGCCCGGCCGGTGGTCGAGTCCACCACGTCGCGCCAGCAACCCAGACCGTAGGTCTGATCGCCGCGGGGCGACACCCGCCCGGTCACGCCCGCGGTCTGGTCGCGCGTCATCTCCTCGATCATCTCCGCTGACAGCACCCGGCGGCCATCGTGCATGCCGTCATCGAGCACCATCTGAAGAAACGTGATGTAGTCTGCGGGCGAGGAGTACACCTGGCCCTCGGAGAGCATCGGGTTCGGCATCGTGCCGTATCCGGTGTGGCTGAGCCCGAGCGGCTGCGCGAGGTGAGTGGCGAAGACCTGAGCCCACGGCGCGCCGGCGGCCACCTCCGCCACCCGGCCCGCCACCGTGTATGCCGCGCCCCCGTAGGCGAACTCGGCGCCCGGCCGGGCCGCCAGGTCGGTCTTCTCGGCGATCTGGCGCGCGCATTCGTCCAGCTGGAGCTGTTGGAGAAACATGCACGGGAGATAGTTGGGGAGCCCCGAGGTGTGCGACAGCAACTGCCGCAGCGTGATCGCCTTCTTGTCGCCCTTGAAGTACGGAAGCCAGTGGGAGACCGAGTCGTCCAGTCGCAACTTGCCTTCATCCACCAGGGTGAGAATGGCAGCCGCACTGAGCCACTTGGCGGCGGAGACGATCGGCATCATCGTCTGGGGCCCGAAGCTGCCGGCGTAGACCTCGCACACGGTGCGGCCCTTGCGCCGAAGGATGAGCGCCGCGCCCTTGAGTCCCAGATTCGACACCATCGCCCGCACCGTATCCACCGCGGGCCGGAATGCCGGATCGCAGGGAGCTTCTTGAGCCGGCAAGCCGGGAGCGGTCAGAGCGATCGACGCGAGCAGCGGGAGAAGCCGCATGGCGGCCCTACGCATCAACCTCACCTCCGGTTGCAGGCGCACGCTGCCGCCTCACCGCGCCCGACCGCTTACCTCACGATACCGGAAACAGTCGATGGTGTGGTCGTTGACCATTCCCACGCCCTGCATGAACGCGTAGCAGATAGTGGAGCCCACGAAGCGGAAGCCGCGCCGGACAAGATCTTTGCTCAGCGCATCCGATTCCGCCGTTCGCGCCGGCACCTCACTCATGCGGCGCCGGCGATTCAGTTTGGGCCTTCCGCCGACGAAGCCCCACGCGTAGCGGTCGAAGCTCCCGAACTCCCCCGCCACCGCGAGCAGGGCCCGGGCGTTGGACACGGCGCTCTCGACCTTGAGCCGGTTGCGAACGATGCCGGGATCGCGCAGCAGCCTGGCCACGCGCGCCGCGGTGAATCGGGCGACCCGCGCCGGATCAAACTCCTCGACGACCTCGCGATAACGGGAGCGCTTCCGGAGGATGGTTTCCCAGCTCAGGCCGGCCTGAGCACCCTCCAGGACCAGAAATTCGAAGAGCAGCCGGTCATCGTGCACCGGCACGCCCCATTCGGCATCATGATAGGCAATCCCGAGCTCGGTGCGCGCCCACGCGCAGCGCACCGGCGCGGTCATTTTGTGCCGCTCTTGGCCGTCTTTTTCTTCCGCGGACGGAGCTTGCCGTACGTGCCGCGGAAGATCTTGCCCTTCTTAGACTTGCGATCACCTTTTCCCATGCGCGCTCCGGTGTGGCGGGTTCGAATCAGTCCTCGCGATCGTAGGTGCCTTCCATCAGTGGAAACCAGTTGACTCCGTCCGGCGATATCTGCATCCGATAGGTGTAACGCTCGCCGCCCGGCAGGTCCCACACGGCTCGGATCATCCCCTGCGGCCCCACGCTGGTGAGGGTGAGCACATCGCCCTCGAGCGCGCCCCGAAACTCACTCGGCGACATGCCCATCGAGTCGAACCAGTGGAGCGTGTAGACCTGCTCGCCCGGGTCCCACCGAAAGACTCCGTGCCCCCGGAAGTTGACTGTGCCCTCGCGCTCCTGCTCGTATTCCTGCACCAGCGCGAAGCCGTCGAGGACAACCCGATTCCGCACCCGACCCACTGCCGCCCCGCCCTGCGGCGCGAACGGGGACGGATAGAGCCGCTCCTCGCCATGCCAGGTGCCCACCAGACGCTCGAGCTCACGGTGTCCCTGGGTGAGCTTCGGCATCGTCATCGTCGCCATGGATGTCCCTCCTGCGGCCGCGCTCGCGGCCGTCCGGCAATCTGGGCCTGATTTGGGGACCCCGGAAGGGTATGCTCGCCTGCTACCCGCGATACCACGGTGGTTCCCGCCGCACCGCCACCCCGCCGCTGACCATGCTCTGGAGCCTCGGCCCGAAGAACAGGTAGGGGAAGATCGCCTCCGGCCTGCCGGCCTCGTCGAGCCGTGCGCTCAGCTCGGCCGGGATATCGAAGTCGAGCGCGGCGAGGTTGTCGTCCAGCTGTTTGATCGACGTAGCCCCGATGATGCTGGAGGATACCCCGGGCCGGCGGGTGATCCAGTTGATCGCCACCTGTGCGGGCGAGCGCCCTATCGCCCGGGCGACCTCCAGCAGCACATCGAGGATGGCCCAGTTTCGTTCGGTCGCTTTGTCGAACGCGGCGTTGCCCGAGCTCCGCAGCACCGCGAGCCGCCCCTCTCCCTCGGTGCCCGTCGCGCCGCGCTGGTACTTCCCGGTTAAGAAGCCGGCGGCGAGCGGACTCCACGGACAGATCCCCATGCCGAGCTCGAGAGCGGCCGGCACGTGCTCGCGCTCGATGTTCCGCTCGACCAGCGAGTACTCCAGCTGGAGCGCGGAGATCGGCGTGCCGGAGCCCAGCTGGGCCAGCGTTTGCGCCCGAGCAAGATACCAGGCCGGCGTGTCACTGAGTCCGATGTGCCGCACCTTCCCCGCGCGCACCAGGTTGCTCAGCGTTTCGACCACTTCCTCCACTGGCGTCATCGTGTCCCACACGTGCAGCCAGTAGAGATCGATGTAGTCGGTCCGCAACCGGCGCAGGGACGCCTCGAGCGCGCGATAGATGTTCTTCCGGCCATTCCCACCAGCGTTGGGATTTCCCTTCTGGCCATTGAACGTGAACTTGGTCGCGAGCACCACCTGTTCGCGGCACCGACGCTCCGTCATGAATTGGCCGAGCAACTCCTCGCTCGTGCCGTTGGTGTAGCCGTCCGCCGTGTCGATGAAGTTCCCGCCGGCCTCGAGATAGCGGTCGAAGATGGTTCGCGCCGTTTCTGCCGGCGAACCCCAGCCCCACTCGGTGCCGAACGTCATGGTCCCGAGACACAGCGGCGAGACCCGCAGGCCGCTCCGGCCGAGCAGATAGTACGTGTCCAGCATGGGTCTTGCTCGCTCCTTTCCCTGACACTCACTGATCCGCACCCCAAGTCCGCCTCTGGCCGAACCTTCGGAGCGGAGCCCGCATGCGCAACGGTCGTCTGGTCTGGGTCGTTCTGCTCGCAGCCTGCAGCATTCCCGGCGCGCCCGCTGACCCCAGCGCCCCGGATCCTGGTCCCGGCGGCGACATCAACCCCGGCAGCACGCCCAACCCAGCGGTCGTAACCGTGGGCGGGTGCCAGGTGTTTCCTGCCGACAACGCGTGGAACCGTGAGGCGAGCGCCGACCCGGCGGATCCGGCCTCGGACGCGCTGCTGGCACAGATGTCGCCCGACAACGCGTTGCACCTCGATCTCGGCACCACGCAGCAGTATTACGGCATCCCGTTCACCGTGGTACCCCAGAGCCAGCCTCCGGTCGCCGTCACCTACGGCACCGACGGCGCCGACTACTCCGACGAGAGCGATCCGGGGCCGATGCCGATTCCTCTCGACGCGCCGATCGAGGGCGGCAGCACGGCCGACCCCAATCCTTCCTCGGGCGACCGCCATGTGCTGGTGGTCCAGCAGGGGAGTTGTGTGCTCTACGAGCTCTACAACGCGGTCCGCACCGGATCGGGCTTCAGGGTGAGCTCGTCGGCCCGGTGGGATCTCAAGGTCAATGCGACTCGACCCGCCGGCTGGA